>NZ_CP131131.1:945883-1261178 GCF_033705735.1 Shinella zoogloeoides
GACCTTTCGGCCGAGGAATTCGCCGCCGTGTCGTCCGATATCGAGCCGATCATCCCGCGCTACGATCTCTACACGACCAAGGCCGACTGGCTGAACCAGAAGTGGACGGAGATGATCGCCGGCTGATAAGAGCCTGCGATCGAAGAATGCCCGCCCGGCCGCCCGCATGCGATATGCCGGCGGCCGGGCGTCATCACAACGAACGCGCCGAGCGGAGAACCAATGTCCGGGCTGACCCTTCAGAACGTCACCAAGCAATTCGGCACGTTTACGGCCGTCAGGAACGTGCAGCTCACCGTGCCGCACGGCACCTTCGTCTGCCTTCTCGGCCCGTCCGGCTGCGGCAAGACCACGCTGATGCGCATGGTCGCCGGCCTCGACCTGCCGACGAGCGGCGAGATCCGGCTCGACGGCGCGGACATCACCCATGTCCCGACGCACAAGCGCGACCTCGGCATGGTCTTCCAGTCGCTGGCGCTCTTCCCGCATCTGACGGTCGGCGAGAACATCGCCTATTCGCTGCGCATCCGCGGCGTCGGCAAGGAGGAGCAGAAGAAGCGCGTCGATGAGCTTCTGTCGATGATCCATCTCACGGGTTACGCCGACCGCCCGGTCGCGAAGCTCTCCGGCGGCCAGCGCCAGCGCGTCGCCATCGCCCGCGCGCTCGCCATCTCGCCGAAGCTCTTCCTGCTCGACGAACCGCTTTCGGCGCTCGACGCCAAGCTGCGCGAGGCCATGCAGGTGGAGCTGCGCCAGCTCCAGCAGCGCCTCGGCATCACCACCATCGTCGTCACCCACGACCAGCGCGAGGCCATGACCATGGCCGACACCGTGGTGGTCATGAACGGCGGCGAGATTCGCCAGGCCGCCCCGCCGGTCGAGATCTACCGCCGCCCGGCCGATACCTTCGTCGCCGACTTCATCGGCATGACGAACCTCATCGATTTCTCCGCGGACGCCTCCGGCGCCTCGGTTCTCGGCAGTCCGGTCGCCGGTCTTGCCCTCCCGGCCGGCCTTTCGTCCGGCATCCTTTCGGTGCGGCCCGAGGACGTGCGCCTGACCGCGCCCGGCAACGGCGCGATCACCGGCAAGGTCACCTTCATTCGCGATCTCGGCGGCACGATCGAGACCTTCGTGGAGGCCGGCGGCAAGCAGATCGTCGCCGTCTCCATGCCGAATGCCCGGCCTGAGGTCGCCATCGGGCAGGAGGTTGGCATCGGGCTCGACCCAGCCGATTGCGTGGTGCTGAAGTCATGAGACGCGAGCCCCCGCAGAAACTCTCGGACTATGCGCCGCTGGTCTTTCCGGCGGGCATGCTGATCGTCTTCTTCGTCGTGCCTTTCGCGACGATGATCGCGGTCTCCTTCTTCAAGCGCGATCCGGCCGGCTTCTATTCGGCCGATTTCGTCTTCGACAATTACGCCCGCTTCCTCAGCCTGTTCTTCGGCAAGGTGCTCGGCTTCTCGCTGTTCCTCGCGATCGCCGTCGCCATCTGCTGCGTCGTGCTCGCGGTGCCCTTCACCTATCTCCTCTCGCGCGCCGGGCGGCGCGCGCAGGTGCTCTGGCTGGTGGCGCTGCTCTCGGTGCTGTCGCTGTCGGAGGTCATCATCGGCTTTGCCTGGTCGACGCTCTTCTCGCGCACCGCCGGCATCACCAACATCCTCGTCGCGCTCGGCATCCTGAAGGAGGCGGTGGCGCTGAACCCGAGCTTCGGCGCGGTGCTGACCGCCATGGTCTACCAGGCGCTGCCCTATACGGTGCTGGTGCTCTATCCCGCCCTCGTGCGGCTCGATCCGACGCTGACGGAGGCCGCGCGCACGCTCGGCGCTTCGCCCGTCAAGGCCTTCTTCACCGTCGTCGTGCCGGCGCTGCGCAACACCATCGTCGCGACCCTGATCATGGTCTTCATCTTCGCGCTCGGCTCGTACCTGCTGCCGCAGATCCTCGGCCGGCCGCAGCACTGGACGCTCTCGGTGCTCATCACCGACCAGGCGATCTACCAGTCGAACATGCCCTTCGCCGCCGCCATGGCCGTTTTCCTCGTGCTCGTCACGCTCGGCCTCGTCGCGCTCACCGTCTATGCCGGCCGCAAGGGGGAAGCCGCATGAACACGCTGCTGCAACGGCTCTATTTCGGCCTGATCGGCCTGTTCCTTTCGCTGCCGATCATCGTCGTCGCCGGCGTCTCGGTGAACGAGAAGCAGACGCTCGCCTTCCCCCCGCAGGGCTTTTCGCTCGGCTGGTACGGCGAGATCTTCGCCAATGTCGAATGGCGCAACGCCCTTTTCGCCTCGATCACGCTCGCCGCGCTCTCCGCCGCCGTGGCGCTCCTGATCGCGCTGCCGCTCGCCTGGTTCCTGTGGCGGCGGGATGCGCCCTGGGCGAATATCTTCCAGCTTCTCGGCATCGCGCCCTTCACGCTGCCGCCGGTCATCACCGCGCTTGGCCTCCTCACCTTCTGGGCGACGACGGGCTTCTACGGCCAGCCGGCGACCGCGGTGATCAGCCATGCCATCTTCTTCGTGACGCTGCCGCTGGTGACGCTCTCGCTCGGCTTCTCCTCCATCGACCGCTCGCTGGTGGAAGCGGCCGCGACGATGGGCGCGGACGACCGCACGATCTTCCGCACGGTGGTCCTGCCGCTGATCCTGCCCTATCTGATATCCGGCTATGCCTTCGCCTTTGTCCTGTCGCTCAACGAGTATATCGTGGCCTACATGACGATCGGCTTCACGATGGAGACGCTGCCGATCAAGATCTTCAACGCGCTGCGCTATGGCTACACGCCGACGATGGCCTCGGTCACGATCCTCTTCGTGGCGATCGCCGCCACCATTTTCGGTCTCGTCGCGCGCTTCGGCGATCTGCCCAAGCTGCTCGGCGCCATGTCGTCGCGGGATTAGGACGAAACCCATGCGGATTGCCGCCCTCCAGATGCATGCCATCGCCGGCGATGACGAAGCCAACATCCAGCGCATCGCGGCCGCGGCCGCCGATGCGGCCTCGGCCGGCGCCAAGCTATTGATCGTGCCGGAGCTTGCCGTCACCGGCTACGGCGCGGGCGATGCGGCCTTCGCGCGGCTCGCCTCGCCGGCGACGGGCGACGTGGCGGCGCGGCTGAGCGCCATCGCGCAGGAGAACAGGCTTGCCATC
Organism: Shinella zoogloeoides; assembly: GCF_033705735.1. Taxonomy (NCBI): domain Bacteria; kingdom Pseudomonadati; phylum Pseudomonadota; class Alphaproteobacteria; order Hyphomicrobiales; family Rhizobiaceae; genus Shinella; species Shinella zoogloeoides. Next base: position 949,036 of record NZ_CP131131.1, read on the forward strand.
GTGGCGGGCTTCGCCGAGCGGGAAGGCTCGCATGTCTATAACAGCGCGCTCTTCACCGACGGCATCGGCACCAATGCCGTCTACCGCAAGTCCCATCTTTACGGCGATTACGAGCGGCATGCCTTCCGGCCCGGCGTGCCGGCCTCCGTCATGGTGGAGCTCGGCGGCGTCCGGCTCGGCATGCTGATCTGCTACGACGTGGAATTCCCCGAGAATGTCCGCCGCCTGGCGCTTGCCGGCGCCGAGCTCGTCATCGTGCCGACCGCCTTGCCAAAGGGCGCTGCCGGCACCTTCATCGCGGGCCACATGATCCAGGTCCGCGCCTTCGAGAACCAGGTCTTCGTCGCCTACATCAACCATTGCGGCGCCGACGACCGCTTCAGCTATGCCGGCCTCTCGCGCATCGCCGCCCCGGACGGCATGCTGCTCGCCGAAGCTCCAGCCGAAGGCGAGACCCTGCTCTTCGCGGAAATCCGCCCTGAGGACTACGCGGTGTCGCGGGCGGAAAACACCTATCTGGTCGATCTCGGCCGGACGGGGTAACAAGCCGCCCCGCCCGGGCTCGATCAGGCCTGGTAGGTGATGCGCCCATCGCACATGGTCGTGACCGGGCGGATGGCGGCGAGGTCCGCGAAATCGGCGGCCTCCACATCGGCCGAGAGCACGACGATGTCGGCGAGATAGCCGGGCTTCAGCACGCCCTTGCGATCTTCCATGAACTCTACCCAGGCGCTGGTCCGCGTATAGGCGGCGAGCGTCTCGTGCAGCGAAAGCCGCTGATCCTGCATGCCCTCCTTCCAGACGGTGCGCGTCATGGCGCACTGGATGCAGTGCATCGGATCGAGCGGCGAGACCGGCCAGTCGGTGGCGAACACGATGGGCGCGCCGGCATCGGTGAGCGTGCGCCAGGCGAAGGCATGGGGCCAGCGTTCCTCGCCGATATAGGAGAGGTAAGGCTCCAGCGGCAGGCCGGCACTGCCCGGCGGGTGCGTCGGCTGCATGGAGGCGATGGTGCCGAGTTCCTTGAAGCGCGGAACGTCGTCCGGATGCACGACCTCGATATGTTCGATGCGGTTGCGGCTGTCGCGCCTGCCATTGGCCTCGATGGCGGCCTCGTAGCCGTTCAGCACCATGCGCACCGCGCCGTCGCCGATGGCGTGGACGGCGACCGGCAGGCCGAGCCTGTCGGCGGCGATGGCGATCTCGTCGAAATGCGCCTGCGAGAACAGCGGCTCGCCCTTCCAGCCGGGCTGGTGGCTGTAGTCGTCGACGAAGACGGCGGTACCCGATTCCGTCACGCCGTCCATGAAGAGCTTGACGAAATCCGAGCGCAGGCGATCCGTATTGAAGCGCTCGCGCCACGCGGCCGCCTTGGCTTCGAGGTCCGAGAGCGGCATGAAGTTCTTCATGTGGAAGGGCATGCGCACCCGCACGGGTAGGCCCGCCGTCTTCTCGATCTCGTCCAGCATTTCGAGCTGGTAGAGGCTGCCATCCATGTTCTGCAGCGAGGTAATGCCGAGCGAGGCGACATAGGCGAGACCTTCCCTGATGATCTCGATGTCGGCCGCCCGTTCTTCCGCCGTCACATGGTCGGGATCGCCGCCGGTACCGACGCCGAGCATCTCGCGCGCGCCGGTTTCGCCGAGCGCGGAGACCGGGCGGATGGCGTTGCTTTCGCGCAACTCGCCATTGGCAAGCCCGTCCTCGCCCATGACGATCTCGTTGCCGATGCCGACGTCGCGGCCTTCGAGGATGCCGCCCATCTTCAGCGCCAGCGTGTTCGCCCAGGCGGTGTGATGGTCCGGCGCGAAGATCAGCACGGCCCGGTCGGGCAGGATGCGGTCGAGGTGGTGGCGCGTCACGCGCTCGTCATCGGACAGGATCGTGTAGTCGGCATGCTGGGCGATCAGCAGGTCGCGCTGCGGATAGTCCGCCGCATAGGCCTTCAGCGCCCTGTCGAGGGCGTCAAAGCCCTTGACGCCCATCAGCGACAGTTCGCGCAGCTCGGCCGAGCCGCCGAAAATGTGCATGTGCGCTTCGTTGAAGCCCGGCAGAACGGTCGCGCCCTTCGCGTCGATCACATGGGTATCGGGGCCGGAATAGGCGTCGATCTCGGCCTCGGACCCGACGGCCAGGATGCGGTTTCCCGAGACGGCGACGGCGGCGGCGCGCGGGTTCGCATCGTCCATCGTCAGCACCCGCGCATTGCGGATAATGAAGCTTGCTTCGGCCTGCATGTGCGTTCCTCAGACAGCCCGGCGGCAGAGCGCGCGGAAGAAGGTGAAGATGTCCTGGTTCTCCTCGTCGCCGAGCGGTTCCGGCTGGGACGAGAGCTTGACGATGACGGTTTCCGTGCTGGGATCGACATAGAGCCACTGGCCGTGGATGCCGATGGCGCAGAAGGCCCCGTCCGCTTCGCCGGACTGGTACCACTGGCTGCGGTAGCGCCCGTTGGGCAGGTCGACATTGCGGCCCTGCTGCCAGGCCTCCCGGTCGCCGTTTTCCTGCATGTCGCGGATCCAGCCCTCTGGAACGACCTGCCGGCCGTTGCGGACACCGTGATTGCGCAGGAGCTCGCCGAGGCGCGCGAGGTCGCGCGCCGTCATGGAGACGCCGCCGGCGGTGCGCGGCGTGCCGATGGCATCCACCGTGATATCGGCATTGCCCCTGGCGCCCATCGGCTTCCACAAGAGATCGGACGTGAGGTCGGCGAAGCGGGCGCCCGTTGCGCGCTCGATCACGACGCCGAGCAGGTCGGCGTTCGGGGATGCGTAGTAGAAGGGGCCGCCATGCGGCCGCTCGGCCTTCTGCAGCGTCAGCAGGAAGGAGGCGAGCGTCTCCGGCTCGGCGTCCTTCATCGGCGGGTTCCACAGCATGGCGCGGCGGTAGCGCGCAAAGGCGCCATAGGGATCGAGATAGGCCTCCTCGAAATCGAGGCTGACGCGCATGTCGAGCACGTCGCGATAGGTGCAGTCGCCGTAGACGCTGCCCTTGGCTTCCGGCAGATAGTCCGTCACCGGCCGGTCGGGATCGATGAGGCCCTGCGCTTCCAGGATGCCCGAGAGGACGGCGGTCAGCGACTTGGAAATGGAGAAGACGAGATGCGGCGCATTGGGGTCGGCATGCGGCGCGTAATATTCCGCGACGATCTCGCCCCGGCGCATCATGACGAAGGCGTCGGTCTGCGCGAATTCGAGGAAGGCGCGCGCCGTCGAGGCCCCGGCAAGGCCGGTCTCCATCGCCATGTCGAGGAAGAAGCCGCTGGCAAGCGGCACTTCGGCCGCCGCGTTCTCCGCGGCGATCACCGCGGTCGGCACGAAGTCGCGCACGTTCTGGAAGGTCCAGCGGCTGTAGGGGGCGGTGCGCCAGTTGGCGAGGGTCACATCGGCGCGGGCAAAGCCGTGCCTGTCCTTGAAGGTCCTGATCATGAAAAATTCAGCCGAAGCGCGGGAAGGCCGAAGCCTTCCCGCCCGGGGCTGTCCTCGTATATTGCGCGGCCTTGCCGCTTACTTCTGCAGTTCGGTCCAGATCTTCGTGTAGAGTTGCTGCGTCTCCGGCTCGCAGGTTGCGAGGAATTCGCCGGCCTTCTCGAATTCAGGCGGCACGACCAGTTCGGGCGCCGACTGCATTTCCGCCGGCAGGAACTTTTCCGAGCCCTTGATGCCGTTTGCATACTTGGCGAAGGCCGAGATCAGCGCCGCGTTCTCCGGCTCCATGATGAAGTTCATGAAGAGCTTGGCGTTTTCGGTGTTCTTCGCGTCCTTCAGCAGCGCGACGCTGTCCATGAAGTAGGGGAAGCCTTCCTTCGGATAGCCGAACTTGATGTCCGGGTTCTTCAGGCGCGAGCGCATGATGGCGCCGTTCCAGTAATAGACGCCGGCATAGTCGCCGGCCGGCAGCTTCTCCGTCACGCTGTAGTCCATGGCGAGCCACTTGGCCTTTGCCTCGACCAGCTTGTCGCGGACCTTGCGCAGGACCTCCTTGTCCATGGTGCACCAGTCGCCGCCGAAATACTTGATCGTGGCGAAGAGCACGTCGTTCATTTCCGGCGCGACATTGAGCTTGCCGACCAGTTCCGGTGGCGGATCGAGGAAGATCGCCGAGGTGTTGATGTCGCCCTTGTAGACGGAGGTGTTGACGCCGATGCCCGTCAGGCCCCACTGCCACGGAACGGTGTAATGGCGGCCCGGATCCCACGGAACGTCGACCCAGCGCTCGTCGACATTCTTGAAGTTCTCCATCTGGTCTGGACGGGCTTCCTGCAGGAGGCCTTCCTTCACCCAGATCTGCACGTAGTTGGCCGAAGGTACGACGAGGTCGAAGCCATGGCCGCCGGCGCGGACCTTGGCGAGCGCCGTGTCGTTGGAATCGTAGTCGGTGACCGTGACCTTCACGTCGTACTTGGCTTCGAACTTCTTGACGAGCTCCGGGTTGGTGTAGTCACCCCAGTTGTAGATGTTGAGCTCGCCGGCAGCCGAGGCGGCGTTCGCAAGGGCAAGCAGGCCGACTGCCGCCATCGCCGTCGTCGTCATCCATTTCGTTTTCATTTCCGTTCCTCTCTGTGGTTTGTCCGATGCTTATTGCTTTTTTCTGTTGATGAAGAAGAAGACCACGACCAGCGCCGTGGAGAGCGCAAGGAAGACCGTGGCGATCGCGTTGATCTCGGGCGAGGTTTCGCGCCGGAGCTGGCCAAGCATGTAGGTCGGCAACGTGTCCTGGCCACCGGACTTGACGAATTCGGTGATGACGACGTCGTCGAGCGAGATGACGAAGGCCAGCATGAAGCCCGCGATGATCGCCGGACGCAGCAGCGGCAGGGTGACGTAGCGGAACGTCTTCCACGGCGTCGCGTAGAGATCGGCCGCCGCCCGCTCCAGCGTCAGGTCCATGCTTTCGAGGCGGGCGCGGATCGGCAGGTAGGCGAAGGGAATGCAGAAGGCGGTATGAGCCGCGATCAGGTAGCCAAGGCCGGAATAGCCGGTCCAGACCTTGATGCGCGAGAAGACGATCAAGAGCGCGACCGCCGTGACGATCTCCGGCACCATGAGCGGCTGGTTGATGAGCGCATATTTGAAGGTGAGGCCGCGATAGGGCTGCGTTCGCGTCGTCGCGAGCGCGGCCATGGTCGCTGCGACCGTCGCAAGGAGCGCGGCCCACACGGCGATGACCATCGAGCGGACGGCAGCGTCCTGCACGGCGGCGTTCCGCCATGCCGCCACGAACCAGCGCGTCGAAAACCCGTCCCAACGGGAAAGCGATTCCGCCCCGTTGAAGGAGTAAATGACCAGCGCGGCAATGGGCAGGTAGAGCGCGAAGAAGGTGAAGAGGGTGATGAGCCCGAAGCCGGGCTGGGCACGGACGTCGAAACGCGATCTAAGCATGACCGGCTCCTCCGCGCGAGGCATTGCGGACATAGACGATGAGCGCGACCATGACGAGAGCCATCAGCGTGATGGACATCGCCGCGCCGAGCGGCCAGTTGCGGCCCGAGCCGAACTGCATCTCGATCAGGTTGCCCAGCATCATGTTCTTGCCGCCACCCAGCACGCGCGGAATGACGTATGCGCCGAGCGAGGGGATGAAGACGAGGATCGAACCGGCGATGAGGCCGGGCTTGACCAGCGGAATGACGATCCGGCGGAGCACCTGGAAGCGCGTGGCATAGAGATCGTATCCGGCCTCCACCAGCCGGAAATCGAGCTTCTCGATCGACGCATAGAGCGGCAGCACCATCAGCGGCAGGTAGACATAGGTCATGCCGAGGAGGTTGGCCGTGTCCGTGTACATGATCTGCAATGGCTGCTTGATGATGCCGAGCCAGATGAGGGCGTTGTTCAGGAGCCCCTCGTTGCGGATGACCTGCTGCATCGCGAAGGTGCGGATCAGGAGGTTCGTCCAGAACGGGATGGTAACGAGGAAGACCCAGATTTCGCGGGTATGCGGCGGCCGCGTCGCGATGAAATAGGCCGTCGGGAAGCCGAGGACCAGCGTCAGGATGGTCGTGAAGAAGGAGAGTTGCAGCGAGCGCCAGATGATGGAGAGATGCGCATCGGCAAGCCCGAGAGTGTCGTCGAAGATGTCGCGCTCGAAGAAGACCGAGGTCCAGCCGTCCAGCGAGAACTCGCCGAACCGGACGTCGCCATAGTCACCCTTGGCCATGAAGGAATAGAGCAGCATGACCAAGAGCGGCCCGACGGCCGCGACGAAGATGATGATGAGGGCCGGTGCGCTGAGCAGCCAGCGGGAGCGGATGTCCTTTTTCCTGGCCGCGACGGCGGCTTCCTGTGCGCCGTTCATCGTCAGTCCCTCAGGATCTGGGCGACGTCGTCGCTGAAGCCGATGCCGATCGGGTCTCCCTTGGAGAAACCGCAATGGCCGCTGCGGGCATTCTGCTGGCGCACCATGAAGCTCTTGCCGTCGTCGAGCCGGACGTGAAGATGCGTATCCGTGCCGAGATAGACGATCTCGTGGACGATGCCGCGTAGCAGCGCGGCGGGCGAGGGGGCGCCGGCCTGCGCGTGTTCCGGGCGGACGACGATGGTGACCTTGCCCGCCGGCGTCAGGCTGGCCGGGAAGGTGGCGGAGATTTCCGCGCCGGAGGAGAGGCGCACGCGCGCTTTACCGTCGGCGACGGAAACGACGTCGGCCTCGAGGAAATTCGTCTCGCCGATGAAATCGGCCACGAAGCGCTCGGCCGGACGGTCGTAGATCTCCCAGGGCGAGCCGACCTGCCGCACCGTGCCCGTCGACATGACCGCGATGCGGTCGGACATGGTGAGGGCTTCCTCCTGGTCGTGCGTGACGAAGACGAAGGTGATGCCCGTTTCGAGCTGCAGGCGCTTCAGTTCCATCTGCATGGACTTGCGCAGCTTGAGGTCGAGGGCCGAAAGCGGTTCGTCGAGAAGCAGCACCTTGGGCCTCGGCGCAAGGGCGCGGGCGAGGGCCACGCGCTGCTGCTGGCCGCCGGAAAGCTGCGTCACCGGATTGTCGCCGCGCCCTTCGAGATGCACGAGCTTCAGCATGTCGGCGACGACGCCGTCGATCTCCGCCTTCGGCTTGCCGAGCATCTTCAGGCCGAAGCCGATGTTCTCGGCGACGGTCAGGTGCGGGAAGAGGGCGTAGTTCTGGAAGACGGTGTTGACCGGGCGCTGGTTCGGCAGGAGCCGTGAAATGTCCGTGCCGTCGAGCAGGACCTGCCCCTCGGTGGGCAGCTCGAAGCCGGCGATCATCCGAAGGAGCGTGGTCTTGCCGCAGCCCGAAGGCCCCAGAAGGGTGAAGAACTCGTTCGGGCGGATATCCAGCGTCACGTCATTGACTGCCTGGAAGCTGCCGAACCACTTCTTGATGCCATGCATGCCGATGGCACCGCCATGGGCGGCGGTCGTTCGGGTCTCAGTCATCGGTTCCCCGTTTTTCGACCGGCGCCCGAGCTTCCTCTGCCCAAACCGCCGGCTGTTTCTGTCCGACCGCTGATCACGGCTCTTATGTGATAGGCTTGACTTGCTTATGATCACAACAAATCATAATTTGATCAAATCTGTAAAGGGCGATTTTGGGCTTTGCAGATTTATCCGCCCTGCGTGCAAAAGCCCGGAAATTCAGCCCTGAGACGATGACCGCCGGGAGAGCGGCGTCGTGCGGAGGGAGGGTTTCAGCATGCTGGTTGCACGCGGCCGGGAGGTGTCCGAATCCGCCAAGCAATGGGTGTATCGCGTCCTGCGGCGCGGCATCATGACGGGCCAGTTCGAGCCCGGCGATCCCGTGACGATCAACGGCCTGGCGGAGGCGCTGGGCGTCAGCGCCATGCCGGTGCGCGAAGCGCTCCATCGCCTCGTGGCGGACGGGGCGCTGGAACTGCTCGACAATCGCCGCGTCCGCGTCCCCGATCTCGACCGCCAGAGCTTCGAGGAGGTGCTGGAAGCCCGCCTCGCGCTGGAAACGCGGGCCGCCGAGCGGGCCATGCCCTTCGTCGACGAGGCGCGGCTTTCGCGTCTTCGGGCTTTGGACCGGCTTGCCGACGAGGCGCTGGCCGCCGCCGATTTCGGGCGGCTGGTGGAGGCCAATTTCGACTTTCACCGCTGTCTCTACGAGGCGCGGCCGGGCACCGTCATGCTGCCGCTCATCGAATCCCTCTGGCTGCGTCTCGGCCCCTTCATGCGCCGGGCCGGCGAGACCCTGTCGGAAACCTATCAGGTCGACCGGCATGCCGAGGCGCTCGCCGCCATCGTCAACCGGGACGCCGCCGCGCTCAAGGCGGCGATCGCCGCCGATATCCGCGACGGCGCGGGCCATCTCGGCCGGGGGCATTTCGAGCGGGTCGCCGCGCGCGGCAGGAGCGCTTAGGCCGGCAGTCATCCGCGCCCGGGGCGAATTGCAAAGAATTTTTATGGATTTTGCAGACTGGAGCAGCGCCTTCCTTACGCGCGGTGACGGTCACGCGCATCATTCCGGCAGATCCCGTCCCGCAAAGGAGGCCTGCCATGCCGTCGCTCGATCATCCCGTCGATACGCTCATCCTTCCCGGCCTCAACGGCTCGCCGGAGGGGCACTGGCAGCGCCACTGGGCGCGCGACAATCCGGAGAGCCGCGTCGTCGAGCAATATGACTGGGCCTGCCCGGATCGCGGGCGCTGGCTGGAGGAACTGGCGCGGCAGGTCGAGATGATCGGCCGGGACGTCTGGCTCGTCGGGCACAGTCTCGGCTGCGTGCTGGCGGCGCATTTCGCCGAAAGCCCGCTCGCCGCGCGCATCCGCGGCGCGCTGCTCGTAGCGCCCTGCGACCTCGACGCCACCGAGACGCTCCATCCCTGTATCGTCCGCTTCGGTACGATGCCGCTCCGCCGCCTGCCGTTCCCGACGCTCGTGGTCGGCAGCCTCAACGATCCCTACATGCCGCTCGACCGGCTGCGCCGAACCGCGCGAGCCTGGGGCAGTGACCTGATCGATATCGGCGCGGCCGGCCATATCAATGTCGCGAGCGGTTTCGGCCGGTGGGCGGCAGGCCACGACTTCCTCGAACTGCTGAAGGAGCGGTCCGCCCTTGCTCCCGTCGGAGATAGTCGGCTTTTCACCCACGCCGTCGCCGGCGCAGGACTCGCGCTCAACTGAGAAGGTTTTCGTCCGGGGCGGCGTTGCGAGGCAGCGCCGCCCCTGATGATGTCAGATTCGCGCGATGTGAACCGTGCGCGGCAGGGAGGAAAGGACTTCCGGCCCGTTCTCGCGCAGGATCACGATGTCCTCCAAGCGGATGCCGAAACGGCCGGGCAGGTAGATGCCGGGCTCGATGGAGAAGACCATGCCTTCCTCCAGCACCGTTTCGGAGGTTGCGGTGATGTAGGGCGGTTCATGCCCGTCGATGCCCATGCCGTGGCCCGTGCGGTGCACGAAATAGTCGCCATAGCCCGCATCGGCGATGACCTTGCGGGCCGCGGCATCCACCTCGCGCGCCACGACGCCCGGACGGGCGGCCTTGAGCGCGGCCTGCACGGCCTTCTCGACGATGGTGTGGATCTCGCCATAGCCTTCCGGCGGCATGCCGACGACGGCCATGCGGGTGATATCGGAGGGGAAGCCCTGCTTGCGCCCGCCGATGTCGATCACCACCGCGTCGCCCTCCCGGATGACCCGGTCGCTGGCCGAATGGTGCGGGAAGGCGCCGTTGCCGCCTGCGCCGACGATCCAGAATTGCGGCGAAGCGCCTTCCGAGGAAAAGTGCGCGCGGATTTCGGCGGCAAGCTCCTTCTCGGTCATGCCCGGCCTGATCGCCGCGAAGGCCGCTTCCATGGCGCGGTCGGCGATGCCGGCATTCATCTTCAGCCTTGCATATTCGCTGTCGTCCTTGCGCATGCGAAGGCCGCCGAGCGTTGCCGGCGTGAAGTCGCGGCGCGTGTCGGCGGGCAGTGCGTCGAGGAGCAGCAGGGCGAAATCCGCCCGCATCGTCTCGTCCAGCGCGACGAGGCCCGGCGCTTCAGCGCCGATGGCCGACAGCGCCGCGCGCAGGGCCGAGTCCGGGCCTTCCTCATCCGCCCAGTTGTGGAAGGCGATATCGGTGAATTCGCGGGTGCCCTCGGCATTCAGCGCCGGCATCAGGAAGGCCTCCTTCTCCGGGCCGATGAGCAGCAGGCAGGGGCGCTCGTCGGGATGCGGATGGAAGCCCAGCACCCAGTCCATGTGGGAGCCGGGCGCGACGGCGAGGAGGCCGGTTCCGGTCTCCGCCATGCGCTGGCGCAGGGCCTTGAGGCGGGCGGCGGTCTGTTCGTTCATGGTCTTGTCCTCGTTCAGGTGGCGGGAATGACGATACGGCTGCCGAGGGCGTTTCGCGCGAGCCCGGCGGCTCGGCACACCAACCGTATTGCACTCGTAAAGCGCGGCATACTCCGCCCGCGGCAAGGCTGCAATGGAGAGGCGGGAAGCCTCGAAGGCCGACCCGCAACAATTTGTTCTTGCAAGGCGGGCCGAGAGAATTTCCTCTCTGTCATTGAGGGCGATTCGCCACCACTATCGCGAACGACATGTCGAAGCAGGAGAGAGAGATGCTGACCGCGACCCCAACCCGGCGTACCTTCTTGCAAGCCGCGGCGGCGCTGCTGGCCTCCACGGCCCTGCCGACGCTTGCTTTCGCTCAGGATGCGCCGTCCGGCGGCAGGCTGATCGTGGCGGCCGATTCCGAGCCGAAGAACCTCAACCCCGCCATCGTCGCCTCCAACGGCGTGTTCTTCGTGGCGAGCAAGGTGGTGGAGCCGCTGGCAGAAGCGTCCTTCGACGGCAAGGATGGGCTGGCGCCGCGGCTCGCCACCGCCTGGGAGGGTTCGGAAGACGGGCTTTCGGTGACGTTCCGTCTGCGCGAGGGCGTGACCTGGCACGACGGCAAGCCCTTCACCTCCGCCGACGTCGCCTTCTCGGCGCTCGAGGTCTGGAAACCCCTGCAGAATCTCGGCCGTATCGTCTTCGCCAATCTGGAGGCCGTCGAGACGCCGGACGAGGCGACCGCGATCTTCCGCTTCTCCAGGCCGACACCGCTCCAGCTCATCCGCAATGCGCTGCCCGTCGTCAGCAGCGTCATCCCGAAGCATCTCTACGAAGGCACGGACATCGCCGCCAACCCGGCGAATATCCAGCTCGTCGGCACCGGCCCGTTCCGCTTTGCCGAATACAAGCCCGGTGAATATTACCGCCTGACCCGCAACGAGGCCTACTGGGACAAGGGCCAGCCGAAGCTCGACGAGATCATCTTCCGCGTACTGCCGGACCGCGCTGGTGCGGGCGCGGCGCTGGAGGCCGAGGAGATCCAGCTCGCCGCCTTCTCCGCCGTGCCGCTCACCGATCTCGACCGCATCTCCAAGGTGCCGGGCATAGAGGTCATCACCAAGGGCTACGAGGCGCTGACCTACCAGCTCGTCGTGGAGATCAACCACCGCCGCAAGGAGCTGGCCGACCTCAAGGTGCGCCAGGCCATCGCTCACGCCATTGACAAGAAATTCGTGGTCGACACGATCTTCCTCGGCTACGCCACGGCCTCCACCGGCCCCGTGCCGAAGAATGCGCCGGAATTCTACGATGCCGACGTGCCGGCCTACGATTTCGACGTCGCCAGGGCCAATGCGCTGCTCGACGAGGCCGGCTATGCGAAAGGCGCGGACGGCAAGCGCTTCTCGCTGAAGCTGCGCCCCGCGCCCTATTTCAACGAGACGCGCCAGTTCGGCGATTACCTGCGCCAGGCGCTCGCCGAAATCGGCATCGACGCGGCGCTGGTCAATGCCGATGCCGCCGCGCACCAGCAGGCGGTCTATACCGACCATGATTTCGACCTCGCCGTTGCCCCGCCGGTCTTCCGCGGCGATCCGGCGATCTCGACCACCATCCTCGTGCAGTCCGGCATTCCCGCCGGCGTCGGCTTCTCCAACCAGGGCGGCTATGCCAATGCGGAGCTCGACGCCGTCATCGCCAAGGCGGCGGAGACCATCGACACCGCCGCGCGCACGGAGCTTTACCGGCAGTTCCAGAAGCTGGTCGTCTCCGACCTGCCGCTGATCAACGTCGCCGAATGGGGCTTCATCACGGTCGCGCGCGACACGGTGCTGAACGTCGCCAGCAATCCGCGCTGGGCGGTTTCCAACTGGGCAGATACCGCGCTCCAGTCGTGATAGGGTCGGCCGAGAACACCGCAAGGTCTGGCGCAGCGTGAACCGAGCCCTTCGATTGCTGAGACGCCGCGCGGTCGGCAGCATTCCCGTGCTGCTGATCGTCGTCGTCCTGACATTCCTGCTGCTGGAGGCGGCGGCGGGCGATGCCGTCGATGCCTATCTCCTCTCCATCGGCGGCGGGGATGCGGCCATCGCCCAGTCGCTGCGGGTCTCCTACGGCCTCGACCAGTCCATGGCGGCGCGGCTCTGGCTCTATCTCTCCTCGCTCGCAAGGCTCGATCTCGGCTGGTCCGTCGCCTTCGACCGGCCGGTGCGCGACCTCATCCTCGAGCGCCTGCCCAACACGCTGCTGCTGATGGGCAGCGCCACGGCGCTGTCCTTCGCCATCGGCTCGGCGCTCGGCATCGTGGCGGGCGCGAGGCCGGGCAGCGGCCGCGACCGGGTGCTCTCGACCCTTTCGCTCGTCCTCTACGCCATCCCCAGCTTCTGGCTCGGTCTCGTGCTCAGCATCCTCTTCGCCGTTCAATTGCGCTGGCTGCCGACATCGGGCATCGAGACCATCGCCTCCGGGCGCATGGGCCTTTCCCGCGCCGCCGATATCGCCGCCCACCTGGCCCTGCCGGTCGCGACGCTGACGCTGGTCTATATGGCGCTCTTCCTGCGCGTCATGCGGGCGGGGATGGCGGAGGTGTGGGGGCTGGATTTCGTGCTCTTCGCGCAATCGAAGGGCCTGTCGCGGGCGCGGATCGTGCTCCGGCATGTGGCGCGCAATGCGCTGCTGCCGCTCGTCACCATGCTCGGCCTGCAATCGGCCGCGATGCTCGGCGGCAGCGTCGTCATCGAGAGCATCTTCGCCATTCCCGGCTTCGGGCGGCTCGCGCAGGAGGCGGTGAGCGGGCGCGATACCGCGCTGCTCACCGGCATCATCGTTACCAGCGCGGTGCTGGTCATCCTCGTCAATCTCGCGATCGACATCGTCTATGCCGCGCTCGACCCGCGCGTCGGGGCCTCGGAGCGTAGCGCATGAGGCTGCTGCGGAAACTGCTGCGCACGCCGGAGGGCGTCATCGGGCTCGGCCTTCTCGCTGTGCTCGCCCTCGTCGCGCTGTTCGCGCCGGTGCTTGCCCCCGGCGATCCGCTGCGCATCGCCGGCCGCGCGCTGACCGCGCCCTTTACCGATCCCGCCTTTCCGCTCGGCACGGACCGGCTGGGGCGCGACGTGCTGGCGGGGATCGTGCATGGCGCGCGCACTTCGCTCCTCGTCGGGCTCGCGGCGGCGTGTGCCGCCCTTGCCATCGGTCTTTGCGTCGGCCTTGCGGCGGGCTTTGCCGGCGGCATCGTCGACGAGGCGCTGATGCGCGTGGTCGACGCCTTCCAGATCGTGCCGAGCTTCCTGCTGGCGCTCGCCTTCGTCAGCGTGATCGGGGCGTCCGTGCCGGTCGTGGTGCTTGCCATCGCGCTCGGCGCCTGGGCCGATCCGGCGCGGCTGACGCGGGCGCAGGTGTTGTCCGTGCGCGAGCGCGACTATGTCGCCTCGGCGCGCGTCGTCGGCATGCATCCGGTGGAGATCGCCTTCCGGGAAATCCTGCCGAACGTCCTGCCGCCCGTGCTGGCGCTTGCGGCCATCGTTGTCGCCGCCGCGATCCTGACGGAAGCCGCGCTCTCCTTCCTCGGCCTCGGCGACCCGAACATCGTCACCTGGGGGTCGATGATCGCCGAGGGGCGCAACGTCCTGCGCTCCTCGCCCTTCCTCTCCATCTTCCCCGGCCTCGCGCTGGTCGTGACGGTCGTCGGCGTCTATCTCCTCAGCGAAGGGCTCGGCAAGGCGCTCTCCAGCCGGGGAGGGGCGGCATGACGGCGCTGTGCGAGATACGGCAACTCGCCGTCACCTATCGCGGCGAGACCATGCCCGCCCTGAAGGGCATCGACCTCGATATCCTCGGCGGCGAGCGGCTGGCGATCATCGGCGAAAGCGGATCGGGCAAGAGCACCTTCGCGCGGGCGCTGGCCGGCCTGCTGCCGGATGGGGCAGTTGTTGCCGGGAGCCTCCGCTGGTCGACGGGCCAGCCGCGCGCCGGCCGCGATATCGGCTTCGTCTTCCAGGACCCGTCCGCCAGCCTCAACCCGGTGCTGACCATCGGCGAACAGGTCGCCGAAGGGGCGCGCCGGCATCTCGGCCTTTCGCGCCGGCAAGGAGAGGCCCGCGCGCTGGAAATGCTGGAGCGGGTGCATATCCCCGATCCCGCAAAGGCGCTAGGCGCCTTCCCGCACCAGCTCTCCGGCGGCCAGCGCCAGCGCGTGGCGATCGCCGCGGCGCTTGCGGCAAGGCCAGGCCTCCTGATCGCCGACGAGCCGACCAGTGCGCTCGACATGGTGGTGCAGGCAGAGATCGTCGCGCTGCTCGACGAACTCGTGCGCGAGGGCGGCATGACGCTGGTCTTCGTCACCCACGACATCGCGCTTGCCTCCGGCTTCGCCGACCGCGTGGCGATCTTCCGCGACGGCATGCTGGTCGAGACGGGCGCGACGGGCAAGGTTCTCGCGAAGCCGCAAGCCGCCTACACCGCCGCCCTGATCGCCAGCCACCGCGATCTCGCGACGCCGCCGCTGATCCGCGAGGCGGGCCGATGACCTTGCTCGACGTGAAGAACCTCGACAAGCGCTACGCTTCCGGCGGCCGGACGGTGACGGCGCTCGACGGCGTCTCGCTGACCCTTTCGGCCGGCGAAACGCTCGGCCTTGCCGGCGCATCGGGAAGCGGGAAATCGACGCTGGCGCGCGTCCTCACGCGCCTCGTTCCGGCCGATGCCGGCACGGTCCGTTTCGGCGGCGAGGACTGGCTCGCGCTGTCCGGCGGCGAACTGCGCCGGCGGCGCTCGCGGATGCAGATGGTCTTCCAGGACGTGCTCGGCGCCTTCAATCCGCGTGCCACGGTGGGTTCGGTGATCGAGGATCCGCTGCGCATCCACGATATCGTGCCGAAGGCCGAGCGGGGGCGGGAAGTGGCGGCGCTGCTCGACCGCGTCGGCCTGCCGGCCGCCTATGCCGCCCGTTCGATCCGCGACGTCTCCGGCGGCCAGCGCCAGCGCATCGCCATCGCCCGGGCCATCGCCTCGCGGCCGGCCATGATCGTGCTCGACGAGGCGGTCTCGGCCCTCGACGTCTCGCTGCGCGAAAAGGTGCTCGAGCTTCTCGTCGCCCTGCAGGAGGAGCGCGGCATCGCCTATCTCTTCGTCTCGCATGACCTTGCGGTGCTCGCCGCCGTTTCCCATCGCATCGCCATCATGGATGCCGGCCGGATCGTGGAGAGCGGCCCGGCGGTCGAGGTGATCGGCAATCCGCAATCGTCCGCCGCCCGCGCGCTCGTCGGCGCCGTGCCGCGCCTCATCGGACAGGAAGACCGAAATGCCGTTTGACCGCTGGAATGCCCTGAACGACGCCCCCGTCTTCCCGCCCGAACGCTTCGGCCTCGTCGCCGACCGGCTGGGCCGGATTCTGAAGACGCGGAACGATATCCTGCTCTTCCAGACCGAGGCCGTCGTGGCGCTGGAGGCGGTGACGGCAAGCCTCGCCCGGCCGGGCCTGAAGGCGATCAATATCGTCACTAGCCCCTTCGGCGCATGGTTCGGCGGCTGGCTGCGGCGGGGCGGCGCGGAGGTCGTGACGCTTATGGCCGAGCCCGCCCGGCCCATCGATGCGGAAACCGTGACGGCGGCCTTCGAGGCCCATCCGGATACGAAGGCCGTCATCTTCTGCCATGCGGAATCGGCCAACGGCGTGCTCAACCCGCTGGAGGAGATCGTCGCGGCCGCCCGCGCCCGCGGCATCGTGACGGTGGTGGATGCCGTCGCCTCGGTCGGCGGCCATCCGCTCGACGTCGATGCGCTCGGCGTCGACATCGCGGTGATCGGCCCGCAGAAATCGCTGGCGGGGCCGGCGGGCGTCTCGGCGGTTTCGGTCAGCCCCGCCGCGTGGCGGCTGGTGACGGCCGAAGGGACCTCAAGGGAATCGACGCTGTCGCTGCTCGACCGCAAGGCCTGGCTCGATGCCGGGCGCGGCGCGCTGCCCGGCACCTCGGCCTCGCTGGAATTCTTCGCGCTGGAGGCGGCGCTCGACCGTTTCGAGGCGGAAGGCCCCGATGCCGTCCTCGCCCGCCATGCCCGGGCGGCGAAGGCGGCGCGCGACGGGCTTGTCGCGCTCGGCGCGGCGCCCTCGGCCCCGGCCGGCCGCGCCTCCCATCTCGTCACGACGGCAAGGCTGCCCGATGGCGTCGGGATGGACGCTTTCCTCGCCGCCGCGGCGCATCTCGAAACGGACATGTCGCCGGGCGTCGGCCAAGGCGCGGAAAATCTCGTGCGGCTCAACCATACCGGCCAGCGCGCCCGCTTCGAGGCCGTGCTCGGCAATGTCGCGGCCTATGGGATCGCCCTCCGCAATCTTGGTCTTCCGGCGGATATCGCGGCGGCAGCGGCGGCCGTCGCCGCGCATTATGCCGGCTGAGAAAAGCGGTAGTGCAGGCGCACGCAGCCCCGGTCCAGCGCCTGTACGCCGATCAGCTCGGGGCTGGCGCGAAAGCCGGTCGGCGGAAAGAGCGGCCGGCCGCCGCCGAGCATTTCCGGGATGACATAGATCTCGATCTCGTCCAGTGCGCCCCGTTCCAGAAAGGCCATCTGCAACTGCCCGCCGCCGAGCATCCAGACATCGCCATCGTCGAGGGCGCGCAGCTCGGCAATCAGTGCGTCGATGTCGCTGCGGATTTCCAGAGGACCTTTCGGATTGTCGATGGGCGCGGATGTGACGACGAAGGTCCGCTGGTCTCCATAGGCCCAGGGAGAGGGGTCCCTTGCGATGAAATCGTAGGTGCCGCGCCCCATCACCACCGTGCGGATGCGCTTGATGAAGGTGCGGTAGTCGTGTTCGCCGAGGTCCATTCCATCATATTCGAACAGCCAGTCGAGACTGTCGTCAGCCGTGGCGATCATGCCGTCGAGGCTTGCGGCGATGTATCCGAGAATACGGGCCATTGGAAATCCTCTTGATTAATAAGTAAATGAATATTCATATATAGCCATGGCAAGACACAAGACAATCCCCGACGAAGCGGTGCTCGACACGATTCTCGAAACCTTGCGGGAGACGGGACCGGCCGGCCTCACCTTCGCCCGCGCGGCGAAGGCATGCGGCCTTTCGCCGGCAACGCTCGTGCAGCGCTACGGCGACCGCGAAGCCTTGCTTGAGGCGACGCTATTGCGCGCCTGGGACCGACTGGACGAGGAAACCGAAGCGGCGGACAGGGAGACGCCGCCGACGCCCGCGGGTGCGGTCGCCTTCCTCATGCGCCTGATGCCTGCCGCGAGCGCGGAAGAAGCGGCCACCGACGGGCTGCTCCTGTTGCGGGAAGATGTCCGCAATCCCGTGCTTCGCAGCCGCGGCGCGGTTTGGGGGCACCGGATCGCGGACGCTCTTGGTCGCCGCCTTTCAGTCGAGGTGGAGGAAGGCAAACGTCTCGGCTGGCAGATGGCGAGCATCTGGCAGGGCGCGCATATCTGGTGGGCTTTCACGCGCGAGCGGCCGGCGGAAGAGGCGATCCGCGACGCGCTCGAAGCGTGGATGGAGCGGGCGCTCGACGGCGGCGGCGGGACGGCTTCCTGACGGCAGGCTAGGCGGGCGCCGCCATAGCCGTTAGAAAGCTTCCTCATGGCAGAGGAGGGATGGATGTCGTTTTTCGAGGCGGAAGAGGCAGTGTTTTCGAGTTTCGTGCTGGGCAATGCCCCACTGAAGAAGCTCGCCGGAGGGTTCGACTGGACGGAGGGTCCCGTCTGGTTCGGGGATCACGATTGCCTGCTGTTCTCGGACATTCCCAATAACCGCATGCTGCGCTGGAACCCGGCGCTCGGCATCACGACGTTCCGCGAGCCGTCGAATTTCTCCAACGGCAATACGCGTGACCGGGAAGGCCGGCTCGTGACCTGCGAGCACGGCACCCGCCGCGTGACCCGCACCGAGCACGACGGCGCCATCACCGTGATTGCCGACAGCTATGAGGGCAAGCCGCTGAATTCGCCGAACGACGTGGTCGTGACCTCGGACGGGGCGATCTGGTTCACCGATCCGCATTACGGCATTGCTTCCGATTACGAGGGAACGCGCAGCGAGCAGGAGCTTGCCTGCCACGTCTACCGCGTCGATCCGCATTCCGGCCATGTCCGGGCGATGCTCACCGACTTCAATTGCCCGAACGGCCTCGCCTTCAGCCCGGATGAAAGGCGCCTCTATGTCGCCGATACCGGGCGTATTCACACGGACGATCCCCGCCATATCCGCGCCTTCGATGTCGCCGGCAACTGGAGCCTGACGGGCGGCGATGTCTTCCACACCATCTCGCCCGGCTGCGCGGACGGCATGCGCGTGGACGAGAACGGCAATCTCTGGTCCTCGGCCGGCGACGGCGTGCACTGCATCGCGCCGGACGGCCAGCGCCTCGGCAGGATTCTCGTGCCGGAGACCGTGTCCAACATCTGCTTCGGCGGGCGGGGCGGCCACCGCCTCTTCATCACCGCCACTACCTCGCTCTATGCCGTGTCGCTTGCCGTCCGGGGCGCCCGCCGGCCCTGATCCTTCCACAAAGCGCTGGCAGGGAATGGAGAGGGCCCGGGAAATCTGCTATGGCTCTTGCGAGGGCCTTGCCGGTGACGATATTCTCCGGCGAAACGGTTTGGGAGGACTGGATGGCGGTTGAGGTTCGGACGTCGAAGGAGATGAATGCCGCGTCGGCCCCTAAGGCGCTGCGCGTCGGCTTCATCCTGTCGAAGAGCTTCACGCTCTCCGCCTTTGCCTTGTTCGTCGACACGCTGCGGCTTGCCAGCGACAGCGAGGACCGCTCCCGCCGTGTCAACTGCGACTGGGAAGTGCTCAGCAGCACGCGCAATTTCATTTCCTCCTCGAGCGGCATCCAGGTCGCGCCGACTGCGCCCTTCGCCGACCCGTCCTGTTTCGACTATATCGCCGTTGTCGGCGGCCTCCTCAGCGTGGAGGAGCCGATCGACAGCTATGCGACGACCTATCTGCGCAAGGCGGTCAATGCCGGCGTCGGCCTGATCGGCCTCTGTACGGGCAGCTTCATCCTTGCCGAGGCGGGCCTGCTCAAGGGGCATACGGCCTGCGTGAGCTGGCTCCACCACCGCGATTTCCGCGCCCGCTATCCCGATATCGAGGCGACGTCGGAGCAGATCTTCCGCTTCGACGGCAAGGTGGCGACCTGTGCCGGCGGCAGCAGCGTCGCGGATCTTGCGGCAACGCTCGTGCGCCATCATGTCGGCGAGGCCGCCGAGCGCAATGCGCTGGAAATCCTGCAGATCCGCCACCGGCGCGACGCCACGGACATCCAGCCGCGCAATCCGTTGGGCCTGGAGGCGCGCGACCGGCGCGTGCATCTCGCCATCATGATGATGGAGCAGCACACCGAGGACCTCCTGTCCATCGACAGCATCGCCACGATGACGAATGTCTCGCGCCGCCAGCTCGAGCGGCTGTTCGAGAGCGACATGGGCGCCTCGCCGAGCGCGATCTACATGAAGATCCGCATGGCGGCCGCCTTCACCATGGTGGTGCGTACCAACAAGCCGCTGATCGAGATCGCGCTGGAGACCGGTTTCGAGAGCCTGTCGCACTTCACCCGGCGCTTCCGCGCCGCCTTCGGCGACACGCCGTCGCAGATCCGCCGCGACGGGCGGCGTCAGGCAGGCTGAGCGCAATTCTCCTTGCGGCTGGGAACCAAGCCGCGCGCCATTCGTTCGGTCTGGATTGCTGACAAGGAGACCGCAATGGCAAGCAACGACGTCCAATCCCAGATTTCCGCCCTGCGTGACGAGATCGCCCAGCTTCAGAAGGATCTCGGCGAGCGGAGTGCCGAGGCCTATGAAACCGTGCGCGAGCGCGCCGGCAGCGCCATGGAGGCAGCCCGTCCCGCCGTCCGCTCCGCGACGAAATACGTGCGCAACGAGGGCGCGGCCGTCGCGCAGACCGCGCGGGAGCATCCCGCCGCCCTTTCCACGCTCGTGCTGGGCGCGGGGCTGGCCGGCATCGTGCTCGGCTATCTGCTCGGGTCTCTCGAAAGCGAACCGCCGCGCCGCCAGCGCTGGTTCTGAACGTATAAGAAAGCCCGGCATTGCCGGGCTTTTTTCATGGCATCGGGAAAGATCACCTACCGGTGGCGCAGGCCGCAGAGATAGCCGATGAGGGCAGCGCCGGCGAGGGCGGCGATCGGATTGGCCTGAATGGTCTGGCGCAGGTCCTCGCGCAGCGATTCCGCCTTGGCGACCGCAAGCTGGCCCGTGCCTTCGGCGATCAGGCCCGCGGATTCCTTCAACCGGCTGATCTCCGCCTTCAGCGCCTCGATCTGCTCGCTGACCGCGGCCTCCGCGGCGGCGGTCTTCGCTTCCTCCGAAATGGTGTCGCGACCTTCAACGACGCCGAGCGTGCGCTTGCCGGTGCTCTTTTCGTCAGCCATGGGCATGTCTCCTGCATTGGTGGGAATGGCGGGAGGAGAAACTTCCGCCGTGCCAGTTGGTTCCCGCCGATGATTCAATCTGTGATCTCGCCGGCCGGCAAGACCGATTGACTCTTTTGGAAATTGAGAACAAATAGAGAACAATTATCCGTCAGCAGGAGCCGAAAAGCCATGTCCGCCTCCGTCCATGCCGTTGTCGCAGACCTGCGCGACCGCATCCGGCAGTTCGACGGCCGCGCCTTGCGCGACCGGGCGGTTCTGCCGTTCGGCGTGCCGGAGATCGACGACCGGCTGCCCGGCGGCGGATTGGCGCTCGCCAGCCTGCACGAGGTCTGCGGCGGCGGCAACGACGCCGTGGAAGGGGCGGCCGCCATGCTCTTTGCCGCCGGCATCGCCGCGCGCACCAAGGGGCAGGTGCTCTGGTGCCTGACGCGGCCGGATCTCTTCGCCCCGGCGCTGGCGCAGGCGGGGCTTGCCCCCAGTCGCGTCCTCTATGTGGAGGCCGGCGACGAGAAGAGCCTGCTCCTCTGTTTCGAGGAGGGGCTGCGCCATGGCGGGCTCGGCGCGGTGGTGGCGGAAGTCGCGCGCCTGTCGATGACCGCCTCGCGCCGCCTGCAGCTTGCCGCGGAAGCCGGCGGCACGCTCGGCATCGCCCTGCGCCGCATCCGGCAGGGAGGGGGCACCGATGCTTTCGCGCTGCCTTCCGCCGCCGTGACGCGCTGGCGGGTTTCCATGCGGCCGTCCGTGCCGCTTGCCGTGCCCGGCATCGGCCGGGCCCGATGGTTGCTGGAGCTGGCCCGTTGCCGGGCCGGCGAGGCGGCTAAGTTCGAAGTGGAGGCATCCGATGCCGAGGGTCGTATCGCTTTTTCTTCCCGGCTGGCCGATCGATCGCCTGAGACGGGCGCTTGGCGCCTCGGCGCCTCCGCCTGACCGGCGGCTCGTTCTCGTCGGGCGGGATGGCCCGCGCCGGATCGTGACGGCGGTAAGCCGCCCGGCGGAACAGGCGGGCCTGCGCGTCGGCATGCCGCTGACCAAGGCGCATGCCCTGCTGCCCGACATCCTGACCATGCCAGCCGATCCCGCGGCCGATGCCGCGGCGCTCGCCCGCCTTTCCCTCTGGGTCTTGCAGCACTACGCGCCCATCGTCGCGCCGGATCCGCCGGATGGCCTCGTCATCGACACGACCGGCGCCGACCACCTGCATGGCGGCGAGGAGCGCATGCTGACGGGACTCGTCAACCGCCTTGCCGCCTCCGGCATCGCCGCCCGCGCCGCGGTGGCCGACAGCTGGGGCGCGGCCCATGCCGTGGCGCGCTTTCTGGCCGATCCGGTTCGCGTCGTGCCACCCGGCGCGGCGAGCGAGGCCGTGTCCCCTCTGCCGCTCCAGGGCCTGCGCATTCCGCCGGAAACGGTGACGGGCCTGCATGTTCTCGGCTTTGCCGGCATCGGCGATGTGCTGGCCGTGCCGCGTGCGCCGCTCGTCCTGCGTTTCGGGGCGCTCCTCGGCCGCCGGCTCGACCAGCTGCAGGGCATCGTCTCGGAGCCTGTCGATCCGCTGCGCGATCCCGAGCTCGTGACCGTCCGCAAGGTCTTCGGCGAGCCGATCGGCGCGCCGGAGACCATCGCGCGCTATACGGCCGCCCTCGTGCAGGATCTCTGCCTTGCGCTGGAAAAGCGCGGGCTCGGCGCGCGGCGGCTCGACCTCGTCTTCCACCGCGTCGATGCTTCCCTTCAGGCGATCCGTGTCGGCACGGCCCGGGCGGTGCGGGAGGAGAAGCGGCTCGTCCGGCTCCTCTGCGACCGGATCGAGACGATCGATCCGGGCTTCGGCATCGAGATCATGGACCTGACCGCCACGCTCGCCGAACCGCTCGTCCTGCAACAGGCCGTCTCCTCTCTGGTCGAGGAAGAGAGGGCGGACCTTGCCGGGCTCGTCGACGTGATCGCCAACCGCATCGGCGCACGCCGCCTCTACCGCATCGCGCCGGTCGAAAGCGACGTGCCGGAACGCTCCGTCCAGCGCATCGCCCCGCTTTCTCCCGACAGCGGGGCCACATGGCAGGGGGACTGGCCGCGCCCCGCCCGTCTCCTGGCGCGGCCAGAGCCAGTCGAGGTCGTGGCGCTCCTGCCAGACCACCCGCCCGCCTTCTTCACATGGCGCGGCATACGCCGGCGCGTGAAGCGCGCCGACGGGCCGGAGCGCATCTTCGGCGAATGGTGGAAGCGCGACGCCGAGCTTGCCGCCGTGCGCGATTATTTCCAGGTGGAGGACGAGGCCGGCGAGCGCTTCTGGCTCTTTCGCTCGGGCGATGAGGCTGAGGCCGCGAACGGCGCCGGCCGCTGGTTCCTGCATGGGATCTTCGCATGAAACCGCGTTACGCCGAGCTTCAGGTCACCTCCCATTTCTCGTTCCTGCGCGGGGCGAGCAGCGCGCAGGAACTCTTCGCGCAGGCGAGCGCCTTCGGCATCGATGCCCTCGCCGTGGTGGACCGCAACAGCCTTGCCGGCGTCGTGCAGGCCCACAGGGCGGCGAAGGAGCTGCCACCGGACATGCCTCGGGTGCGCCTCGTCGTCGGCTGCCGGCTTGATCTCGTGGACGGCATGTCGCTGCTCGTCTATCCCACTGATCGCGATGCCTATGCCCGTCTCTGCCGCCTGCTCACCCTCGGCAAGAAGCGGGCGGGCAAGGGCAAGTGCCATATCGACTGGGCCGATGTCGTGGAATGGAACGAAGGGCTTCTTGCCGTGCTGGTGCCGGACGAGGCGGACGAGACCGCCGCCTTCCAGCTTCGCCGTCTTGCCGAGACCTTCCGCGACCGCTGCTATCTCGCCCTGACGCTGCGCCGCCGGCCGAACGACCAGCTCCGCCTCTTCGAATTGTCCAACCTCGCCGCGCGGTACCGCGTGCCCACCGTCGTCACCAACGACGTGCTCTACCACGAGCCCGGCCGCCGCATGCTGCAGGACATCATGACCTGCATCCGCCACAACGTCGTCATCGACAATGCCGGCTTCCTGCGCGAGCGCCATGCCGACCGCTACCTGAAGCCGCCGCAGGAAATGCACCGCCTCTTCGTCCGCTACCCGGAGGCGCTTCGGCGCTCGCTGGAGATCGTGGAGCGCTGCCGCTTCTCGCTGGACGAGTTGAAATACCAATATCCCGACGAGAAGGAATATGCGGACCTCACGCCGCAGGAGGCGCTGGAGAAATATACGTGGGAAGGTGCGAATTCCTTTTATCACAATGAGATACCGGAAATAGTTCGTAAAAAACTTCTGAAGGAGCTCGGCTTGATCCAGAAGATGAACTATGCGCCCTATTTCCTTACGGTGAATGCCATTGTCCGGCATGCCCGCTCGATCGGCATCCTCTGCCAGGGGCGCGGCTCGGCTGCCAACAGCGCCGTCTGCTTCGTTCTCGGCATCACCTCCATCGAGCCGACGGTGAACGGCTTGCTCTTCGAGCGGTTCGTTTCCGAGCAGCGCGGCGAGCCGCCCGACATCGACGTGGATTTCGAGCACGAGCGCCGGGAGGAGGTGATCCAGTGGATCTACGAGACCTATGGAAAGGACCGTTCCGCTCTCTGCGCCACCGTCATCCGCTACCGCTCGCGGGCGGCCATGCGCGACGTGGGGCGGGCGCTGGGCCTGCCCGAGGATGTGCTGAAATCGCTATCCTCGCAGGTCTGGGGCTGGTCCAACGACATTCCGCAAACCCATGCGGGCTCGGTCGGCCTCAATGTGGACGACCGCCGCATGAAGCTGCTGTTCGAGCTCGCCCGGCAACTGATCGATCGGCCCCGTCACCTCTCGCAGCATCCGGGCGGCTTCGTCCTGACGCGCGACCGGCTGGACGACCTCGTGCCCATCGAACCGGCGGCGATGGACGACCGGCAGGTGATCGAATGGGACAAGGACGATATCGAATATCTGAACTTCATGAAGGTCGACGTGCTGGCGCTCGGCATGCTCACCTGCATGCGCCGCGCCTTCGACTTCCTGAAGGAGCACAAGGGTGAGGCCCATGACCTCAAGACCATCCCGCAAGACTCGGCGACCTATGAGATGATCTCGAAGGCCGACACGATCGGCACTTTCCAGATCGAAAGCCGGGCGCAGATGTCCATGCTGCCGCGCCTCCGGCCGAAGGAATTATACGACATTGTCATCCAGGTGGCCATCGTGCGGCCGGGGCCGATCCAGGGCGACATGGTGCATCCCTATCTGCGCCGGCGGCAGGGGCTGGAAGAGGTCGAATATCCCCAGCCGGCTTTCGAAAGGGTCCTGAAGCGAACGCTCGGCGTACCTCTTTTTCAGGAGCAGGCCATGCAGGTCGCCATCGAATGCGCCGGCTTCGAGCCCGGCCGTGCCGACCAGTTGCGCCGGGCGATGGCCACGTTCAAGCAGACGGGCGGCGTGGATAAATTCCGCGAGGAACTGATCTCGGGCATGGTCGAGAACGATTACACGCGCGAATTCGCCGAGCGCATGTGCCGCCAGCTCGAAGGCTTCGGTTCCTATGGCTTCCCGGAAAGCCATGCCTACAGCTTCGCCATCGTCGCCTATGCCTCCGCCTGGGTGAAGTGCCATCACCCGGATGTCTTCTGCGCGGCGCTGCTCAATTCCCAGCCGATGGGGTTCTATGCGCCCGCGCAGATCGTGCGCGATGCGCGCGACCATGAGGTGGAGGTACGGCCGGTCTGCATCAATGAAAGCCGGTGGGACTGCACGCTGGAGCCGACGGAGGAGACGGGCCGCTTTGCCGTGCGTCTCGGGTTGCGGATGGTGAAGGGACTGAAGAACAAGGAAGCGAGCGACCTGATCAACGGCCGGCAGGACGAGCCCTTCGCCTCGGTCGACGATTTCTGGCGCCGCGCGGGGCTTGCCACCGATGTGCTGGTCCGACTTGCCGAGGCGGATGCCTTCCGGCCGTCACTCGGCCTTTCGCGCCGCGAAGCGCTCTGGGCGATCCGCAGCCTCAGGGACGAGCCGCTGCCGCTCTTCACCGCGGCGGCCGAGCGCGAGGCGGCACTCGTTGCCGAGATCGAGGAACCGGCCGTGGCGCTCCGCCCGATGGCGGCGGGGGGAGAAGTCGTGCAGGACTACGGCCATGTCGGCCTGACGCTCCGCGCCCATCCGGTGAGCTTCCTGCGCGAAAGCCTCTCGCGCCGCCGTTTCCTCACCTGCGCGCAGGCGGTGAATCTCAAGGACCGCCAGAAGGTCGAGACCGCCGGCATCGTGCTGGTGCGGCAGCGGCCGGGCTCGGCCAAGGGCGTCATTTTCGTGACCATCGAGGACGAGACGGGCATCGCCAACCTCGTCGTCTGGCGCAAGATCTTCCTCGCCTACAGGCCCATCGTGATGGGCGCGCCGATGATCGGCGTCAGGGGCTATGTCCAGCGGGAGGGCGAGGTGGTGCACATCGTCGCGCAGCAGCTCATCGACCTGTCCGCCGACTTTTCCACCGTCGGCCGCCGCGGCATCGACCAGAAGCTGGAGGAGGCAGATCGGCGGGAAACGATCCGCGTCAAATCCCGCGACTTCCACTGATTTGTTAAAGCATCACATGAAGTCGCGCGGGATCGCCGTCCCGAATGTCTTCTCGAAGATCTGCGCCTCGCCCTCGAAGGCGCGGACATGGGCCGAGATAACCCAGTCGCGCGCGGTGCAGGCGATGGTGGCGGTCGAGACGGTGCGCACGAACCAGCCGGGCCGCTGCATGTCGCAGGTCCAGACAGCGGTTCCGGTCATCGAAAGCGGATCGTTTCCGGCAATCGACCACAGCTCGTCGCGCACCTGGCGCGTCGCCAGTCCCGTGCCGGGATGCTCGTAGAGGCCGGTATCCTCGTAGATCGAATATTCCGTGAGGCCGTTCGTCAGGTCCCGCTCGACGCCCCGCGCGGTCTCCGGCGGGGAGAGTTCGATATAGGCCGGCAGGGGATTAGGATTTTCCGGCTCGGGAAGGGAAACGACCCGGTGCTCGCCGAGCTTCGGCAAGGCAAGGCCGAGCGAGGCAAGGTCGAGCGTCACGCCGGCATCGACCGGCGGCGGCAGGACCATCGGCCAGTAGGAGGTTGAGAGCGACAGGCGGATGCGGTGCCCCGCGCGGAAGCGGTAACCCATCGCGTCGAGCACGAGGCGGATGCGCACCTTCCGGCCCTTGGGCATGGCGTACGGTTCCGCATTGCCGTTGCGGTGGGCGAGGTTGATGACGCCGAAGGTGACGCGCGTCGCCGTCCCGTCCGGGTGGATATCGACGAGGCGGGCGCAGAGATTGGCGATCTCGACCTGCGTCGCCACCTCCAGTTCCAGCACCGGCTGGCCGAGGAAATCCTGCGCCTCGGCAAGCGACGCGGTCTCGACGACGAGGGATCCGGCATCGTCGAGGCGCTGGTCGAGCGCCATTTCGGCATCGGGCTTCAGCGTGAACCACTCGCCGGCCATGACGCCGGTGTCGAGCGGCGATTTCAGGAAGCGGTCGTCGGCCGGGGTGTCGGCCGACGGCTGGCCGGGCATGAGCGCGCCGTGTGAGCCGACATGGAATTCAGCCATGTCCGGCGCCTCCCAGCGATCCTTGGCGATCCAGAAGCCGGGATCGAAATCGCGGCGCAGCGCCGGGCGGGGAGCGTCCTGGATATAGGCGCGCACCTGCGGGATGTCCTCCGCGCCGTTCTCCTCGCCGCGCAGCCAGCGGTTCCACCACGCGATGGCCTCGGCGTGGAAATCCATGCGGGGCTTCGGCCAGGCGAAGTGCGGATACTTGTGGACCCACGGGCCGATCAGCGCCTTGGCCTTCCCGCCGATCCCCTCGACCGCCTTCAGCGGCGTGCTGCGGTAGCCGTCCGCCCAGCCGGCGATGACGAGGGCGGGAACGGGAAAGCCGGCGAAGTCCTCGCAGATGGAGCCGTGCTCCCAGAAGGCGTCGCGGCGCTGGTGTTGCAGCCATTCCTCCAGGAAGAAGGGCTCGTTCTCCAGCCGCTCCATCCACATGTCCCGCCAGCGCGCGCCGACGATCTCGGGATCGGGCGAGCGCGACTGGTAGGCGAGCATGGTCGCGGCCCAGGAAAGCTGGGCGGAAAGGTGCGTGCCGTTCTTGTAATGGATGTCGTCGTTGTAGCGGTCGACGGTGGAGGCGATGGAGATGACCGCCTTCAATGCCGGCGGCTTCAAGGCCGCGACCTGCAGGCAGTTGAAGCCGCCCCAAGAGATGCCCATCATGCCGACGGAACCGTTCGACCAGGGTTGCGCGGCGATCCAGGCGATCAGCTCGCAGGCATTGGCAAGCTCCAGCGGCGTATATTCGCCATCGATGACGCCGTCGGATTCGCCCGAGCCGCGGATATCGACGCGCACCCCGGCAATGCCGGCCGCGGCGAAGACGGGATAGGTCGATTCGTCGCGCGGGCTGGTTCCGTCGCCCTTGCGATAGGGCAGGAACTCGAAGACGGCGGGAACGGGATCGGCCTGCGCGCCCTCCGGCATCCAGATGCGCGCGGCGAGCCGCGTGCCGTCGGCGAGCGTGATCCATTCGTTTTCGATGGTGGTGAAGGCGCGAGGCGTCATGAGAAATCCTTTTCCGCCGGTCTTTATGACGGTCGTATGACGGCCGGGCAATAGGGCGGTTCTGGCCGTCCACGGTGCTTTCGCCCTGCCGCCCGGCGGCTTGCCCCCCTTCGAAATCTCGCCTACGAAGGCGGAACAGGCAGGGAGGGGCGCCATGCAGGATCAGCAAGCAGCTTTTGCGGACGAAGGACGGCTGGACGATCCGCGGCGCGCCTACAAGGTCCTGATCGCCGACCTGATCGGCCTGCGCTTCGATGCGGAAGGCAAGCCCGATCCGGGCGAGGTCCGCGCGCATATCGAGGCGAAGGGCGGCGCGTTCCACGAAGCCGCCTACCAGCGTGAGGAATTGCCACCCGGCATCCACTTCTTCTACCAGCCCGACCTCAGCGGCGAGGCCGAGATCATCGCCCAGACCGCGGACGGCCGCTATGACGCGCTGATCGCGGCGGCGACCTTCATTCCGCGGCAGGCGGTCTTTGCGCTCGGCGGCGTGCGCATCGGCGCGGGCACGGGCAATATGGGCTCTGCCTCCTGGGGCGGCGGCAATGGCGAGGGCGGCACGGCCGCCCTGATGAACACGCCCGGCATCAACAGCCGCGCCACGGCGCAGATGGTGATGAAGGCGATCCTCAAGGTGACGCCGGACCTGCCGGTGGAGCTTCTGCACCAACGCGTTGCCGCCGGCGATTTCGATACCGGCCGCGACCTCAAGTCCTATCCCACCGCCAAGCTGGAGGGTCAGCGGATGGCGGTGCTCGGCTATGGCAATATCGGCCGCGAGGTGGCGAAGCTCGCCCGCGCCTTCGGCATGCATGTGGTCGTCCATGCCCGCGCCCGGCACCGGCAATGGATCGAGGCGGAGGGCTTCGATTATGCCGGGACGCCCGTCGCGGCGGCGAACGGCGCGGACGTGCTCTCCGTCCATATCGGCCTCGGCCGGCTCGACGAGGAGACACGCCTTTACGCCAATGCCGGCATGATCGGCGAGACCGTGCTCTCGGCGATGAACCGCGGCGCCGTGCTCGTCAACTACGACCGCGGCGAGGTGGTGGATACGGCGGCACTCGACCGGGCGCTGGCCGCAGGGCAGATACGCTACGCCGCCATCGACGCGGACCTCTTCCGGAATGCGACGAGCGGCGCGCTCAGCGGGCCGATGCTGCCCTATCTGAAGCTTGCCGAGCGTCATCCCGGCAAGCTGGAGCTCCTGCCGCATGCCGCGGCCGATACCGACCATCCCTCCCGCGTCGCCGGCGCCTGCCAGGCGGTCGACCAGATTATCGATGCCATCCGCTACCGGCGGATATGCAATCTCAAGGGCGACCTGCCGGATGGCTATGTCGATGCCGGAGCGAAGGTGCCGCAGGGCATAGGCCGGGTCACGGCGGCGACGCTGACCGCCGCGGCGAGCGATCCGCGCTTTGTCGAACTGCACGATGTCTCCCGCGAGATCACCGATACGCTGGAGGCCATCGTGGAAGCGGTGGCCGAAGGCATGACGCACCAGCCGGCCAAGGGTGACGTTGCCGCGCTCGCCCAGCTCCTTCTGCGCCAGCGCCGGCTGCTCGAAGGCCTGGGGCTGGACGGTCCGGCGGAGGCCTGAAAACGGGAACTTTTCTGCTGCACGGCCAGTTTCCTCCCCGACCGAACGATCAGGGAGTGCAAGCCATGACCCACCAGCAGGATGAGCGCGGCGATCCGTTGACCCGCACCCACGACCCCGAGCGCAAGCAATATGCCGCGCGGGAGGTCCGGCAGGGCGGCCCCGGCTGGCCCGTGCTGAAGGTGCTCGGCGTCAGCCTCGTGCTCGTTTTCCTCGTCTGGGGCGCGGTCGAGTTCTGGGGCCAGAAGACCGACCCCTCCGCCCCGACCGACGCGTCGCAAACCTCCTCGACGACCGATGGCAACCAGACGCCGGCCGGCGGAACGACGGACAACAGCACCGGCAACGGCCAGACCGTGCCGACGGACCGTGACCCCACGCCGCAATCCAGCACCGGCGGCGACAGCCAGAGCGTGACGCCGGACGGTACGGCCAACTGACGCATCGCTACCCGATTTCGCCTTTCGCCTTGCTTCAACCGGACAGGGTTGGGCGAGGCGCGTGCGCGAGGCGATCTGATCCATATGAACCGAAGAGGTGTTGTTGAGGTCGCCAATGCACCATGCCGATTGCCGTTCATCCCTCTTCGTCCCCGCGATGACTCCCCGTCACACCCACGTCATTCCGGCCGCTTAAAACGAGCCGCGGATAGTTGCGGAAAGCGATGTGTCTGCCTTCGAAGGCAAGCCGGATGCGGTCGTATGGGCGCGGAATGACGGCCTTTCGATCCGGGGAGGCGATGGCCATACTGCTTCCACAGCAGTGCTGCGCCCGTCGCCATGCGACGCTATTGTGCCGATCGGATCATGTCCTTCGTTGTCTCCCGGACACATTATCGCTGGGAATCGAATGCCCGTTCTGCAACGATCATCGGGGCAGGACTCAAACTTTGGACCGGTGCGCACCCATGCGAACAGGGAGACGGTTACTCCACGGTGCTTCGAGTCCCGGCTCCTCGGAGGCATTTCGAATGTCTTGCGCCACCGACTGACGGCACGCCGGCGCATTGAATGCGTGGCGGCATGATGCTGCCACGGATGACCTTTCAGATTCGGAACCGTCTCCGGGCGGCACCGAACGAGCATTACAGGAATGAGCCCTTGCGTTACGCCCTCTACTTCACGCCCCCTGCAAGCGACCCGCTCACCCTTGCCGCCCAGCGCTGGCTCGGGCGCAATGCCTTTACCGGCTCGGCGCTCGATCAGCCGGCGGCGGCAGGTTTCGATGCGGCTTCTCTCGCGGGCTTGACCGCCGATCCGCGGCGCTACGGCTTCCACGCGACGTTGAAGGCGCCCTTCACGCTGGCCGAGGGCCGCAGCGAGGCCGAGCTCGTGGCCGAGATCGGCCGTTTCGTTTCCGAAGCCGACCCCTTCGATATTCCCGAAGTCGTCGTCGGCCGGCTCGGCTCCTTCTTCGCGCTGGTGCCCGGCGATCATTGCGATGAACTGCAAGCTTTCGCCGGCGAGGTGGTGCGGTGCTTCGAGCGGTTCCGTGCGCCGCTCACCTCCGCCGACATCGCCCGCCGCAAGCCCGACGAGCTGAACGCCGCCGAGCGCCAGAACCTCGTCCAGTGGGGCTATCCCTACGTCTTCGACGAGTTCCGCTTCCACATGACGCTGACGGGGCGCGTTCCGGCCGAGCGCCGCGAGGCCGTCGCAAGCGTGCTGCTCGATCATTTCGCCGAATTCCACGGCCGTCCGTTGCCGGTCACCGGCCTCGCGCTCTTCCGGGAGGCCGCGCGCGGCGCCGATTTCACCGTCCATTCGCTCTTCCCGCTCGGTGGAGCCGTCAGCAGAAAGACCGCATGACATGACCCGCGAAACCGTTCTTTCCAATGCCCGCATCGTGCTGGAGGACCGGATCCTCGACGGCACGCTGGTGCTGCGGGACGGCCTCGTCGCCGACATTTCCGAAGGTCCCTCCGCCGCCGGCGAGGACATGGAGGGCGACTACCTTCTTCCCGGCCTCGTCGAACTTCATACCGACCACCTCGAAGCCCATTACTCGCCGCGTCCCGGCGTGCGCTGGGAGAAGACGGCCGCGATCCAGTCGCATGACGCCCAGGTCGTCACCTCCGGTATCACCACGGTCTTCGACTGTCTGCGCATGGGCTCGGACGGCGAGAGCGGCTTCGAGAAGGGCGAGATGCGCGCCATGGCCGATGCGATCGCCGGGGCGCAGAACGAGGACCGCCTGCGCGCCGAGCACCTCATCCACCTGCGCTGCGAGGTCTCGACCGACAATGTGCTCGACCATTACGAGGAGTTCGAGGACGACCCGCTCGTGCGCCTCGTCTCGCTGATGGATCACGCACCCGGCCAGCGGCAGTTCCAGACGCTGGACCAGTACATCCTCTATCACAAGAAGAAGCGCGGCCTCACGGACGAGGAATTCGACGCCTTCTGCAAGCGCCAGCAGGACCTTTCCGCCCGCTATGCCAAGCCGCATCGCGACGCCATCGCCGCTTCCTGCGCCGCGCGCGGCATCTCCATCGCCAGCCATGACGACGCGACGCTGGACCATGTCGAGGAGGCCATCGGCTACGGCATCCGCCTTGCTGAATTCCCGACCAGCATCGCGGCGGCGAAAGCCTCGCACGGGGCGGGCATGAGCGTCCTGATGGGCGCGCCCAACGTCGTGCGCGGCAGGTCGCATTCCGGCAATATCGCCGCCCGTGACCTTGCCGGCCTCGGCGTGCTCGACGTGCTCTCCTCGGATTACGTGCCCTTCAGCCTGATGCACGCGCCCTTCATCCTCGCCGACGAGGGCATGGACCTGCCGAAGGCGATCGCCATGGTCTCGACAACGCCGGCCCGCACCGTCGGCCTCGACGACCGCGGAGCCATCGCGAAGGGCCTTCGCGCCGACATCGTGCGCGTCCGCCGGCCGTCCGGCGTTCCCGTCGTCCGCTCTGTATGGCGCCAGGGCAGGCGAGTGGCATGAGCGTGACGGCTGCAGCCGGCACCATGGTCGTCGTCGTCGGCCCGAGCGGGGCCGGCAAGGACAGCGTCATGGCCTATGCTGCGCGCCATTTCTCCGGCGAGGCCCGCCTCGGTTTCGTGCGGCGGGCGATCACCCGCCCGGCGGATGCCGGCGGCGAGGCGCATCAGGCCATCGACGCCGACAGTTTCCGCCGCCTTGAGGCTGAGGGCGGCTTCGCAGTCTCGTGGGATGCGCATGGCCTCTCCTACGGCATTCCCGGTGAAACGCATGCGCGGCTTGCAAGCGGCGTGACGCTGGTCGCCAATGGCAGCCGCTCCGCGCTGCCGGCTTTTGCCGATGCCTATCCGCGCCTGAAGGTCGTGCTGATCACGGCGCGGCCGGATGTTCTTGCCGCAAGGCTCGCCGCCCGCGGGCGGGAGAGCGCCGAAGCGGTCGCCAGGCGGCTGGAACGGGCCGCGCCCGAGATCGTGGTGGCAGCCGATACGGTCGTGATCGACAATAGCGGGCCGTTGGCGGCGGCGGGGGAGGCCTTCGTCTCCTTCATCGCGTCGGTGCTCGACGGCCGCGATTAGGTCAATCGCTTTTCAGCGCCTTGTAGGCGGCGAGCGCCCGCTGACGCGCGCTCGCATGGTCGACGATGGGTTTCGGATAGGTCCTTCCGAGTTCCACGCCCGCCTCGGCGAGCGCGCTTTCCGGCGCATCGAAGGGCTTGTGGATCCAGGCGGAGTCTAGTTTCCGCAACTCCGGCACGAAGGTGCGGACATAGGTGCCGTCCGGATCGAATTTCTCGCCCTGCAGGATCGGGTTGAAGATGCGGAAGAAGGGCGAGGCGTCCGCGCCGGAGCCCGCCACCCATTGCCAGTTCGCCGGATTCGATGCGGCATCGGCATCCACCAGCGTGTCGCGGAACCATTTCTCGCCGCGCCGCCAGTCGATCATGAGATGCTTGATGAGGAAGGAGGCGGTGATCATGCGCACGCGGTTGTGCACCCAGCCGTGCCGCCAGAGTTGCCGCATGCCGGCATCGACGATGGGATAGCCCGTCATGCCCTTCGTCCAGAGATCGAAGTCCCTGTCGCTCCCCTCCCACGGAAAATCGTCGAAGCGGTCGTTCCAGTTCCTTTCCGCAAGGGCCGGGAAATGGAAATGCAGGTGATGGCAGAATTCCCGCCAGGCGAGTTCCTTGCGGAAATGGATCACATCCTCCCGCGGCGCCTCGAGGCCGCGTGTCGCGTGCCAGATGCGGGCAGGGGAGATTTCGCCCGATGCGAGATGCGGCGACAGCAGGGATGTCGCGTCGATGGCGGGTCGGTCGCGGTCGGTCTTGTAGTCCTCGATCGGGCCGTTGACGAAGGTGTCGAGCCGCTCGCGCGCCGCCTTCTCGCCGGGCGTCCAGACCTCGCCGAAGGCGGCGGCCCAGTCCGGCTTTGCGGGCAATAGCGCCCAGTCGTCCAGGGCTTCGGATTGCGGGAGCCGCTTCGGAGTGTGGAGCCTTTCCGGCGCGTCGACGGGCTCGTGCGGCTCGCCTTCACGCTCCAGCGCCTTCCAGAAGGGGGTGTAGACGCGGTACGGCTTCTTCTCGCCCGTCATGAGGCGCGTCGGATCGTGCAGCAACTGGCCCGCAAAGCTCCTGACGGCAAGGCCGCGCACCTTCAGGGCCGCCTTGATGGGCGTATCCACGGCGATGCCCGCCGGATCGTGCCGGCGGTTCCAGTGGACGGTGTCCGCCCCCGTCTCTTCGATGACGTGGTCGAGCACCGCATGCGCATCGCCGCTGCGGAGGACAAGCGGCGTGCCGAGTTCCTCCAGCGTCGCGGCAAGGGAGGCCAGCGCATGGTGAACCCACCAGGCCTGCGCCGCACCGAGCGGCCCCGTCCCAAGTTCCGCAGGCTCGCGGATATAGAGCGCGATCACGGGACGGCCCATTTCGGCCGCGGCCGAGAGGGCGGCATTGTCATCGGCGCGCAGGTCCTTGCGGAACCAGACGATGACGGGCGCGTCGTCCTTCCCCGTCATGCCCTCAGCCCTTCTTCGGAAGGGGACGGGTGAGAATGAAGAGCGCGCTCGCGGAGAGGATGAGCCCGACGCTGACCGCGAGCACGGGCGAGGGGGCCGTGCGATACCAGAAGAAGCCGTAGCTTGCGACGATGAGACAGATGGCAATGGCCTTGGCGCGGCCCGCGATTGCGCCCTCCCGCCGCCAGTTTGTCAAAGGCGGGCCGAGCGTGGGGTGGTCGAGCAGCCATTGCTCGAGGCGCGGCGAGGAACGCGAGAAGCACCAGACGGCGACGAGCAGGAAGGGCGTCGTCGGCAACAGCGGCAGGAAGGCGCCGATAATGCCGAGCGCCGTCATCAGCAGGCCGGCGGCCATATAGAGCGAGCGCACGGGCACCTCGTGAAAGAACGTCTTGCCGCTCAGATAGAGTGCTTTGCGCCCGCCTCCAAGAGGCCAAGTGCCGCGGCCGGGTTCAGATCGGCTTGCTGTTCGCCGCCGTCTTGAGCGCCTTTGCCTTTGCCGGCTTGGCGGGGACCGGCTTTTCTGCGGTGGAATCCGCCTTCTTCTTCGGCTTGGCGGTCTCGGTTTTCTTTGCCTTCGCCGAGATTTCGATCAGCGGTTTCTTCGCGGTCGGGGACCTTGCCTCCGGTGCCAGGCGTTCGAATTCCTCGCGTTCGCGCACAGCTTGTGCCCAGTGCTCCCCGTCATGCCCATGCGGCCGGCCGGTCTCCTCCCAGATGGAATAGGCCCGTTTGCTGATCCATTCCCTTCGCGCATCCGTCATCGCTGATCCCCTTCAAGAGTGAACTGACGCCGCGCCGGCAGGAGCCCGGCACGGTACTCGCCGGGCGGCCGGGATGGTCCGGCAGGCCCGGATATTCGGCGCGCCATGTCTCCGGGCGAAGAGCTCGTGCGGAGCAGGTCTGCCTCATGCGATTCGCAAAAACAGGATGCGCCCAAAGAGGCGTGCCTTCAAGCCGAAGGCCGCGCCGCGGGCCGGCCATTGTGTCGCAGAGAGAAAAATCATCCAACCGACGCAGAAAAACGGCACAATTTTGGAAAAGTTTCACGCTTTCGGGTGGACAGCGTCAATCCCGCCAACGTATTGTCCGGATGAAGGAATCTTCAAGACGGACGGCGATATCGAGAGGCAAGGCGTTTGGCAGCAACAGGGCAACAGCATCGACCATTCAGTCGGGCTTTCCGCCTTCTCTGCACCGCGCTAACCTGTCTTCTGCTGCTGGTGTCCGCCCTCTCGATTCCGCCTGCCGCCAGCGCCGCCTCGATACTGGTTCGCACCGGCACGCTGAAGACTGTGGGCCAGTCATCCGTTCCTGTCGAAAAGGACTGCCGCAAGCGTGCGGTCGCCGGCAAAATCGTGTCGTTCGACGGCGCCGGCCTCGACCACGCCTGCATTCCCGCGGAAACGGCGCACCGGTTTGACGGCCCCCGCGCCATTCTCGCCGTGTTTGCGCCGTTCCGGCCGCGCAATGGCGGTCTTGATGCGCGAGGGGCTCGTGCCCCTCCGGCGGAATTCGCCTGACGGCCGCCCGATCGACCCTCGATCGCGCGGTCTTCCCGATGCGGCCGGTCCGCGGCCGAGAGAAGCTCTGACGTTCGAAAGCGATCGATCAAACGATGACAGGTGAAACCATACTGGTCCTGCTGGTCTGCCTTCCCTTCCTGGGAAGCCTTGCCGCGACCATTCTGCTGCGGACGGATTCCCGCGTGCTGGCGGCCCGCATGTCGGGCGCCGTGACCCTTGCGGGCTTCGTCATGACGGCGATGCTCTACCCTGCGGTGCGCAACGGCGGAAAGGTGCGGCTCGACCTCGAATGGCTTCCCCAGCTCGGCCTGAACGTCACCCTGCGCATGGACGGTTTCGCCTGGCTTTTCGCCATGCTCATCACCGGCATCGGCTGCCTCGTCGTGCTCTATGCGCGCTACTACATGTCGGAAGAGGACCCCGTTCCGCGCTTCTTCTCCTTCCTCCTCGCCTTCATGGGCTCGATGCTCGGCATCGTCGTGTCGGGCAATATCATCCTGCTCTCGGTGTTCTGGGAACTGACGAGCATCTTCTCCTTCCTCCTGATCAGCTACTGGCACCACAATGCCGCCGCCCGCGACGGCGCGCGCATGGCGCTGACGATCACCGGCATCGGCGGCTTCTGCCTGCTCGCCGGGCTGCTGGTGCTCGGCCATATCGTCGGCAGCTACGATCTCGACGCGGTGCTGGCGGCGGGCGACAAGATCAAGGCCCACCCGCTCTATCTCACCGCGCTGCTGTTGATCCTGATCGGCGCGCTGACCAAGAGCGCGCAGGTGCCGTTTCATTTCTGGCTGCCGAACGCCATGGCCGCGCCGACGCCGGTTTCGGCCTATCTTCACTCGGCGACCATGGTGAAGGCGGGCGTCTTCCTGCTGGTGCGGCTGTGGCCCGCGCTTTCCGGCACCTATGAATGGTTCATGCTGGTCGGCATCGCCGGTATCAGCACGCTGCTTCTCGGCGCCTATTTCGCGATGTTCCAGCAGGACCTCAAGGGCCTGCTCGCCTATTCGACGATCAGCCATCTCGGCCTCATCACCACGCTGCTCAGCCTCGGCAGCCCGGTCGCGGCCGTCGCGGCGATCTTCCACATGATGAACCACGCCACCTTCAAGGCCTCGCTTTTCATGGCCGCGGGCATCATCGACCACGAGACCGGAACGCGCGACATGCGGCGATTGAGCGGCCTCTTCAGATACCTGCCGATAACCGGGACGCTCGCCATGGTGGCGAGCGCGGCGATGGCGGGCGTCCCGCTGCTCAACGGCTTCCTTTCGAAGGAGATGTTCTTCGCCGAGGCGGTGGAGACCCATGCCGATTCCGTGCTCGACCGCATCCTGCCCTATGTCGCCACGCTCGCCGGCGCCTTCTCCGTCGCCTATTCGATCCGCTTCATCCACATGGTCTTCTTCGGCCCCGCGCCGACGGACCTGCCGAAGCCGAAGCCCCACGAGCCGCCGCACTGGATGCGTTTCCCCATCGAGTTCCTCGTGCTCGCCTGCCTCGTCGTCGGCATCATCCCGAGCCTGTCGATCGGGCCGTTCCTGCATTCCGCGGTGGTGTCCGTCCTCGGCGATCGCACGCCGGAATACAGCCTCGCCATCTGGCACGGCATCAACACGCCGCTCATCATGAGCCTGATCGCGCTGGTCGGCGGCGCGGCGCTCTATGCGGTGCTGAAGGATTATCTCGCCAGATGCGACGACGGCCCGCCGCTCTTCAGGCACCTCGGCGGCCAGCGCATCTTCGAGCGCGTGCTGGTCACGGTCTCGTGGAAATGGGCACGCTACCTCGAAAGTCATCTGGGTACGCGCAACCTTCAGCCGCAGCTTCGCCTCGTCGCCGCCGCCGGGCTACTCGCCGGCGTCGTTCCGCTCTACCTGGCGGGCTTTTCGCCCAAGGCCCCGGTCCTCGGCGATGCCGACCCCATCTTCGCGGCGGTCTGGTGCATCGGCGCCTTCTGCGCGCTCGGCGCGGCCTATCAGGCGAAGCATCATCGCCTCGCGGCGCTCGTTCTTCTCGGCGGGGCGGGCATCACCACCTGCATCACCTTCGTGTGGCTTTCGGCGCCCGACCTTGCCATCACCCAGCTCGTCGTGGAGATCGTCACGACGGTCCTCCTGCTTCTCGGCCTGCGCTGGCTGCCCAAGCGCTGGGAAAAGATCGACAATGCCGTCTCGCTCGCCGCGCGCAGCCGCCGCTTCCGCGACTTCGTGCTCGCCATTTCCTGCGGCTTCGGCATGTTCCTCTTCTCCTACGCCATCATGAAGCAGCCGGTTCCCGACGCGATCGCCAGCTATTTCCTCGAAAAGGCCTATACGGAAGGCGGCGGACGCAATGTCGTCAACGTCATCCTCGTCGACTTCCGCGGCTTCGACACGATGGGCGAAATCGCGGTGCTGGCCATCGTGGCGCTGACGGTCTTCGCGCTGCTGCGCCGCTTCCGTCCCGCGCCCGACAGCGTGGAAAAGCCCGAGCAGCAGCGCATCCAGGCGGCTTTCGACGCCGAACGCCCCGAGCGCTCGGCCGGCGACACGGTGCGCGACTACCTGCTGGTGCCTTCGGTGATCATGCAGTGGATGTTCCCGGTCGTCATCACATTCGCGATCTACCTCTTCCTGCGCGGGCATGACCTGCCGGGCGGCGGCTTCGCGGGCGGCGTGACGATGGCCATCGCCTTCCTCCTGCAATACCTCGCCGGCGGCGTGCGCTGGGCGGAGGACCGGCTGCGCATCCTGCCGCTGCGCTGGATGGGATTCGGCCTGGTGATCGCCGCCGCGACCGGGCTCGGCTCCTGGCTCTTCGGCTATCCGTTCCTGACCACTCATTCGCAATACATAGAGGTGCCGTTCATCGGCAAGGTGCCGGCCGCCAGCGCCCTGCTGTTCGATCTCGGCGTCTTCTCCCTCGTCGTGGGCGCGACGGTGCTGATCCTCATCGCGCTCGCCCACCAGTCCATACGAACGCATCGGGTCCGCAGTCTCGAAGCCCCCAAGGCGGAGGACGCCTGATGGAACTCATCCTTTCCCTCGGTATCGGCATCATGACTGGCTCGGGCGTCTGGCTCATCCTGCGCCCGCGCACCTATCAGGTCATCATCGGCCTCTCGCTGCTGTCCTATGCAGTCAATCTCTTCATCTTCGGCGTCGGCGGCGTGAAGTCCAATGCGGCGCCGCTGCTGGAGGAGGGCGTGCCGATCTCGACGATGACGGACCCCGTGCCGCATGCGCTCGTTTTGACCGCCATCGTCATCGGCTTCGCCACCACCGCGCTCTTCCTCGTCGTGCTGCTCGCGGCCCGGGGCCTCACCGGCACGGACCATGTCGACGGCAGGGAGCAGCCGAAATGAGCGGCTGGCAGCAACACCTCATCATCGCGCCGATCCTCATCCCGCTCGTCGCGGGCGCGCTCCTGCTCTTCTTCGACGAGCGCGAGCGCGTCGTGAAGGCGATGATCAGCGTCGTCTCGTGCCTTGCGCTCGCCGCCGTCGCCTTCAGCCTCTTCCGGCTTGCGGGCAATGGCAGCGGGACGGACAGCTTCGAGGGCGTCTATCTCCTCGGCAACTGGCCGGCGCCCTTCGGCATCGTGCTCGTCGCCGACCGGCTTTCCGCCCTGATGCTCGTGCTGGCCTCGATCCTGGCGATCCCGACGCTCGTCTATGCGCTTGCGCGCTGGCATACGGCGGGCGCGCATTTCCACTCGCTGTTCCAGTTCCTGCTGATGGGGCTGAACGGCGCATTCCTGACAGGCGACCTCTTCAACCTCTTCGTCTTCTTCGAGGTGATGCTCGCCGCATCCTACGGCCTCCTGATGCACGGCTCCGGCTCCATGCGCGTCAAGGCGGGCATGCACTATATCGCCGTCAATCTCGCCGCCGCGCTCTGCTTCCTCATCGGCGTCAGCGCCATCTACGGCTCGGCGGGAACGCTCAACATGGCCGACCTTGCCGTGCGCATCGGCGAGATCGAGGGCGAGCGGCGCATGCTGCTGGAGGCGGGGGCCGCCATCCTCGGCGTCGTCTTCCTCATCAAGGCTGGGATGTGGCCGCTGAACTTCTGGCTGCCGGGCGCCTACAGCGCCGCCACGGCCCCGGTCGCCGGCATCTTCGCCATCATGAGCAAGGTCGGCATCTATGTCATCCTGCGCCTGTCGCTGCTCGTCTTCGGGCAGGGGGCGTCCGCCGGGCTCGGCCTCAACGTGCTGCTCTATGGCGGCATGGCGACCATCGCCTTCGGCACCATCGGCGTGCTCGCCTCGCAGGCCCTGGGGCGGCTGGCGAGCTATTCCGTGCTCGTCTCCTCCGGCACGCTGCTGGCGGTGCTCGGCCTCAACAACGGCGTGGTGACGGCAGGCGCACTGTTCTACATGGTCAGCTCGACACTGACGATCGGCGCCTTCTTCCTGCTCATCGAGCTCGTCGAGCGCGGCCAGGATGCAGGCGCCTCGGTTCTCGCCGTCACCATGGAGGCCTATGGCGATGCGGACGAGGAGGATCAGGAGGTCGAGGTCGGCGTCACCATGCCGGGAACCATCGCGGTGCTCGGCATCTGCTTTGCCGCCTGCGGCATCCTCCTGTCCGGCCTGCCGCCGCTGTCCGGCTTCGTGGCGAAGTTCGCCATGCTGACCGGTATGATCGGCACCAATGTCGCGGGGGAGGGGCCGATCCCGGCCTCGGTGTGGTGGATCGTCGGCCTGCTGATCCTTTCCGGCCTTGCCGCGCTGATCTCCATGACCCGCGCCGGCATCCGCACCTTCTGGGCATCGATGGAAGGCACCGTGCCGCGCGTGCTCGTCATGGAGATGGCGCCGGTCATGCTGCTGATCGCGCTGACGCTGGCGCTCACCGTCAAGGCCGGCCCGGCCATGAGCTACATGGAGGAGACCGTCCGCAACCTGCAGCAGCCCGCCACCTATATCGACGCCGTGATCAATGCCCGCCGCGCCGGGATTGCCGAACCGGGCGGGCCGGACGGCGGGGGAGGGATCTGACATGCTGCCCTATCCGCTCCTTTCCGCCTCGCTCGTCGTCATGTGGCTGGCCCTCAACGGCTTCACGCTCGGCCACCTCATCCTCGGCTGCATCGTCTCGGTCTTCGCCTCCTGGGGCATGGCGGCGCTGCGTCCCGTCAAGCCGCGCCTGCCGAAATGGTACCTGCTGCCCAAGCTGATCGGCATCGTGCTCTACGACATCGTGCGCTCGAACATCGCCGTCGCCTCGATCCTCGTCAGCGGCAGGAAGCCGCATCACAAGGCCGGCTTCATCACCGTGCCGCTCGAGCTGGAAAACCCGACGGCGCTTGCCGTGCTCGCCGTAGTGGTGACGAGCACGCCGGGCACGGCCTGGCTCGAATACAATTCGCTGAACCGGACGGTGCTCATCCATGTGCTCGACCTCGTCGACGAAGCGGAATGGCAGGCCCTGATCAAGGGCCGCTACGAGGCCCTGCTTCTGGAGATTTTCGCATGAGCCAAACGATCCTCGCCTGGTCCGTCACCTTCGCGCAGATCTGCCTGGCGCTCGCCATGGCACTGGCGGCGCTGCGCATGTCCCGCGGCCCGCGCGCGCAGGACCGCGTGCTGGCGCTCGACACGCTCTATGTCAATTCCATGCTGCTCCTGATGGTATTCGGCATGCGCACCGGCAAGGTCATCTATTTCGAGGCCTCGCTGGTCATCGGCATGCTCGGCTTCGTCGCGACGGTCGCGCTCGCCAAGTTCCTGATGCGCGGGGAGGTGATCGAATGAGCACCATCGAGCATGCGGGCGGCCTGCCGGACTGGGCGGCGCTCCTCGTTTCCCTCTTCCTCGTCATCGGCTCGGGGCTGACGTTGATCGGCACCATCGGCTTCCTGCGCCTCAAGACGTTCTACGAGCGCATCCATGCGCCGACCCTCGGCACGAGCTGGGGTACGGGCGGCATCGTCATGGCCTCGATGATCTTCTTCACGGTGCTGGCGACACGACCCGTCGTGCATGAGATCCTCATCGGCATCTTCGTCACGGTCACGACACCGGTCACGCTGATGCTGCTCGCCCGCGCGGCGCTCCACCGCGACCGGGCGGAGGGCAATCCGGACGTGCCCCCCGAGGCGCCGGGCGAGCCGGAGGCAGCCGAAGGCCAGCCTGCCGCCGGGGAGTGATCCGAGCCGCGTCCCATATCGTCGTGCAGGCCGGAGAAATTTTTTCGGCCGGCGCAAACGCCCATAGCGACCGGACGCGGGGGCTTTTGGCCCTCCGGAGCGATGGCGGAAGGTGCCTCGACGCGGGAATGCAAACAGATTTTGCCGCTCTCCAAAGACATTGTTAACCTTCATTTCCTAACCATCTACGCATCCCCATCGGCAATGATCGTCGAGATTTCAGGTTCATGCGTATTTCCAGAACAAACTTCTATCCCGTCCTCGAGACCGAAGGGGAAAACGACGATGCGTCGTCGCATTATCCATATGAAAACAACGCCGTGACCGAGGCGCCCCCGGAAGAGGAGGCGTGGCACGGCGAAAGCGAACCGGTCGCCAACGACGACCACTACCGGCCGCGCTTCCGCTCGCCGGCCCTGCGCAGCTACGATCCCGGCCAATATGCCGACGGGACATGGGAGAGCCACTTCTATCTGGCGCCGAATGTCCGTTTCACGCGCACGCCCGACAAGGTCGCCGCCCGGATCGAGGAGGCGGCCGCCGAGGCGGTCACCAAGGCCGAGCCGATCATCGAAGAGCCCGTCCAGCCGGCTCCCACAG
Organism: Shinella zoogloeoides; assembly: GCF_033705735.1. Taxonomy (NCBI): domain Bacteria; kingdom Pseudomonadati; phylum Pseudomonadota; class Alphaproteobacteria; order Hyphomicrobiales; family Rhizobiaceae; genus Shinella; species Shinella zoogloeoides. Next base: position 992,077 of record NZ_CP131131.1, read on the forward strand.
AAATGCAAGCAGAGACGTCCCAGGTGCAGCAGTCCCCAGTTCCCCAGTTCCCGGTTTCCCAGTCCCAGAACCCGCAGCCCGAAGCCGCTCCGGCTCCGCAGACCCAGCCGCAGCTGACGCAGGCCGAGCTCCTGCTGCGCCTGCGCGAAGCGCTGGAAGAACGCCGCCGCCGCTTCGAGGAGCAGCAGGCCCCGGCAACCGCCGCCGCGGCCGATCCCGTTCCCCAGTTTGTCCAGGCCGTCATCGCGGCCCGCCAGAATGCCATTCCGGCCGATGCCGCCGTCGTTTTCAAGCCCGCCGTGCCGGCACAGGCCCCCGCATTCACGTCCGCCCGGCCGGTCGCGAAGGCGAGCGTGCAGGAGGCGATCAGCCGTTTCGCCCATCTTTCCGATCATGCCTTCTGGGAAACCATGGTTCCCGAGGAGAGCGTTTCCATCGCCCCGGCGCGTCCGGCGGTGTCCGTCGTGCGCATGACGTTGCCGACGTCGGCGCCCGTCGCCACGATGCCGGCCCGCCCGGTCGAAACGCCGCGTGAGGAGCCGATCTCCGTCGCCTCCCTCTATCGCGTTGTCGATTGCCGGCCGGCCGTGACGCGTCAGATGGCCGTCGAGACCGTTGCCGTTCCCGAAATCAAGGCCGAGCCGGTGGTCGCCGAAGCCGCGCCGGTCATCGAGACGGTGGAAGCCGTTCCGGCCCCCGTCGAGGCAAGGCCGGTCCCGGTGGCCGTTGCGCCCGCCGCCGTCGTCGAACCCGTCCGCGAAACGCCCTCGTCGGTGCTTTCGCGCGCTAGGCCGTTCCAGGTCACCCTCGCGACGCCGACCGCCGATACCTATGAATACCCGCCGCGCGACCTCCTGCAGGAACCGCCGCGCACCGTCGGCTTCGTGCTGACGCAGGAGCAACTGGAGCAGAATGCCGGCCTTCTGGAAAGCGTGCTGGAAGACTTCGGCGTGCGCGGCGAGATCATCCATGTCCGCCCCGGCCCGGTCGTCACGCTCTACGAATTCGAACCGGCCCCGGGCGTCAAGTCCTCGCGCGTCATCGGCCTTGCCGACGACATCGCCCGTTCCATGTCGGCGCTTTCGGCGCGTGTCGCCGTGGTGCCCGGCCGCAACGTCATCGGCATCGAACTGCCGAACGCCACGCGCGAGACCGTCTATTTCCGCGAAATGATCGATTCCGCGGACTTCGCCAAGACCGGCTTCAAGCTGCCGATCTGCCTCGGCAAGACCATCGGCGGCGAGCCCGTGATCGCCGAGCTTGCGAAGATGCCGCACCTGCTCGTCGCCGGCACCACCGGCTCGGGCAAGTCGGTCGCCATCAACACGATGATCCTGTCGCTGCTCTACCGGTTCCGCCCGGAAGAATGCCGCCTGATCATGGTCGACCCGAAGATGCTGGAACTGTCGATCTATGACGGCATCCCGCATCTCCTGACCCCCGTCGTCACCGATCCCAAGAAGGCCGTCATGGCGCTGAAATGGGCGGTGCGCGAGATGGAGGACCGTTATCGCAAGATGTCGCGCCTCGGCGTGCGCAATATCGACGGCTACAACAACCGCGTCGCCGCCGCCCGCGACAAGGGCGAGACGATCACGATCAGCGTCCAGACCGGCTTCGACAAGGGAACCGGCGAGGCGATCAACGAGGACCAGGAACTCTCCCTCGAGCCGATGCCCTATATCGTCGTCATCGTCGACGAGATGGCCGACCTGATGATGGTCGCCGGCAAGGAGATCGAAGGCGCGATCCAGCGGCTCGCCCAGATGGCGCGCGCCGCCGGCATCCACCTGATCATGGCGACGCAGCGCCCCTCGGTCGACGTCATCACCGGCACGATCAAGGCGAACTTCCCGACGCGCATCTCTTTCCAGGTGACCTCGAAGATCGACAGCCGCACCATCCTCGGCGAGCAGGGGGCCGAACAGCTCCTCGGCCAGGGCGACATGCTGCACATGGCCGGCGGCGGGCGCATTTCCCGCGTCCACGGTCCGTTCGTCTCCGACGAGGAGGTCGAGAAGGTCGTGCTGCACCTGAAGGCGCAGGGCCGTCCGGAATACCTGGAGACGGTCACCGCCGACGAGGAGGAAGAAGAGGACGAGAAGCCTGCCGCCGGCGGTGCGGTCTTCGACAAGGGCGACATCGCGGCCGAGGACGGCGACGATCTCTACGAGAAGGCCGTCAAGGTCGTCATGCGCGACCGCAAGTGCTCGACCTCCTACATCCAGCGCCGTCTTGCCGTCGGCTACAACCGGGCCGCGTCCCTCGTCGAGCGCATGGAGAAGGAAGGCCTCGTCGGGCCTGCCAACCATGTCGGCAAGCGCGAGATCGTCACCGGCGAGCGCAACGGCTTCCAGCAGCCGGAAAGCGGCGACGACGAATAACATTCCGCCATGTGGCGATTGCCCGGCTGCCGGGCAATTGTCCTACTTATTTGAAATGGATGGATTTTCCGGGTCCGGTCCGCTCACGCGGGCCGGATTTTTACCGTGTCCACGGGAAATCTTATTCCACCATCGCATTTAATCGATTTGGCCCATGACGGGGTCCGCGGGGCCTGTTGCATATGGCGGACGATCTGTGAATAGTGCCGCCCGACTGACGAAATCTGCATCCAAGGAGGACAGGAATGGCATTGATCACCATGCGGCAACTGCTCGATCACGCAGCGGAGAACGACTACGCACTGCCCGCATTCAACGTCAACAACCTGGAGTATATCCAGGCGGTCATGCGCGCGGCGGATGCCACGGACTCCCCGGTGATCCTGCAGGCGAGCCGCGGTGCGCGCGCCTATGCGGGCGATGCCTTCCTGCGTCACCTCATCCTCGGCGCCGCCGAGGAATATCCGCATATCCCGGTCTGCCTGCATCTCGACCACGGCGACCAGCCGTCGACCTGCATCTCGGCCATCACCAACGGCTTCACCTCCGTCATGATGGACGGCTCGCTGCTCGCTGACGGCAAGACCGTCGCCAGCTACGAATACAATATCGACGTCACGGCGGAAGTCGTGAAGATCGCCCATGCGGCCGGCGTCTCGGTCGAGGGCGAGCTTGGATGTCTCGGCAACCTTGAAACGGGCGCCGGCGACAAGGAGGACGGCCACGGCTTCGAGGGCAAGCTTTCCCGCGAGGAACTGCTGACCGACCCGGACCAGGCGCTCGACTTCGTTTCGAAGACCGGCGTCGACGCGCTCGCCGTCGCCATCGGCACCAGCCACGGCGCCTACAAGTTCACCCGCGCGCCGGACGGCGACATCCTCTCCATCGAGACGATCGCCAAGATCCACGCGAAGTTGCCGAACACCCATCTCGTCATGCACGGCTCGTCCTCGGTTCCGCAGGACCTGCAGGACCTCTTCACCGCCTACGGCGGCGAGATGAAGCAGACCTGGGGCGTTCCCGTCGCCGAAATCCAGAAGGCGATCCCGCTCGGCGTGCGCAAGGTCAATATCGATACGGACCTGCGCCTCGCCATGACCGGCACGATCCGCAAGAACTTCAAGGAAAAGCCCGACAATTTCGATCCGCGCACCTACCTGAAGCCGGCGACCGCCCGCATGACGGACGTCTGCAAGGAGCGCTTCGAGGCCTTCCGCACCGCCGGCAAGGCCTCCGGCATCCGCGTCAAGCGCCTTCCCGACATGGCGAAGTTCTACGCCGCGAAGTAAGCCGCCTTCGGCCTGTCTTTCCACCCTCCCGGTTCCGGCCGGGAGGGTTTTTTCTTTGCACGGCAAACCCGCACGAATCCATTGCGAGCCGCAGTGCCTGCCCGTAAAAGATTGCGGACCGCAAGCGCGAGCGAGGACGATATGAGCGTGGAACAGGCCCTGACGATCGCAGACCTCAAGGAACGGGCGCGCCGCCGCGTGCCGAAGATGTTCTTCGACTATGCCGATTCCGGAGCCTGGACGGAGGGCACCTACCGCGCCAACGAGGACGACTTCCACAAGGTGAAGCTGCGCCAGCGCGTGCTGGTCGACATGAGCAATCGCTCGCTGGCAAGCGAGATGATCGGCGAGAAGGTCTCCATGCCCGTCGCCCTCGCGCCGACCGGCCTGACCGGCATGCAGCATGCCGACGGCGAGATGCTCGCCGCCCAGGCCGCCGAGGAATTCGGCGTTCCCTTCACGCTCTCCACCATGAGCATCTGCTCGATCGAGGACGTGCGCTCCGTCACCACGAAGCCCTTCTGGTTCCAGCTCTATGTGATGCAGGACAAGGATTTCGTCCACAATCTCATCGACCGTGCGAAGGCGGCGGGCTGCTCGGCCCTCGTGCTGACGCTCGACCTCCAGATTCTCGGCCAGCGCCACAAGGATGTACGCAACGGCCTTTCCGCCCCGCCGCGCTTCACGCCGAAGCATCTCTGGCAGATGGCGACGCGGCCCTTCTGGTGCCTCGACATGCTCGGTACGAAGCGCCGCACCTTCGGCAACATCCTCGGCCACGCCAAGGGCGTCACGGACCTTTCCTCGCTCTCTTCCTGGACCACGGAACAGTTCGATCCGCAGCTCTCGTGGAAGGACATCGAATGGATTCGCGAGCGCTGGGGCGGCAAGCTCATCCTCAAGGGCATCCTCGACGAGGAGGATGCCCGCATGTCGCTCGGCAGCGGCGCGGATGCGATCATCGTCTCCAACCATGGTGGCCGCCAGCTCGATGGCGCGGCCTCCTCGATCAGCATGCTGCCGCGCATCGTCGATGCCGTCGGCGACAGGATGGAAGTCCATCTAGACGGCGGCATCCGCTCGGGCCAGGATGTCCTCAAGGCCGTCTGCTACGGCGCCAGGGGGACCTATATCGGCCGCCCCTTCCTCTACGGCCTCGGCGCCGGCGGCAAGGCCGGCGTGCGCCGGGCGCTGGAGATCATCCACAAGGAACTCGACGTCACGATGGCCCTCTGCGGCGAACGCGATATCAGGAACCTCTCGCGGGAGAACCTGCTCAGGGACGTGTAAGGAGCCTCACACCTCCTCGAAGCCCTGCAGCACGTTCACCGCGTTCACGCCCAGCGCCTCCACCGCATAGCCGCCTTCCATCACGAAGAGGGTCGGCAGGCCGAAATCGGCGATGCGGCGGCCGATGGTGGAAAAGTGCTCGCTCTCCAGTTTGAACTGCGAGATCGGGTCTTCCTTGAACGTATCGACGCCGAGCGAGATGACGAGGGCGGTCGGGGCGTAGGTGCGGATTCTTGCATGCGCGTCCTCGAAGGCGGTGAGCCATTCCGGCCAGGCCGTGCCGGCGGGCAGGGGATAGTTGAGGTTATGGCCTTCGCCCTTTCCGGCGCCGCGCTCGCGAGCGTAGCCGAGATGGAAGGGGAATTCGAAATCCGGATCGCCGTGCAGGCTCGCGAGCAGCACGTCGTCGCGGTCGTAGAAGATTTCCTGCGTGCCGTTGCCGTGATGGTAATCGACATCGAAGATCGCGACGCGGGCATGGCCGTTGTCGAGGAAGCGCTGGGCGGCGATGGCGGCATTGTTGAGGTAGCAGTAGCCGCCGAAGAAATCCCGGCCCGCATGATGACCGGGCGGACGGCAGAGCGAAAAGGCGGCTCGCTCGCCGGCAAGCACGGCGTCGGCGCCGGCGAGCGCCGTATCGGCGGCGCGCTTCGCCGCCTGCCAGGTCGTCTCGGTGATCGAGCCGGCCATGTCGAAGGAATAGTAGGAAAGTCGGGCATCGAGGCCCGACGGCGGGGCGTCGATCATCGGCATGGAGCGATGGCGCCAGCTATAGGGCCAGACTTCACCCTCACGGCCCGCCGCCCGCCATTCGGCAAAGACGTTCTGCAGGAAATCGAGATAATCCGGCGTATGGATGCGCTCGATGGCCGCCCGGTCGTAGGCGGCTGGCTCCAGAACCGGGCCGAGCCCGACCTCCCTGACGCGCCGAAGCACGATTTCGGCGCGCTCGGGCTTCTCGAAGGTTTCCACGATGCGGCCGAAGGAAAGCTCCATGCCGCTGTGATGCAGGTGGTGGTCGGCGGTGTAGAAGGTTTTCATGATCAGACGACCTCGCCGTAGAGCGTGCGTTCGAGCGCGGTGATCTCCGCCGCGAAGCGGCGGTATTCGGCACGCTTGAGGGCGAGGAAGACGTGGTGCAGCCGCTCGCCGAGCGCTTGCCTGAGGAAGGCCGAGCGGGTGGCCGTCTCGATGGCGCTGCGCCAGTCGGGCGGCAGTTCGTCGCCTCCCGCTTCTGCATAGGCGGTCGTTTCGGGGCCGGGATCGGCCTTTGCGAGGATGCCCCGGCGCATGCCGGCGAGCACCGTCGCACCGACGAAATAGGGATTGGAGTCGATGCCCGCGGCGCGCTGTTCGAGATGGCGGCCGGCGGGCGCGCCTGCGGGAATGCGGACGGCGACGCTGCGATTGTTGGTGCCCCAGGTCGGCGTCGTCGGCGCATAGCTCTGGGCGGAGAAACGTCGCCAGGAGTTGAGGTGCGGCGCGAAGACGAGCATGGATTCGTGCATCGTCTCCAGAAGCCCCGCGACGGCCTGCTTCAGGAGGGGCGAAAGCGCCTCGTTCCGGTCGGCGAAGAGGTTGTTGCCTCCCGCATCGGCAAGGCTCGCATGGACATGCATGCCGGAGCCGGCGCGGCCGGCAAAGGGCTTGGCCATGAAGCAGGCCATCATGCTATGACGCACGGCAAGGCCGCGCAGGAGACGTTTCAGCATGGCGAGATCGTCGGCGGCGCGCAGCGCGCTGCCATGGCGCAGCGTCAGCTCGAACTGGCCTTGGGCATATTCCGAGATCATGGTCTCGACGGGCAGGCCCTGCGCCTCCGCGCCGCGATAGACCGCCTCGATGAAGGGCTCCAGACGGTCAAGCTCGGTGACGCCATAGACCTGGATGCCCTCCGGCCGCTCCCCGGAAAGCGGCAGACGGAGCGGCTGAAAATCGCCGTCGGCCGTCCGCTGCCGGTCGAGCAGGTAGAACTCCAGTTCATAAGCGAGGATCGGATGGAAGCCATCGTCTTCGAGCAGCTTCACCTGACGGGCGAGCGCATGGCGCGGGTCGGCCGCCATCGGGGTGCCGTCCAGCTCGAAGAGGGCGAGGCGTACTTCGCCGCGCGGCGGGGAGGTCCAGGGCAGGGGCACGAGCGAGCCCGCGATCGGCCAGGCACGCCGGTCCGCATCGCCGTCCGACCAGACGAGGCCGGTTTCCTCCACATCCTCGCCCGTGACGTCGAGGCCGAGAATCGAGCCGGGCAGGTGCCGGCCGGAACGGAAGATCGGCAGCAGCTCGTGCCGCCTTACGATCTTGCCGCGGGCAATGCCGTTGAGGTCGATCAGCACCAGATCGAAGGCGGTGATTTCCGGGTGCGCGGCGAGGAAGGCCTCGGCTTCGGCGATATCCGCGGCTTCCGGCGGGCGGGCGGCAAGGTCGCGGCTCACGCGGCGGCCCTCCTCCGCTCGGCAAGGCGGCCGAGAACGCTCGCGAAGGCCTCGACAAGGCCATTCGCCTGCTGCTCCGAAAGGGCGGGGCTAACGAGCACCATGTTGTGGAACGGCGTCAGCAGGTAACCGAGATTGAGCATGGCAAGATGCAGCGCGGCCTCGATCGTGTCGGAAGCGGCGGCGCGGGCCTCGGCGGCATTGCGCACCGGCACGGGCGAGAACACGACCTCCAGCCGCGCACCGACGCGCGAAACCGTCCAGCCGAGGCCGGCATCGGCGATCGCGGCCTTGAAGCCGGCCTCGATGCGGTCGGCGCGGGCCTGCATGATGCGGTAGGCATCTTCCGTCATGACATGTTCGAGGCAGGCGCGCAGGCAGGCGAGTTGCAGGGCGCTGCCGGAAAGCGTGGTGCCGATGCCGGAATGGCCGTGGCCGCTCTGCTCGCGGCGGATGACGTGCAGCCTGTCCGAGATCGCCTCGGTCATGCCCCAGACGCTGACGGGAACGCCGCCGCCGATGGGCTTGCCCATGACCATCAGGTCGGGTTCGAGGCCATGCACGCGGCTATAGCCGCCAAGCCCGGTGGAGATGGTGTGCGTCTCGTCGATGAGGAGCAGCGTTCCGGCCTCGCGCGTAAGGCGGCGCAGGGCATCGTGGAAACCGGGGGCAGGGGGGATCATGCCGCAATTCGTCATGACCGGCTCGGCGAGGACACAGGCGATGTCATGCCCGGCAAGCGCCTTTTCGAGCGCCGCCTCGTCGTTGAAAGGAATGGAGACGGTGAGTTCGCCGAGATCGCGGACCTGTCCGAGGAGGTTGCGGCGCGAAACGGTCCGGCCGTTGACGAGGTCGACCAGCGTCTCGTCCACGGCGCCGTGATAGCAGCCGTCGAAGACCAGCAGCTTCGCCCGGCCGGTCACGGCGCGCGCGACACGGATCGCAAAGCGGTTGGCGTCGCTGGCGGTGGCGCCGAGCTGCCAGCGCGGCAGGCCGAAGCGCTCCACCAGCAGCCGGCCGACGATCTGCGCATCCGAGGAGGGCAGCATGGTCGTCAGACCGCGCGTTCCCGCATTCTTCAGCGCCTCCAGCACCGGGGCGGGGCCGTGGCCGAACATGGCGCCGGTATCGCCGAGGCAGACGTCGACGATGCGGTTGCCGTCGATATCCACGAGCTCGGCGCCGCTTGCCCGGTCGACGACGACGGGGAAGGGGGCCGGCCAGTCGAGCATCCAGTGCTGCGGCACGCCGTCGAAGAAGCCTGATGCCGCCTCGTCATGCGCCGCGGCCGAGCGCGGCCGCCTTGCGCGAAAGACCTCTTCCTCCGCCTCGATGAGCGCGCGGGCGCGCGCCTCCAGGTTCGCCCTCTCCATCCCGTTCTCCCGCAGGTATTGCTGAAATGTGATCACATATTGGTTGATGTGATTCCAAGTGTCAAACGGCAAGATGGTTACAGCGAACCGACGATGCGCAGCCAATCGTGCACCGAGGCGGCCGCCTGCTTGTCCAGCGAACCTCGGGCAAGGGGGCTCCTGCCGTCCATCTCCCGCACCGCGCTCGGGCTCATGCCGAACTGGTTGCGGAAGGCACGGGAAAAGGCGGAGATATCGGCAAAGCCGCAGGCATAGGCGACCTCGCCGACGGTGCGCTTGCCGTCATTGGCCAGCATGTCGAAGGCGGCGCGCAGGCGGCGGGCGCGGATATAGTCCGTGACGCCGCCGATCGGCGCGAACAGCCGGTAGAGCGATGCCCGCGAGAGCGCGAACGCCCGGCAAAGGTGATCGGGGCCGAGGTCTGCAAGAGCGATATTCTGCTCGATATACCGGCGGATCTCCATGATGACCGCGCCGCGCACGGTGGGCGACGGCTGGCTGCGCGCCGCGATCCGCGGCCCGACGAGATTGGCGACGAGGTTCGCCGTCGCCGTGACGAATGCCGGCGCTTCCGCCTCGTCGATGTCCGGCAGGCTCTCGAAGAGAGTGCGCAGATGGCTTGCGATCAGGCGTGCCGGGCTGGTCGTGCCCTTCAGCAGAAGGCCGTGCAACGCATCGTTCTGCGCTTCCCTTGCAAACAGCAGGTGGCGCGGCAGGGCGAGGGTGAGGTTGCGGCAGTGCCGCGTGACGGAATGCATCGGCCGCGAGAGGTCGAGGATGGATATGTCGCCGGCCTCGACCGGCACGGTTTCGCCGTTCGTCGTGCGCAGGTCCCCCCCATCGAGCGTCAGTTGCACGTGGATGAGGTCGAGGCCGCTGCGGGCGATGCGGGCGGGATCGCGCGAGAACGTATAAGTCGTGCCCCGCAGGTCCGCGGCGAACAGCAGGGCAGGGCCCAGGAAGTAGGTCGAAAGGCTCGCCCGGAAATCGGCGAGCCGCTCCGGCGTCTCCACTGTCGTGCGGAACACCGGGGCGAGCGTTTCGGCGAAAAGATGGCTCTTGCGGCGGCAGTCCGCACCGGCTTCCGCGACCACGGAGTAGGAGGGCAGTTTGTCGGCAGGGCTCATTGCGCCTCACGATTCATGGACGTCGTTGCCTGATCAAGCGAATGCGATGGAGGAAGGTTCCCCGGATGATCCCATGCCGGTCCGCAGAGTTGGCACGGTGTCTCATTCTTTTGGCCCCCCGTCTCATAATGCTTAGCGCGGCTGGTATGACAATTGACAGTCCGTGTCCGCTGAAACCCCATGGAACATAATGGGTCAATTCGAGGCCCCGGTGGCGCGACAAGAACGAGAATGGGCGCACCGTTCCTGAATGGGATTATTGAGGTGGACCAGATTTCCTTCGACGACGGCGCCGTGGCCTTCCGGGTGCCGCCCCACGAATTCCTGCGTGCGCCGGCCTTCGCCGCGGCGAGGGACCGGCTGATCGCCGGCAAGCTGGCCGTCTACGAGGGCAACCATCTCTTCAACCGGCTCATCCTGGAGGAGGGGCGGTTCCTCTGTTATCTCGCCGCCCTTTCCCTTCATGCCGCGCAGGATATGGAACGGCCGTCCACCTGGCTCACGCTCGGCCGTCTCCAGCGCGAGGTGACGGAGCTGGGCGTCGCCAGCCGCAACCGCGTCGAGGCGCAGGTTTCCTGCCTGCGCAAATACGGCTTCCTCACACAACAGCCGCATGCCTCGGACCGGAGGGTTCGCCTGCTCATACCGGGCACGACGCTCACGGAGCGCGATACGGCCATTCTCGGCCATCTGGTCGAAGGGCTCCGCACGCTCGGCCTGTCGCCGACGGAAGGGTGCGAGAGCCCGCTTTCAAGCGAGCTGCACCGCGCCATGCGACGGGCGACCTTGCCGCATCTGTCCGGTCTCAGCCGTCTCATCCGTCGCCATCTGCCGCTTGCGCCCTTCTTCGAGCACGACTGCGGCTACATGATCCTCCTGCTTCTGCTGCGCGGCGCGCGGCATACTGCCAATGGCGCGCTTCCGCTCGGATATCAGCGGCTTGCGACGCAGACCGGCGTCTCGCGAACGCACGTCCGCCGGGTCGTGGAGGCGGCGCGCAATGCCGGCCTCCTGACGACCGCCGCCCGGGGCGGTCACGATATCAGGCTCACACCGGCGATGTGGCAGGCCGCCGACCGCTGGTTCGCCGACAATTTCGCCCTGACCGATCTTCTCCTGCGCGAAGCGCTCGCCTAGAGCAATTTCAGCAGAAGTGCACCGCGGTTTTGCGTCCGGAATTGCGTAGAAACAAAAGGATAGAGCGTTTTCGCGATTCGGAGAAAAGCGGAAATGCTCTAGTTATCGCTCAGGAGGCCGATCCCGCTGCGGCAAGGAGGATCGCAAGGCCGATATGGATGAGATGGTGCAGGCTCTGGTCCGCGCCGAAAAGCCACCAGAAACCGGCCTGTCGCGGCGTCACCTGCAGGCGCCGCGCGGCAAGGCTCTTCAGCCGGTCGATGACGCCATGAATGAGCGCATCGGCAATTCCAAGCCAGGCGAGGGGCGGGGAGACCAGGAGGAAGAGCAGCGCCGTCATCGCGCCATGGACGCCGGCATGGGCCGCAAGCGGCGCCAGCCAGCCGTTCGGCCGCTCCTTGCCCGCCGCCATCCAGTCCGTCTGAAGCAGGAAATCCGCCAGATAGTGTTTTACCAGGAACGCCGCCAGCGCGGCGGCGATCCACAGGGTCGAAATCTGGTCCGGTATCTCGATCATGGCACGCCCGCACCCGAGGGCTGGGCAATCCGGCAGGAGCATTCCGTTCCCGCCGGCTTGCACAGATGTTCCGGCAAGCCTTAGCGGCTACCCGCCTCGACGATGCCTTTGGTCAGGCTGCCCGTCGCCGGATAGAGCGGAATGAGGCAGGCCTGGAGCGCATGATAGATGTCGCCCTTGCCGGCGAACAGGGTGTAGCTCGGAACGAGATCCTCCGTGAGCTCCTCATGCCAGCCGCCGCGATCCTGATCGAGGAAATGGCGGGCGATCCCGTCCCAGATCCTGCGATACCAGGTCTCGTGGAAGTCGCTCGGCAGATGTTCGCAAAGGAAGGCGGCCGCGCCGACGCCCTCGGCCATCGGCCACCACAGCTTGTTGCGCTTGGCCGGCTCGTCGTTCCAGTCGAGCGTATAGAAGAAGCCGCTCTTTTCCTTATCCCAGCCGAGCGCGACCGACTGGGCGAAGAGCGCCTTGGCGGCATCCGGCATCCAGGCATGCCTGCGACCGCCGAGGGCGTGGAGCTGGAGCACGAGGCGGGCCCATTCCAGCCAATGGCCGGGCGTGGTGCCGGAGGGGCGAAACATCTCGTTGCCGCGGTAATCCTTGTCCAGCACCCAGTTCTCGTCGAAATGCTCGGGCACGCGGAAACCGTTCTCCCCGGCGCGGCGGCGGATGACGAGATCGGCGATGCTTTCGGCCTTGTCGAGATAGCTCTTCTGGCCGGTCGCCTCGTAGGCGGCCATCAGGGCTTCGGTGAGATGCATGTTGGAGTTCTGGCCGCGATAGCCGGGGATGGGCGTCCAGTCCGCCTCGAATTCCTCCGTGATCGCGCCGTGGCTGTCCTCCCAGAAGCGCTTTTCCAGCACCTCGGTGACATCCGCGATCATGCGGTCGGCGTCGGGATGGCCCGCGACCTTCGCGCTGGAAGCAGCCAGCAGCACGAAGGCATGGCCATAGCCCTGCTTGGTGGCGTCGAGCAGGCCGGCATTGTCGAGCGACCAGTGATAGCCGCCGCGCTCGTGGTCGCGATGCTTTTCCCAGAGATATTTCATGCCGTGGTCGACGATGTCGTCCGAACCGGGACGGCCGAGCAGGCTGCCGATGGCGAAGCAATGCACCATGCGCGCGGTGGAATGGATGCCGCGCACCGGATTGCCGGCATTGATCGGCCGGCCCTCGACGTCGAGTTCATGGAAGCCGCCAAGAGGATTGAAGGCGCGGTTCTGGAAGAAATCGAACAGGCGGTTCGCTTCCCGCCAGAGCCATTGCCGGTGATAGTCGCGTTCGCGCCAAGCCGTGCCGAGATGTCCCGTTGCGCCCATGATGCGTTCTCCTTTTTGATCGGTCCGCATTGTCGTGTTCGATGCCGGGCGCTTGCCGGAGCGCGGAAGAAACGACCGTGGCGTGGTTGATCACGCACGGCCCGCAACGCTCGCAATGACGGCTGGCCTCGACAGGTGGGAGGCGTTTTATGGCCTAGAAAGACCCGGGCCGCAACCCGCGAGGCAGTCATGTTGTCCGCCGGCGGCCTCTCGGAGAAAAGATGAAACGCCCGTTTACAATTGCGGCAAAATTGAGAAAAAATACCCTACCAATCTTATAGGGATACTCTATATTGGAACCCGGAAACGGACAGGATGACAATGTCCGCACCCGGAGGAGACCGCAACGCGGCCTCCCAAGCAAGGGATGATGGCGATGAGCAATGTAAACCTCGGCGGCTGTTCTGCTTCCGGCTCTCTCGGTCCTGCCGGCACTCGGCGGTCCCGTCGCGCCGAACGGCAGATTCTCGTCAACAACATCGTCGTGGCCGGCGCCTTCCTCTTCGTCAGCGCCGTGGTCTTCGGCCTCCTGGGCTGATATTCTCAAGTTCCATAATGTTGATTATGCGATCGGCGGATGGCTTCGCCCTCGATGCTGGGCGCCTCGCTGTGGCCCCTAGTCCCTCGAAGATCAGCCGATCTTCTCGACGATCGGCGGGATCTGGATGACGGCGGGATCGGTCGTGCCGGCGTCGATGATGCCGAAGACGGCTTCGAGCATTTTCGGCACGTCCTGCCGGACCATCTCGATATGGTCGCCGAGCATGGCGACGAAGGGATCCCAGTCGAAGCAGCCGAGATGCGGCACGCCGTCGGCATAGCGGCCGGACCGGCGGATCCAGCGCATGACGCCTTCCAGCGAGATCGTCGAATTGACGAACATGCCGCGCGGCAGCACGCTGGCGTTTTCGGCCATCTGCCGCATCGCCTTCTCCGCCTTGTCGGGCGCATAGCCGCAGGTCATGACGAGGCTTTCGTCGACTGTCACGCCGGCCTGCGCATGGGCATCGCGGAAACCGCGCACGCGTTCGATCGTATTATGGTCCGTGCCGCGACCGCCGACGAAGAGGAGCGGCGCCTTCTCCCCATATTCCCTCTCGCAATTCGCAAGCACGCGGCGCGTCAGTTCCAGCGCCCCGCCGTAATTGTCGGAGATGACGGAAGGCGCGCGCGAGCCCGGCAGGTCGAGATTGACGGTGCGCACACCGGAGGCGGCGCACAGGTCGACGATGCGGTCGGGATCCGTCGCGCCGGTCGCGATCAGGCAGTCCACTTGGTAGGAGAGCATGGCCCGTGCCGCCTCGACCTCGAGCGCCGGATCGCGCCGCGTGCAGGTGACGATCGGGAAAAGCCCCCTCTCCCGCGCCAGCGCCTCGAACTGCTCGACGATGGAGCCGAAATAGCGGTTGTCGTATTTGGGCACGATCATGCCGATGATTTTGGAGCGCTCGCGCCGCAGCACGCTCGCCTGCATGTTGAGCGCATAGCCCTGCTCCTCGGCGAGCTTGGTGATCTTCTCGGCGAGTTTCGCGCTGATGCGCCGCTTCTTCCAGTTGCCGTTCAGGACGGCGCTGACGGCACTTGCGGAGGTCCCCGCCAGTTCCGCGAGATCGTAGATCGTGGTCCTTTTCGGCGGGCTCGTCCGAGTCACATTTCATCTCCGTTTCGCGGGCCACCTTGACACCAATGGGGATTGGTGGCAATTCTTGCTTCATCGATTGAGCAAAGCTGCTCCATCGATGAAGTTGCCTGAACAGCAAGGCTGACCCAAGGGAGGAGTCAGACGGAGCATCGACCAGCCGGACGCTGCGGCATCGCCGCAGCGAACGATGACTTGCGCGCTTATGGTGCGTGGGGCGGTCGGGCGCTGTCGCCCTTGGCGGCTTGAGGTCGCCGGCGCATACGACTGCGAAAAATCAACCGTGGAGGAACCCAATGAAGACGCTTACCTATCTGCTCGCCTCGACCGGCCTTGCCCTGTCGCTCGGCAGCGCCGCCCTTGCCCAGGAAAACGCCACCGTCGCCTTCCTGATGCCCGACCAGGCCTCGACCCGCTATGAGCAGCATGACTATCCGGGCTTCAAGGCGGAGATGGAGAAGCTGTGCGCGAGCTGCACGGTGATCTACCAGAACGCCAATGCCGACGTCGCACTCCAGCAGCAGCAGTTCAACTCGGTCATCGCCCAGGGCGCCAAGGTCATCGTTCTCGACCCGGTCGATTCCGCCGCTGCCGCCGCCCTCGTCGAGATCGCCCAGTCGCAGGACGTCAAGGTCATCGCCTATGACCGTCCGATCCCGGACAAGCCGGCCGACTACTATGTTTCCTTCGACAACCAGGGCATCGGCAAGGCCATCGCCCAGTCGCTGGTCGACCACCTGAAGGCCAAGGGCGTTCCGGACGGCGCCGGCGTGCTCGAAATCAACGGCTCGCCGACGGACGCGGCCGCCGGCCTCATCCGCGACGGCATCCATGAGGCACTCTCCGCCTCGCCCTACAAGACGCTTGCCGAATTCGACACGCCGGAATGGGCGCCGCCGAAGGCGCAGGAATGGGCAGCCGGCCAGATCACCCGCTTCGGCGACGAGATCAAGGGCATCGTGGCGGCAAACGACGGCACGGGCGGCGGTGCCATCGCGGCGCTGAAGGCCGCCGGCGTCAAGGAAATGCCGCCGGTGACGGGCAACGACGCGACCATCGCCGCGCTCCAGCTCATCATCTCGGGCGATCAGTACAACACGATCTCCAAGCCCTCGGAGATCGTCGCTGCCGCAGCGGCCAACGTGGCCGTCAAGCTCCTCAAGGGCGAGATGCCGGAAGCCACCCACAAGCTCTACGAAACGCCTTCGCAGCTCTTCGTTCCGGCCGTGGTGACGGCCGAGAACATCAAGGCCGAGATCTTCGACAAGGGGATCAACAAGCCGGACGAAGTCTGCACCGGAGAGTATGTTGAAGGTTGCCGCAAACTCGGCATCATCAACTAACGGCATTGATCGTGCCCGGCCGCCTTGCCGGCCGGGCACATCGACGGTCAAGAGATCAAAGGTTCCTGCGGCCATGACAGCCACGCTACAAGATGCTCCCGCCAAGGGAGAGCCGGTGCTTCGCCTTCGCGGCGTTTCCAAGAATTTCGGGGCCGTGTCCGCACTCACGGATATCGAGCTCGACGTGCAGGCCGGCGAAGTCGTCGCGCTCGTCGGCGACAACGGCGCCGGCAAGTCGACGCTGGTTAAGGTGCTCGCCGGCGTGCACCAGCCCTCTTCGGGCACGGTCGAATTCTGCGGCCAGCAGGTGACGCTCGACAGTCCCGCCAAGGCCCTCGACATGGGCATCGCCACCGTGTTCCAGGATCTTGCCCTCTGCGAGAACCTCGACGTCGTCGCGAACCTTTTCCTCGGCCACGAGATGTCGCCCTGGGCGCTCGACGAGGTCGCCATGGAAGTGCGCGCCTGGACGCTGCTGCGCGAGCTTGCCGCGCGCATCCCGTCCGTCCGCGAGCCCATCGCCTCGCTTTCCGGCGGCCAGCGCCAGACCGTCGCCATCGCCCGCTCGCTGCTGCTCAATCCCAAGCTCATCATGCTCGACGAGCCGACCGCCGCCCTCGGCGTGGCGCAGACGGCCGAGGTGCTGAACCTCATCGAGCGCGTGCGCGACCGCGGCCTTGGCGTCATCATCATCAGCCACAACATGGAGGACGTGCGCGCCGTCGCCGACCGTATCGTCGTGCTGCGCCTCGGGCGCAACAACGGGGTCTTTACGCCCGATTCCTCCAATCAGGAACTCGTTTCCGCCATCACCGGCGCGACCGACAACTCCGTTTCGCGCCGCGCCGATCGCAAGGCCGGACACGTCCAGGAAACCCATGGGGGCGCCGCATGAGCCAGAACCCTTCCAATGCCCAGCCGCTGCTCGACCGCAGTGACGAGCGCGTGCGCCACGACGACAGCCTCGCCGCCATGGCGAAAAGCTTCATCGACCGGGTCCGTTCCGGCGACCTCGGCATGCTGCCGGTCGCCATCGGCCTCGTGGTCATCTCCGCCGTCTTCTCCGCGCTCAACCCGATCTTCCTTGCGCCGAACAACCTGGTGAACCTGCTGTTCGACTGCGCCACGGTCGGCGTCATCTCGCTCGGCATCGTCTGCGTCTTGGTGCTCGGCGAGATCGACCTTTCGGTCGGCTCGATGAGCGGGCTCGCCTCCGCCATGGTCGGCGTCCTCTGGGTCAACCAGGGCTGGCCCATCGTCGGGGCGATCCTCGCGGCCCTCGTCGTCGGCGCGGGCGTCGGCCTCCTCTATGCGACGCTCTACAACCGCCTCGGCATGCCGAGCTTCGTCGCCACGCTCGCCGGCCTGCTCGCGCTGCTCGGCATGCAGCTCTACATTCTCGGCCCGACCGGCTCGATCAACCTGCCCTATGCCTCCTCGCTGGTGCGCTTCGGCCAGATCCTGATCATGCCCGACTGGCTGTCCTACACGCTGGCGCTCGCGCCCGGCCTCGTCATGATCGCCAGGGGCCTTCGGACCCGCAGCCAGCGTCTGGCCGCGAACCTTTCGGCCCAGCCGATGCGCGCCCTGATCCTCAAGGCTTTGCTGCTGACGGTCCTTCTGGAAGCAGCCGTCTTCTACCTCAATCTCGGCCGCGGCATTCCGTGGATGTTCGCCCTCTTCGTCGCGCTCGCCATCGTCCTCAACTATGCGCTGACGCGCACCAAGTGGGGCCGCTCCATGTTCGCCGTCGGCGGCAACAAGGAAGCCGCGCGCCGCTCGGGCATCAATGTCCGCCGCATCTACATGAGCGCCTTCGTGCTCTGCTCGACGCTGGCGGCGCTGGGTGGCATCCTCTCGGCCTCGCGCCTCGCCTCCTCCAGCCAGCAGGCCGGTACCGGCGACGTCAACCTCAACGCCATCGCCGCGGCGGTCATCGGCGGCACCAGCCTCTTCGGCGGCCGCGGCAGCGCCTATTCGGCCCTTCTCGGCATCATCGTCATCCAGGCGATCTCGAACGGCCTGACGCTGCTCAATCTCTCGTCCTCGCTGCGCTACATGATCACCGGCGGGGTCCTTGCCATCGCCGTCATCGTCGACTCGCTCGCCCGTCGCTCCCGCGTCAGCCACGGCCGCGCATAACATTATCGGAATGGAGTTCTCAGAAATGGCTGACCTCATGAAGGGCAAGATCGCCGCCATCACGGGTGCCGCCTCCGGCATCGGCCTCGAATGCGCCCGCACCCTGATCGCCGAAGGCGCCAAGGTGGTGCTCGTCGACCGCGCGCAGGACAAGCTGGAACAGCTCTGCACGGAGCTCGGCCCGAACGCCCTGCCCCTCGTCGTCGACCTCTTGAAGCCGTCCGACGTCTCCGGCATGCTTCCGCGCATCCTGGACATCGCGGGAGGCCTGGACGTCTTCCACGCCAATGCCGGCGCCTATATCGGCGGCCCGGTGGCCGAGGGCGACCCGGATGCCTGGGACCGCATGCTGAACCTCAACATCAACGCCGCCTTCCGCTCGGTCCATGCGGTGCTGCCCTACATGATCGAAAGGAAAACGGGCGACATCCTCTTCACCTCTTCGATCGCCGGTGTCGTGCCCGTCGTCTGGGAGCCGATCTACACGGCCTCGAAATTCGCCGTGCAGGCGTTCGTGCATTCGACCCGCCGGCAGGTGGCGCAGCATGGCGTGCGCGTCGGCGCGGTCCTGCCCGGCCCCGTGGTCACGGCCCTTCTCGACGACTGGCCGAAGGAGAAGATGGACGAGGCGCTCGCCAACGGCAGCCTGATGCAGCCGAAGGAAGTGGCCGACGCCGTGCTCTTTATGCTGACGCGCCCGCGCAACGTCACGATCCGCGACCTCGTGATCCTGCCGAGCAGCGTGGACCTTTGACGAAAGCGGCGGGCGGCACGAGGCCGCTCGCCGGACATATTCCCGAATGCAGGCGGTAGACCCCATGAGCAACACTTCCCCCGCACGCCCCGCAGGCGGCGCACGCTACCTCGTCGGCGTCGATGTCGGAACGGGCAGCGCCAGGGCCGGCCTCTTCGACCTTACCGGCCGCATGCTGGCCTCCGGCAAGCGCGACATCTCGCTCTTCCGGGAGCCGGGCGCGATGGTCGAGCAGTCGAGCACCGAGATCTGGGCCGCCGTCTGCGCATCGGTGCGCGAGGCCGTTGCCAAGGCCGGCGTTTCGCCGGAAGACTGCGCCGGCATCGGCTTTGATGCGACATGCTCGCTGGTCGTCCTCGGCAAGGACGGCACGCCCCTGCCCGTCGGCCCTTCGGAAGACCCGGAACGCGACATCATCGTGTGGATGGACCACCGCGCGGTCGACCAGGTCGAGCGCATCAATGCGACGGGTCACGCGGTTCTGCGCTATGTCGGCGGGCGCATCTCGCCCGAGATGGAGACGCCGAAGCTGCTCTGGCTCAAGGAAAACCGCCCCCACGTCTTCGATGCGGCCTGGCAGTTCTTCGACCTTGCGGATTTCCTGACCTGGCGCGCAACGGGCGATCTTGCCCGTTCCACCTGCACGGTCACCTGCAAATGGACGTATCTGGCGCATGAAAAGCGCTGGGAACCGAGCTATTTCCACGCCATCGGCCTCGGCATCCTTGCCGACGAGGATTTCGCCCGTATCGGCCAGACCGTCGTCGAGCCCGGCACGCCGGTCGGCGCGGGGCTCACCGAACGCGCGGCGGCGGAACTCGGCCTTGCCGCCGGCACGCCCGTCGGCGCGGGCATGATCGATGCCCATGCGGGCGGCATCGGCACGGTGGGCGTCGACGGCCCGCCGGAAAACAGCCTCGGCTATGTCTTCGGCACCTCCTCCTGCACCATGACCTCCACCCACGAGCCGGTCTTCGTGCCGGGCGTCTGGGGCCCCTATTTCTCGGCCATGGTGCCGGGCATGTGGCTCAACGAGGGCGGACAGTCGGCGGCGGGCGCGGCCATCGAGCAGCTTCTCTCCTTCCACCCGGCGGCGGGCGAAGCCTCTGCGCTCGCCGGATCGCGCGGCCTCTCCCTGCCTGTCCTGCTGGCGGAACTTGCCGCCGAAAAGGCGGAAACGCTTTCCGGCGTCGCGGGGCTCGCGGACGGGCTGCATGTGGTTCCGGAATTCCTCGGCAACCGCGCGCCCTTCGCCGATCCCCACGCCCGCGCCGCCATCGTCGGCCTCGGGATGGAGCGCGGTATCGACAATCTCGTCGCGCTCTATGTCGCCGGTCTCTGCGGCATCGGCTACGGCCTGCGCCAGATCATCGACGCGCAGGCTGCGGCCGGAGCGCCGGTCGAGAAGATCGTCATCAGCGGGGGCGCGGGCCAGCTCGATCTCGTGCGCCAGCTTCTGGCCGATGCGACCGGCAAGCCGCTGCTCGCCACGCGGTCGGAGGAGCCCGTGCTGCTCGGCGCGGCCATTCTCGGCAGCGTCGCCGGCGCGGCATTCCCCGACGTGCGCTCGGCGATGGCGGCCCTTTCGGCCACCGACCGCAGCTACCTGCCGGCGACAGGAGAAACCGAGGCCCTTCACGCCAGGCGCTACGATGCCTTCAAGCGCCTGCAGGCATTGGCACGCGAAATCCGCTGATCAGGCGAGCCGCCTGCCCCTTCGTCGAAGAGATGCGGTAGGCTTCTTCCGTCAATAGTGAAAACGCTGGATGAGGTCGGAATAATACCAGTTCAACACCGGCGAAAAATATTGCATAAGGGAAGCCCGTCACGACAGGTGCCCTCATGAGCGATCAGGCGACCCTTCAATTTCTGGCCGGGCTCGTTTCCCTTGCGAGCGGCGAGCCGCTCTATCGCCAGCTCGGGCGTGCGCTGAAGACCGCCATCGATGAATCCGTGCTGAAGCGCGGCGCGGTGATCCCCAGCGAGCGGGACCTCAGCACCGGCCTCGGCCTTTCGCGCGTCACGGTGCGCAAGGCCATCGACAACCTCGTTTCCGACGGCCTGCTCGACCGTCGGCAAGGGGCGAAGACCGTCGTTTCCTCCCGCCTCGAAAAGTCGCTCGCGACGATGACGAGCTTTTCGGAGGACATGCGCTCGCGCGGGCTGGAACCCGGCTGCGTCTGGATTTCCCGGGAGATCAGCCGCCCCTCGCCCGCCGAGATGATGGCGCTCGGCATTCCCGGCCATGAGAAGGTCGTGCGGCTCAGGCGCCTGCGCACGGCCGATACCATGCCGATCGCCATCGAGACCGCGACCCTGCCCGCCCGCTTCGTTCCCGACCCGGAGGCCATCGGCGCCTCGCTCTACGAATATCTCGCCGCTCATGGCGCCATGCCCGTGCGCGCCATGCAGCGCATGCAGGCGAAGCCGGCGACGGAGGAGGAACGCCGGCTGCTCGTAACGCCCGAGGGCACCAGCCTTCTGACCATGGAACGCCGCTGCTTCCTCGCCGACGACCAGATCGTCGAGTTCACCCAGACGAAATATCGCGGCGACGTCTACGACTTCGTCATCGAGCTGACGCGATAATACCAGTTTAATTCCTGTTGCATTCCGGTTTCATCCTGCTACCGTCGACCCGTCCTGATCGCAAGGACAGGGCGAACGTGCGGCGAAGCCGGGAGGATGCGGGTGCCATTCGATTTCAGTCAGCTCGAAAACGGCCTGATCGTCTCCTGCCAGCCGGTCAAGGGCGGCGCCATGGACAATGCGGCCATGGTGGTGGGCTTCGCGCTCGCCGCGCTCGATGGCGGCGCCATCGCGTTGCGCATCGAATCCGCCGATTATGTGCGGGCCGTCCGCGCAGCGACGGACCGGCCGATCATCGGCCTCGTCAAGCGCGACCTCGACGATTCCCCCGTCCGCATCACCCCGTTCATCGAGGATGTCGAGGCGCTGGCGTCCGCCGGCGCGGATATCATCGCCTATGACGCCACGGACCGCGTGCGCCCCGTCTCCACCCGCGCGCTGATCGAGCGTATCCACGCGGCCGGCAAGGTCGCTATGGCGGACTGCTCCATCCTTGCCGATGCCGAGCGGGCGCTTACCGAGGGCGCGGAGATCGTCGGCTCGACGCTTGCCGGCTATACCGGCCCGGTCGAGCCCACGGAGCCGGACTTCGCATTGATGCGCGGCATGCGGGCGCTGACGCCCTATGTCATCGCCGAAGGCTGCGTGCGCACGACCGACCATGCGGTGAAGGCCCATGCGGCCGGTGCCTATGCCGTGGTCGTCGGCTCGGCCATCACCCGGCCGGAACATGTCACCTCCTGGTTCCGCAGCGCGCTCGACGATGCGCAGGCGAGCGGGGCCTGAACCATGGCCGCGCCGGACGCCATCCTCGCAATCGATGTCGGCGGCACGAAGATGCTGGCGGCGCTGGTGCGCGGCACAAGCGTTCTCGACACCGTGCGCCTGCCGACGCCGGCCGATGGCGACCCAGCCCACTGGTTCGCCGTGCTCTTTGCCGCGATCGAAACCTGGCAGGGCCGCTATGACGCGGTCGGTGTCGCCGTCACCGGCATTGTCGACGATGGCCACTGGTCGGCGCTGAACCGCAAGACGCTTAATATTCCCGACGGATTTCCTCTGGTCGCGACCATCGCCCGCTTCACGGATGCGCCGGTCTTCGCCGCCAACGATGCGCAGGCCGCCGCCTGGGGCGAATATGCCTTCGGCGCGGGCGGGCGTGAGGACATGGTGTTCCTTACCATCTCCACCGGCATCGGCGGCGGCATCGTCACCGGCGGGCGGCTTCTCGGCGGGCTCGGCGGCCATTTCGGCCAGCTCCGCGACCTCGACCATCCCGGCGAGACGCTGGAGGATCGCGTCTCCGGCCGCTGGATCGCCGCGCAGGCGGCCACGTATGCGCCGGATGCCACGGCCCGCGAGGTCTTCGCCGCCGCGCATGCGGGGGAAGGCTGGGCGAAGGCCGTCGTCGAGGCTTCGGCCCGGCAGGCGGCCAATCTCTGCCGCAATGTGCAGCTCGCGCTCGATCCGCGCCGCATCGTCATCGGCGGCAGCATCGGGCTTGCGGAAGGCTATCTTTCGGCGATGGAGCGGGCGCTCGACAGCGTGCCGCCGCGCCTCAAGCCTTCGCTTCATACCGCCGCTCTTGCGGAAAATGCGGGAGTCATCGGCATCGCAGACCTGGCGCAACGTCGCCCGGCAACCATGAGGGAGAACGGACAATGATCTATGCGAAGATGAAACAGGCACTTTATGCCGCCTGCGCGCTCGGCCTGCTGGCAGGCCCCGCGCTGGCCGAGGTCACGGTGCTCGGCTGGCCGGGCGGCCCGGAGGAAGTGGCGCTGCGCGCCGCCGCCGATGCCTATAACGCCAAGTCCGACACGGCGGATGCCGACAAGGTCGAGCTGCTGTTCTTCAACCGCGACGGCTTCTGGGACAAGCTGCAGGCCGACCTTGCCGCCGGCTCGAAGGCCTTCGACGTCAACCTGCTCGCGACCTACTCCATCGGCCGCTATGCGCCTTTCATGGAGCCGATCCAGCTTTCCGACGATGCGAAAGCCGTCTATGGCGATGCGGTTCTCGCCACCATGCAGTACCAGAACCAGCAGTACGGCGTCCCGACCGACCTTTCCGCGCATTTCATGTACTACCGCACGGACCTCATCGACGCGCTGATGAAGGACGATGCGGCCAGGGCGAAATATGGCGAGATCTCCGAAAAGCTGCTCGGCAAGAAGCTCGAGCCGAAGATGCCGGACGAATGGACCTGGGACGACTATGCCGCGACTGCGCTCTACTTCACCCAGGCGGTCAACCCGGATAGCCCGACGCGCTACGGCACCGTGCTCCAGCTGAAGAACCTCCTCTTCAACATCATGGTCTGGCAGTCCGTGCCGCGCGCCTATGGCGGCGACTGGATGGACGAGAGCGGCAAGATCACGGTCAATTCCGACGCCTACCGCAAGGGCCTCGAAATCTACAAGCTGCTCTACGACAACGGCGCGACGCCGCGCGATTCGCTCTCCTACGAATTCGCGGAAGCCAATGCCGCCTTCGCCTCCGGCCAGGTGGCGGCGATGCTGCAATGGAACGCCGCGGCAAGCGACCTCACCAGCAAGGAGAAGTCGCCGACCGTCGCGGAGGTCACCGACACCGTCGCCCCGCCGTCCGGCCCGGCCGGCCGCTTCACCCATATCCACGGCCTCGGCTTCGGCCTCAACAAGAATGCCGAGCACAAGGACGGTGCGGTGAAGTTCCTGAAGTGGCTCTCCTCCAAGGAAGCCGCGCTGGTCTACGCCCGCAACAACGGCGCGCCGGCCCTGACGCCCGAAGTGGTGGCCGAGGTCGCCAAGGAGCGGCCCGACCTCGTCAAGCTCGGCGAATTCGCCGGCAAGTACGGTTACGTCATGACCGGCGGCACCTCCGCCAAGGCGCTCTCGGTCTATGAGCTTCAGGCCAAGGAGTTCACCGGCTACTGGTCCGGCCAGCAGTCGCTCGACGATGCCCTTGCCAATACCGAGAAGGGCATGGCGGAGCTGCTGAAGCAGTAGGCTCGGGTAGGAAGACCCCTCCCCACAAGGGGGAGGGGCTTAATCCGCCGCTCCGTTAGCACTCGATTTCGAGCGGCGAGCAAGCCTCCTGCTTTCTCCCCCTTGTGGGGGCGAGATGCCGGCAGGCAGAGGGGGGCTTGGCCCGACTATCCAGAAGAGGACACGATGGCGACGACGAGAAGACAGATCGAGGCTCCCGCCTTCCGGATGCTGGCGACGCCGCTCGTCGCCTTCCTCCTGCTGTTCCTCGGCTTCCCCGCCGTCGTCAACCTGATCTATTCCGTTTCTGACGTCACCTTCGAGACGCTGCGCCAGCCGACGCTTTCCGGCTTCGGCAATTTCGTCGCGGTCGCCACCGACGGGGCCTTCTGGCGGGCGACGTGGTTCTCCCTGCGCTTCGGCCTGCTCACCGCCGTGCTGGAATGCGCGCTCGGCCTGTTCCTCGCCATCTTCCTTTCCCCGCTCATCGAGAAGCGAAGCTGGCTGCTGGCGATCCTGATGATGCCGCTGATGGTGGCCCCTGCCCTCGTCGGCCTCATGTACCGGCTCGTGCTGCACGAATTCGTCGGCCCGGTGCCCTATTATCTCTGGGCCTATCTCGGGGCCAGCATCTCCTTCCTCGGTGTCGATTCCGCATTCTGGACGCTCGTCGCCATCGAGACGCTGCAATGGACGCCCTTCGCGCTCCTGCTCTTCTACATGGCCTACCAGGCGATCCCCGTGGAGGTGACCGAGGCGGCGACGCTCGACGGCGCCAGCCCCTTCCAGCGCCTGCGCGATATCGAACTGCCGCTGATGATGCCGACCATCGCCGTCGCGCTCCTCATCCGCTTCATCGACGGCTTCCGCGTCTTCGACAATGTCTATGTGCTGACCGGCAGCGGCCCGGGCGGGGCGACCGCCTCGCTGTCGATCTATATCTACGAGGCCTTCTTCAAGCAGGGCGCGATCGGCAAGGCGGTCGCCGCCTCGGTGATCCTCTTCGCCGCGTCCTTCGTGGTGCTCTACGGCCTCAATGCTTATGCCGCCCGCCGCAAAGGAAAAGGCCGATGATCCGAGCGCTCCGCTGGGCGGTGTTCGCCCTTGCCGCCTTCGCCCTCAATTTCCCGATCCTCGTGACGCTCGTCACCTCGTTCAAGAGCGCGCGGGAGCTTTCCGCCAATCCCGGCCTCTGGATCAAGGCGCCGACGCTGGAGAATTACGCGACGGTCTTCACCGTCAGTGACCGGCTCAACATCTTCCTCTATCTCTTCAACAGCCTCGCCGTCTCGCTGATCGGGACCGGGCTTGCGGTCGTGCTGGCGCTGCCGGCCGCCTATGCCATCGCCCGCGGCAAGCTCGGCGAGCGCACGCTCCTGCCGCTCATCGTCAACCTGCGCGCCGTGCCGCTGATCATCTTCGCCATTCCGCTGTACATGATGTTCCAGTGGCTGGCGCTGCTCGATACGCTCATCGGCCTCGGCCTCATCCTCACCATCGTCAACCTGCCGCTAGTGCTGGTCATCCTCGTCAACGCCATCAACGACGTGCCGGAAGAGTTGGACGAGGCGGCGCTGGTGGACGGGGCGAGCCGCTTCCAGATCCTCGTGACGATTCTCGCGCCCGTCTGCCGCCCGGCCATCGTGACGAGCCTCATCTTCGGCTTCATCACCGCCTGGAACGAATTCCTCTTCGGCCTGATGCTGACGACCTCCAAGGCCGTGCCCATCACCGTCGGCGCGTCCTTCTTCTTCGCCGCAAGCGGCGGCGGGGTGCAATGGGGCGTCGCCTCCGCGGTGATGATCGTCGGCGCCCTGCCCCCGCTCCTGCTCGGCCTCGTCATGTACCGCCAGATCAGCGGCTCGATGACGGCGGGCGCGGTAAAGGGATAGGCCGGTTGTCCACAGCGGACGGCCAACTGTAATACGCACGTCATGTAGGCTTCTTATGCGCAAGGGGTAACGCACCGCTCAAGAGAGGCCCTCCCATGCGTAAACTCCTCCTCGCTCTCGCATCGGCAACGATGCTCGCAGGCGCCGCGAATGCCGCGACCGTCTACCCGCTCGACCGCGCGACCATCCTCGCCGGCTCCCCCTTCGACTTCAAGGTCGAGTTCGATGCCGTCGTGAAGCCGGAAGACGTCAAGATCACCGTCAACGGCCAGGACTACGAAACCGTCTTCGGCAAGAAGGCCGAATTCGTTGCTGAAGAAAAGGACAAGGACGACAAGGTCCTCGGCTCCGCGCTTATCCTGCGCGACCTTTCCGTCGCGGCGGCCGGCGCCTACAAGGTGGAGGTTTCCGCCGGCGGTGAGACCAAATCGGTGAACTGGGACGTCTACGAGACCGCCGCCCAGCCGAAGGCGAAGAACATCATCTTCCTCGTCGCCGACGGTCTTTCCGTCGCCCACCGCACGGGCGCGCGAATCATGTCCAAGGGCATGACCGAGGGCAAGGCGAACGGCCGCCTCGCCATGGACGACATCCCGCCGGTCGCCTTCATCGGCACCTCCTCGACCCATTCGATCGCCACCGACAGCGCCAACACCATGTCGGCCTACATGACCGGCCACAAGGCGCGCGTCAACGCGCTCGGCGTCTATGCCGACCGCACGCCCGCAAGCCTCGACGACCCGAAGGTCGAGACCATCGCCGAAGCCCTGCGCCGCACCACGAAGAAGTCCATCGGCATCGTCTCGACGGCCGAGCTGGAGGACGCGACGCCGGCAGCGGTGGTCGCCCACACCCGCAAGCGCGCCGACAAGGCGGAGATCGTCGGCATGATGCTCGACGTCCAGCCGGACGTCATCCTCGGCGGCGGCTCGGCCTACTTCCTTTCCAAGGACGTGCCGGGCTCCAAGCGCAAGGACGACAAGGATTACATCGCCGAGTTCAAGAATGCCGGCTACGCGCTGGCGACCGACAAGACCGAGCTTGCCGCTGCCGCCGGCTCGAACCAGAACAGGCTGCTCGGCCTCTTCCACACCAGCAACATGGACGTGACGCTCGACCGTGAATTCCTCAAGAAGGGCACCGTCGACAAGTTCCCGAACCAGCCGGGCCTCGTCGACATGACCCGGGCCGCGCTCGACAAGCTCTCTAAGAACCCGGAAGGCTTCTTCCTGATGGTGGAAGGCGCCTCGGTCGACAAGATGAGCCATCCGCTCGACTGGGATCGCGCTCTCGTCGAGACCATCGAGTTCGACAAGGCCGTGGCGGTCGCCCGGGAATTCGCCGACAAGAATCCCGATACGCTGATCGTCGTCACCGGCGACCATACGCATGGCGTCGCCATCATCGGCACGGTCGACGATAACAAGCCCGGTACGGAAATGCGCGAGAAGGTCGGCACCTATGACAATGCCGGCTTCCCGAACTACGAGGACAAGGACGGCGACGGCTATCCGGACCGCGTCGACGTCTCGCGCCGCCTGTTCATGGCCGCCAACAACGGCCCGGACCACTACGAGACCTTCCGTCCGAAGCTCGACGGCCCCTTCGTTCCGGCGATCCAGAACGAGAACAAGGAATATGTCGCCAACGAGGCCTACAAGGATGTGCCCGGCGCGGTCTTCGTTCAGGGCAATATCCCGAAGGATGAGGACACCGGCGTCCATGCCGTCGACGATATCGTGCTCCAGGCCGCCGGCCCGGGTGCCGAAGGGTTCCGTGGCTACATGGAACAGAGCGATGTCTACCGCGTGCTGGCCGACGCCTTCGCACTCGGCGCGGCGAAGAAGTAGTCAGACTGTACCGGGGGAAAGTCCCCCGTCCCGCTGCCCCCCCTTTCCCGCAAGGAGTGGGGTGGCGGCAAAGCGGTTTCACCCCTTCCTTCTCCCCGTGTGGGGAGAAGGCTCCGGCAGGCGGATGAGGGGCCGACCATGGAGACGACCATGCGACAGATGTTCAAGCGGCGGCAGGTTCTGGGAGCGCTTGCGGCCTTCTCCGCCCTTCCCCTCGCCCATCCGGCGCGCGCGGCGGAAAGGCTCGGCTTCGGCGAGCTTTACAAGAGCTTCGGCGTGCTCGGCCTCGAATTCTCCGACAAGGTGAAGCGGCTGAACGGCGCGGACGTCACCGTGAAGGGCTTCATGGCGCCGCCGCTGAAGGCGGAAGCGAATTTCTTCGTCCTTACCGAAATCCCGATGTCGCTCTGCCCCTTCTGCTCTTCCGATGCGGACTGGCCGGACAACATCCTCGTCGTCTATCTCGCGCGCAGGCAGACCTTCGTGCAGTACAATGCCCCGATCGAGGCCCAAGGCGTGCTGGAATACGGCGCCTGGATCGACCCGGAAACCGGCTTCGTCAGCCAGCTTCGCCTGCGCGAAGCCTCCTTCGATACGGTCTGACCCATGCTTTCGCTCGACATTGCCGATCTCACCATGCGCTTTTCCGGCCTCGAAACGCCGGTCCTCGCCATCGGCCGCCTCCACGTTCCGGCCGGCGGGCAGCTTGCGGTCACCGGGGCATCCGGCTCGGGCAAGAGCACGCTGGTGAATGCGATCACCGGCCTCGAGCGCGTGACCGGCGGAACGGTCTCCTGGGGCGGAACGGACATCACGCGCCTTCCGACGGGCCGGCGCGATGCGTTCCGCGCGGCGCATATCGGACTCGTCATGCAGGATTTCCATCTCTTTCCCGGCCTTTCGGCGCTGGAGAACGTCGTGCTGCCGATCCGCCTTTCGCGGCGGCTGGAGCCGGCCGAGCGCGAACGGGCGCTCCGGCTCCTCGACACGGTCGGTATCGCGCGGCCGCAGCAGGCCATAGAGACCCTGTCGCGCGGCGAGATGCAGCGCGTCGCCGTGGCGCGGGCGCTCTTGGCGAGACCCGGCGTCATCGTCGCCGACGAACCGACCGCCAGTCTCGACGGGCGCACGGGTGAGGCCGTCGCAGACCTCCTCGTCGAGCTTGCCGGGGCGGAAGGGGCGACGCTGATCGCCGTCACCCACGATCCCGCCCTGACGGAGCGGCTTGACCGGCGCATCGGCCTTGCGGGCGGCCGGATCGTCGAGGACAGCGCGAAGGCGCTTGCAGCATGATCCGTTTCATCCTCGCCGACCTTCGCCGCTTCAAGGCGGGCGCGCTCGCCGTCGTGGCGCTGATCGCGCTTTCCGTCGCGCTCAGCGTCACCGTCACGCTGCAGGAGCGCGCGGTGCGGCTCGGCAGCGCGCGGGCGGCGGAAAAGTTCGACCTGCTCGTCGGCGCGGCCGGCAGCGAGACCCAGCTTGCCCTTTCGGCCGTCTTCCTCCAGCCCTCGCCCCTGCCGCTGATGTCGGGCGGCGTGCTCGCCAAGCTATCGGACGATCCGCGCGTCGATTTCGCCGCGCCGGTCGGCTTCGGCGATTCGGCGGACGGATATCCGGTGGTCGGCACGACGACGACGCTTGTCTCCGCCCTCTCGCCTGCGCTTGCCGAGGGCGCGCTTTTCACCCGCCTCGGCGAGGCCGTGGTCGGTGCGGACGTGCCCAAGCGTCTCGGCGCGGAGATCAAGCCGATGCACGGTGCCGCCGACGAAGGCGGCCATACCCATACGGAGATCGCCTATACCGTGACCGGCCGGATGGCGCCGACGGGCACGGCCTGGGACCGGGCGATCCTCGTGCCGATCCGTGCGGTCTGGCAGTTGCATGGCATGGAGGAAAAGGCCGGCCATGAGGATCACGATCACGAGGGAGATGCCCACGAGGATCATGATCATGATCACGACCACGAAGCCCATGTCGATGCGAATGCGGGCCTTGATGAGCATTTCGATGCCGCAACACCGGGGATTCCGGCCGTTCTCGTCAAGCCGAAAACGGTCGCCGACGCCTATCGCCTGCGGCAGGAATATCGCGGCGAGACGACGCTTGCCGTCTTTCCGGCCGAAGTGCTGACGCGGCTTTATGCGACGCTCGGCGATGCGCGCAGCCTCCTCCTCGCCATCGCCATCGGCACGCAGGTGATCGTCATCGCGGCAATCCTGCTCGTCACTGTCATGCATGTCGGGGCGCGCCAGCGGCAGATCGGGGCGCTGAGGGCCTTCGGCGCGCCGCGGCGTTCGGTGCTGGCCATCGTCTGGGGCGAGCTGTTCGTGCTCTTCCTTGCCGGCTTTGCGCTCGGCATTGCCGTCGGCTATGCCGCCGCCGAGGCGATCTCCGCCTCGCTGGCCGCGACGACCGCCGTTCGCATGCCCGTGGAGTTCGCGCGCGAGGACGTTCCCCTCGCCCTCTGGTTCCTGTTCCTGGCGGTGCTGGTCTCGCTCGTGCCGGCCGTTTCCGCCCTCCGCCTCAGCCCGGCGCGGGCCCTTCGGGCCTGATTGCCATGCAAAGGAAGCACAGCACGAGAATTTGATATCGTTTCGTGTCTGTCTGCCTCAAAATTCCGCTTTTCTTTTAGCAAAAGCGCGCGTAAGGCGCGAATAAGACGACGATGACGACGGCGGCTGCCAACGGCCCCGCCGGACGATCCGAGCGGTCCCGCGCCGGTAAGGGCGCGCCACTGCCGAACGTCACCTCGCCGGACATGGCACAAGCAGGATTTCGAATATGAACGACGCAGGCACCCATTTGCGCGGCCTCAGCCAGGGCGTGATGGACACGACCGAGAGCGGCCCGATGCCGCAGATCCTTTGTGGTCCCGATTCGCCGCGCGCCGGCCAGCCGGAAGAGCGGCTTTCCCGCGTCTTCGAGGGACTTGCCGAAACCTTTGGGGACGCGCCGGCCGTGCTCGATTCCGGCCGCGTCTGGACCTATCGCGAGATGGACGCCGCCGCGAACCGCTTCGCGCGCCTGCTCGCCGGGCGCGGCGTCAAGCCCGGCGACCGGGTGGCCCTGCTGCTCGACCGCTCCGCCGAGACCTATATCGCCATCCTCGCCGTCATGAAGGCGGGTGCGGCTTTCGTGCCGCTCGCTCCGGCCTTCCCCGAGGAGCGCATGTCGCTCATCGTCGAGGATGCGGGCGTCAGCCTCGTCGTCACCATTGCCGGCTATGCCGCGCGCGCCGCCGGGCTTTCCGTCCCCCATGTGGTGATCGCGGCCGATTGCCCGGAGGCCGCCCGGCACCCGGATACGCCGCTCGAAGTCGGCTTCTCCGAAGACGACATCTGCTACATCCTTTATACGTCCGGCACGACCGGCCGACCGAAGGGCGTGGCGGTGCGCCACCAGAGCATCTGCAACTTCGTCCGCGTCGCCGCCGATGCCTATGGCTATCGCCCGGGCGACCGCGTCTACCAGGGCATGACCATCGCCTTCGACTTCTCCACCGAGGAGATCTGGGTGCCCTTCGCCGCCGGCGCCACCGTCGTCCCCGCGCCGGGCCGCATGACGCTGGTCGGCGAGGAGCTTGCGGATTTCCTGCGCGCCAACGACATCACCTGCATGGCCTGCTCGCCGACGCTGCTTTCCTCCATCGAGAGCGACGTGCCGAGCCTGCGCGCCATCCTCGTCGGCGGCGAGGCTTGCCCGCACAACCTCGTCACGCGCTGGTCGAAGCCGGGCCGGCAGATCCTCAACACCTACGGCCCGACCGAGGCGACCGTGACGGCGACCATGGGCTATCTCACGCCCGAGCGCCCTGTGACGATCGGCGCGCCGCTGCCGACCTATTCCATCGTCATCCTCGATGCCGAGGCGCCGCAACTGACGGCGCCGGGCGAGCTTGGTGAAATCGGCATCGCCGGCATCGGCGTCGCGGTCGGCTATCTCAACCGGCCGGACCTGACGGCGCAGAAGTTCATCCCCGATTTCATCGGCCTGCCGAACAATCCCTCGCAGCGCATCTACCGCACCGGCGACCTCGGCCGCATCAATGCGGATGGCGAGATCGAATATCACGGCCGCATCGACACGCAGGTGAAGATCCGCGGCTATCGCATCGAGCTGGGCGAGATCGAGGCCGTGCTGCTCGACCAGCCCGGCATCGCGCAGGCGGCCGTCACCACCTGGGAGATCGAGCCCGGCCGCGTCGAGCTGGTCGGCTACTATGCGCTGAAATCCGGCACGGACACGCTTGCCCGCGCCGACCTCGGCAGGGAACTGCGCCGCCGCCTGCCCGACTACATGGTGCCCTCCTTCCTGGAGGAGCTTCCGGCCCTGCCGATGACCGTGTCCGACAAGGTCGATACGCGCAAGCTGCCGAAGCCCATGAGCCTTCGCCTCGGGACCGAGCGCAAGGAAATCCTGCCGTCCACCGACGACGAGCGCTTCCTGACGGAAGCGCTGCGCGACGTGCTGAAGATGGACGACATCTACGCCGAGGATCATTTCTTCGACGATCTCGGCGCCAACTCGCTGCTGATGGCCCGCTTCTGCGCGAAGCTGCGCACGCGCAAGGAGTGGGCGACCACCTCGATGCGCGACATCTACATGCATCCGACGGTGGCCGGCCTCGCGCGGCACCTGCGCGGCCCCGAGGAAGAGGCTGCGGCAGTGGAAGAGCCCTGCCTCACCCACCGCGCTTCAAACCTCGCCTATTGGACCAGCGGCGCGGCGCAGCTCGCCTTCTACGGCCTCTACAGCTATTTCGGCCTGTGGATGCTGAACTACGGCCTCAACTGGGTCTACGACATGCTCGACGATCCGGTTCGGCTCTATCTGCGCTGCGCCATCCTGTCGGCCGCCGTGTTCTTCGGCATGTCCGGCTTTGCCGTCGCTATGAAGTGGCTGCTGGTCGGTCGATGGAAGGCCGAGAGCTTCCCGATCTGGGGGCTTCGCTACTATCGCTTCTGGGTGGTCAAGACGCTGATCCGCACCGCGCCGGTCGTCCTCTTCCGCGGCAGCCCGCTCTACAGCCTCTATCTGCGCCTGCTCGGCGCGCGGCTCGGGCGCAGCACCACCATCGAATGTCGCACGATCCCCGTCTGCACCGATCTCATCTCTATCGGCGAGAGTTCGATCCTGCGCAAGGAATCGATGCTTCTCGGCTACCGGGCGCAGGCCGGCTACATCCATACGGGGCCCATCTCCATCGGCCGCGACGCCTTCGTCGGCGTCGGCTGCGCGATCGACATCGATACCTCCATCGGCGACCGCGCCCAGCTCGGCCATGCCTCCTCGCTCCAGCGCGGGCAGCATGTTCCCGATGACGCGCACTGGCACGGCTCGCCCGCGGTCCCGACAAATGCGGATTATTGCAAGGTGCCGGTCGTCACGCTCTCCAAGACGCGGCGTATCCTCTACGAGGCCGTGCAGCTCATCACGCTCTTTGCTGTCGTCACGCCGTTCCCGCTGTGGTTCCACAGCTACTGGCAGAATGTCAGCGACGACTACCAGGAATCGATCGGCATCGTCGCCATCGGCACGACGGTCACGCTCATCGCTCTCATCGCCGCCCTCGCCTTCGTCGCCCTGGTGCTGCCGCGGCTGTTCAGCCTCGTCCTGAAGCCGGGCCGTACCTATCGGATGTACGGCTTCCATTTCTGGCTCCAGTCCATCGTCGAGGCCGGCACCAATGCGCGTCTGCTCAACCTGATCTTCGGCGACAGCTCCGCCGTCGTCCACTATATCCGGGCGCTCGGCTGGAACCTCAACAAGGTGGTGCAGACCGGCTCGAATTTCGGCAGCAACCAGCAGCAGGACAATCCGCTGTTCTGCGAGATCGGGACCGGCACCATGGTCTCCGACGGCCTCTACATGATCAACGTGCACAAGTCGGCCTCCGCCTTCCGGCTCGAGCATACGAAGGTCGGCGAGCGCAACTATTTCGGCAACAACATCTTCTATCCGCCCGACGGGCGGACGGGGGAGAACGTCCTTCTCGGCACCAAGGTCATGGTGCCCATCGACGGGCCGCTGCGCGAGAATGTCGGCCTCCTCGGCTCCCCGCCGTTCGAGATCCCGCGCATGGTCAAGCGCGACAAGGAGCTGATCCAGGGTGTCAGCGACGAGGACCGCCGCGCCCGCCTGCCGCACAAGAACCGGCACAACCTCGTAACCGCGCTGATGTTCATCGCCGTGCAGTGGACGATGCTGTTCGTGACGCTGGCGATCTGGGACCGGGCGCTCAACTACTATACGGAATGGGCGCAGGTGGCGCTCTTCGTCGCCGTCGTGCTGACGGCGGCCGTCACCATCCCCTTCTATATCCTGATGGAATGGGCGAGCCTTCGCTTCCGCAGGCTCCGGCCGCAGATGACCACCATCTACGACGTCGATTTCTGGCGCCACGAGCGACACTGGAAGCTGTCGGATTCGCCCATCGTGCGACTCTTCGCCGGCACGCCGTTCCGCCCGATGATCCTGCGGGCGCTGGGCGTCAAGGTCGGCAGGCGCGTCTATGACGGCGGGGCCAACCTGACGGAACGCTCGCTGGTGGAGATCGGCGACGACGCCACGCTCAACGAAGGCTGCGTCATCCAAGCCCATTCGCTGGAGGAAGGCGCCTTCAAGTCGGATTATATCCGCATCGGCAATGGCTGCACGCTCAGCCCCTCCGCCTTCGTGCATTACGGCGTGACGATGGGCGAAGGCTCGATCGCCGATGTCGACTGCTTCGTGATGAAGGGCGAGATCCTCGAACCGCACTCGATCTGGCGCGGCAATCCGGCCAAGCTCCACGCCTTCGCCAGACCGGTCCCGGCCGAATGAGCGACAGCGCGGCCGAGACCGCGCTGCTGGCGCAGATGGAGCGGCTGGCCCCGCCGGCGGTGCGGCTCGGCTGCCGGCTTATCCGGGCGGGCGACGAGGCCCTTCTCCTGCCGGAAGAGGCCGTCGCCCTTCCGGCCCGCCGGCTTGTCGCCCGGCGTGCAAGCGGTGCGGCCCGCGCGCTTGCGAGGGGTCTGCTGGCGGCGGAAGGCATGACTTCCGTTGCGATCGGACGCGGTCCTGCGGGTGACCCGCTCTGGCCGGCGGGCTTCGCCGGCTCGCTCGCCCATGACGACGAGATGGCCGTCGCGGCCGTCGCCCGCAAGGCCGATATTGCCTCGCTCGGCATCGATGTCGAGCCGGCCGAGCCGCTGCCGGACGAGATCGCCGCGCTGGCGGTAATGCCCGGCGATGTCCTTGAAGGCGTCCATCCCCGCCTTGCAGCACGCCTTCTCTTCAGCGCGAAGGAGGCGGTCTACAAGGCCGCCTATCCGCTGGACGGGGAAATCCTCGGCTACGAGCACATCGGTGTCGATCTTGCGCGCGGCGAGGCCGTGACGGCGCGCGGCCGCAGGATGCGGCTCTCCTTCTGCCTCCTGCCCCGCATCGTCGTCCTTGCCGTCGCGGAGGATCAGCCGGCCAGCAGATGATAGGCGACGTAGAGCACGATGAGGCCGACGGCCACGGCGCCGAGGATGAGGCCGAGGCGCTTTTCCACGAAGGCCTGGATCGGTTCGCCGTAGCGGCGCAGCAGGAAGGCGAGGAGATAGAAGCGAAAACCGCGCGCGACGATCGCCGACAGCACGAAATGCCAGAGCTTGATATGCGCGACGCCCGCAAGGATCGTCACGATCTTGATCGGCGGCAGGTGCGCAAGGCCCGACGTGACGAGGAGAAGGTTGAGCTGCCCCTCGGTGACATGGGATTTCAGCTGCTCGAAGGCCTCCAGCTTGCCGTAGAATTCCAGCACGGGCTTGGCGACCGCCTCATAGGCATAATAGCCGAGCATCCAGCCGGCGATGCCGCCGGCCACCGATGCCGCGGTGGCGACGAAGGCATAGCGGTAGGCCCGCTCCGGCCGGGCGAGCGCCATGGGCAGGAAAAGGACATCCGCCGGCACCAGGAAGACCGAGCTTTCGACGAAGGCGATAAGCGCAAGCCAGGCTTCCGCGGCCTTGCGTCCGGCAAGCGAGAGGGTCCAGGCGTAGAGTTTTCGTAACATGGGATTTCGTGTCTGCCGAACGGGATGGGGAATGGCTGGGATGCAGCCTCCGGCTTGGTACATGCTTCGCCCCGTGAACTCAACCCGCGCCCCTGCCCGCATCGCCGCCGCAGGCATTGCAAATCATCGCCCGAGCGCCGAGAAGAACGATAGGCATAAAGGGAGAGGACATGGACAGCGAAGAATTCCGCCAATGGTCGCGAACCGCCGCCGACTGGGGCGCCGACTACCGTGCAGGGCTGCGCGACCGACCCGTGCGGGCGCAGACGAAACCCGGCGACATCATCCGGCAGATTTCCGATGCCGCCCCGGAAACCGGCGAGACGATGGAGACCATCTTCGCCGATTTCGAGCGCATCATCCCCGATGGCATCACCCATTGGCAGCATCCGCGCTTCTTCGCCTATTTCCCGGCCAATGCCGCGCCGGTCTCGGTGATCGCCGATTACCTAGTCACCGCCGTCGCCGCGCAGTGCATGCTCTGGCAGACTTCGCCGGCGGCGACGGAGCTGGAAACGCGCGTCGTCGACTGGCTGCGCAAGGCGCTCGGCCTGCCGGACGGCTTTTCCGGCGTCATCCAGGATTCCGCCTCCACCGCGACGCTCGCCGCCGTGCTGGTGATGCGGGAAAAGGCGCTCGGCTGGAAGGGCAACAGCGAGGGGCTGGCGGCGCACGGCGCCGTTCGCGTCTATGCCTCCGGGCAGGTGCATACCTCCATCGACCGGGCGATCTGGATTGCCGGCATCGGGGAAGCGAACCTCGTGCGCATTCCCACCAAGGGAGCGCTGAACGGCATGGACCCGCAAGCGCTGGACGCCGCGATCAGGGCGGACCTTGCGGCCGGCCACATTCCCGCTGGTGTCATCGCCTGTACCGGTGGAACCTCCATCGGCGCCTGCGATCCCATCGCCGAGGTCGCGGCGGTGGTGAAGGCGCATGGCCTCTACCTCCATGTCGATGCCGCCTGGGCGGGCTCGGCCATGATCTGCCCGGAATTCCGTACCCTCTGGGAGGGCATAGAGGCGGCCGATTCCATCGTCTTCAACCCGCATAAATGGCTCGGCGCCAATTTCGACTGCTCGGTGCAGTTCATCCGCAGCCCCGAGGATCAGGTGCGCACCCTGGCCATCCAGCCGGAATATCTGAAAACCCACGGCCACGACGGCATCGTCAACTATTCCGAATGGTCCGTGCCGCTCGGCCGCCGCTTCCGCGCGCTGAAGCTCTGGTTCCTGATGCGCTACCACGGGCTGGAAGGGCTGCGCGCGATGATCCGCAACCATGTCGAATGGTCGGCGGAGCTCGCGGCGCGGCTTGCCGCCGAGGCCGATTTCGAGATCGTCAGCCAGCCGGTCCTGTCGCTTTTCTCCTTCCGCCACAAGGGCGCGGGAGACGCCGACCGGCACAACATCGCCCTCGTCAACGCCATCAACGACGACGGCCGCATCTATTTCACGCAGACCCGCGTCGACGGGCGCATCGCCATCCGCTTCCAGGCGGGCCAGTTCGAGATGACGCGCGACGACGCCGATACGGCCTTCAAGGTGATAACCGAGGTCGCCCGCGCATTGCCGTAGGCGGCAGCGTCAGGCGCGCTTCGTCCGTCCCCGCGGCTTCGTCGCCAGCACGTTGCGGATCGCGAAGCTCGAATGGATCCGCGAGACGCCGGGCATCGCCGAGAGGATTTCCTTGTGGATGCGCTCGAATTCGCCGGCATTGGCGACCTCGACGCGCAGCAGGTAATCCGAGCCGCCCGTCATCAGGAAGCATTCGCGGATTTCCGGGTGTTTTCGCACGGCCGCCTCGAAGCGGTCGAGGTGGTCCTCCGTCTGGCGTTCCAGCGTGATGTTGATGATGACGGCGATGGTCGATTCCGCATTCGAGGCATCCACCAGCGCGGTATAGCCGCGTATGACGCCCGCCTGTTCCATCAGTTTGATACGCCTGAGACAGGCCGAGGGAGACAGGCCCACCTCGGCCGCCAGCCGCGCATTGCTCATGCGTGCATCGAGGCGCAGAAGGCGCAGGATGTTGCGGTCTATGGCGTCGAGAGCGGTCATTGCATATCATTCCAAACTGTCGTCGTTTCTTTCAAAAATCATAGCCGCACACAACAATCAAGCGCTGTTTCGTCGGCAATTTCACGATCGTTTCACTAGGCTGCGCGTAATGCGGGAGGCTGGACATGGACGGCGTGACGAGAACAGACAGGCAGAGCGAAGCGGCCGGCGCCGGTGGCGCATCGGGCTACCTGACCATCGATCTGGCGGCCCTTGCCCGCAACTATGAACGGCTCTGTGCCGAGGTCGCGCCGGCACGTGCCGCGGCCGTCGTCAAGGCCGATGCCTATGGGCTCGGCGCCGCCCGGGTCGCCGAAAGGCTCTATGCCCATGGCTGCCGCGATTTCTTCGTCGCGCAATTCGTCGAGGCCCTCGCCCTGCGTCCGCTGCTTGCCGCCGACGCGACCGTCTTCGTGTTGAACGGCCTCCAGCCCGGCAATGAATTCCCCGCCGCGCGGGACGGTATCGTGCCGGTCATCAACTCGCTGGAGCAGTGGCGGCAATGGGCGGATGCCGCCCGGATGCTCGCCCGCAGGCTGCCGGCGGTCCTGCAATTCGACACCGGCATGTCGCGCCTCGGCGTGCCGCCGGAAGAGCGGGCCGCCCTTGCCGAACTGGTGAAGTCTGAAGGCGGGATCGACATTCTCTTCGTCATGAGCCACCTTGCCTCCGCCGACGATGCGGACAGCGACCAGAACGCCGGTCAGCTTGCCGAGATGGAGCGCGTTACGGCGGACTTCCCGCAGTTTCTCGTCTGCTTTGCCAATTCCGGCGGCGTCTTCCTCGGCAAGACCTATCACGGCGTGCTCGCCCGTCCCGGCATCGCGCTTTACGGCGGCGCGCCGACGGCAGGACGCGCCAACCCCATGGAGCCCGTCGTGCGTCTCGACATCGCCGTGGTGCAGACGCGCACCGTGCCCGCCGGCACGCGCATCGGCTACAGCGGCACGCATGTCACGACCGGCTCCACCCGCCTTGCCACCATCGCGGCCGGCTATGCCGACGGCATGCTGCGCAGCCTTTCGGACCGCGGCGCCGTCTTCTGCGATGGCGTTCGCCTGCCCATCGTCGGCCGCGTCTCGATGGACAGCATCACCATCGACGTCTCCGCCCTGCCGGAAGGACGCCTCAAGCTCGGCAGCCTCGTGGAAGTGCTTGGCTCGCACCAGACGCTGGAGGACGTGGCGCGCGATGCTGGCACCATTGCCTACGAGATCCTGACCAGCCTCGGCCACCGATACGAGCGGCAATACCGCTAGGGCAGGTTCGCGGAAAACATCCGCCGTTCCCGCGACTGCCTTGAAAACAAAAAACAAAGCCTTTTCTTTCCAATGAGGATACCATGAAAGTCATCGTTCTCGGCGCCGGCATCGTCGGCGTCACGTCGGCCTACCAGCTTGCCAAGGCGGGGCATGAGGTCACGGTCGTCGACCGCCAGCCCGGCCCGGCGCTGGAGACCAGTTTCGCCAATGCCGGCGAGGTCTCCTTCGGCTATTGCTCGCCCTGGGCCGCGCCCGGCATTCCGATGAAGGCGCTGAAATGGCTGTTCATGGAACACGCACCGCTGATTCTTCGCCCGAAGGTCGATGGCGCCATGCTGTCCTGGATGGTGAAGATGCTCCGCAACTGCACCTCCGGCCGCTACGCCATCAACAAGAGCCGCATGCTGCGCCTTGCCGACTACAGCCGCATCTCCATCGCCGCGCTGCGCGAGGAAACGGGCATCGCCTATGACGAGCGCATGCAGGGCACCTTGCAGCTCTTCCGTACCCAGGCGCAGCTCGACGCCTCGGCCAAGGACGTCAAGGCGCTCGCCGCCGACGGCATTCCCTATGAAGTGCTCGATCCCGAGGGCTGCATCCGCGTCGAGCCGGCGCTGAGGCACGTGCGCGAGAAGATCGTCGGTGGCCTGCTGACGCCCAAGGACGAGACCGGCGACTGCTTCAAGTTCTCCAATGCGCTGGCCGCGAAGGCCGAGGCGCTTGGCGTGCGCTTCAACTATGGCAGCATCATCCGCGGGCTCGATGTGGAGGGCGGCCGTGTGCGTGGCGTCATCACCGCACATGGCAGGCTGGAGGCCGACGCCGTCGTCGTGGCGCTCGGCAGCTTCTCGCCGCTCCTCGTCAAGCCGCACGACATCCACCTGCCGGTCTATCCGGTCAAGGGCTACTCGCTGACGATCCCGATCGTCGATGCCTCGCGCGCGCCGGAATCGACCGTCATGGACGAGACCTTCAAGATCGCCATCACCCGCCTCGGCGACCGCATCCGCGTCGGCGGCATGGCGGAAATCTCCGGCTATACCAACGATCTTGGCGAGCCGCGCCGCCTCACGCTTCAGCACTCCGTCACCGACCTCTTCCCCGGCGGCGACATTTCCAAGGCCAGCTTCTGGTCCGGCCTGCGCCCGATGACGCCGGACGGAACGCCGGTCATCGGCCCGACGAAGATCGCCGGCCTCTTCCTCAATACCGGCCACGGCACGCTCGGCTGGACGATGAGCTCCGGCTCCGCCCGCGTCATCGCCGACCTCGTCTCGGGCAAAAAGCCGGACATCGACGCAACGGACCTCGCGATCGCCCGCTACGCCTGAAATAAAAAAGCGGCCTTTCGGCCGCTCCATGTGAAAAGGGCGGGAACCCGAGTTCCCGCCCTTTCTGTTTGCAGGCTTACTGGGCGATCGGGGCGTAGGCGCCGTTGCTCCAGCGGTTGATGTCGTAGCTGGCGTTCTTCAGGTCGCCCTTCTCGTCGAAGGTGACGGTGCCGACGACGGTGTCGATCGACTGGCCGTTCTTCAGCGCCTCGGCAACCTTCGTCGGATCGTCCGAACCGGCGCGCTCGATGCCCTGCGCAAAGGCCTGGATGACGGCGTAGGAGAAGAGCGTGAAGCCTTCCGGCTTGAAGCCGCCGGACTTGATCTTCTCGACGGCTTCCTTCGCTTCGGGCTTGGCCTGCGGATCGGACGGGAAGACGAAGAGCGTGCCTTCGCCGGCCGGGCCTGCGACCTGCCAGAATTCGGGCGATGCGATGGAATCGGGCATGATGAGCTGGAACTT
This sequence comes from Shinella zoogloeoides, assembly GCF_033705735.1. Taxonomy (NCBI): domain Bacteria; kingdom Pseudomonadati; phylum Pseudomonadota; class Alphaproteobacteria; order Hyphomicrobiales; family Rhizobiaceae; genus Shinella; species Shinella zoogloeoides. The sequence continues at coordinate 1,033,283 of NZ_CP131131.1, forward strand.
GTAGTTCTGCTCGGCCGCCTGGCGCAGCATGAGGCCCGCTTCCGGGTGATAGCCGCCGAAATAGACGACATCGACCTTGGCGTCCTTCAGCTTCGTCACCAGCGCATTGTAGTCCTTCTCGCCCGGATTGATGCCTTCGGCGAGAACTTCCTTGAGGCCCTTCTCGTTCATGGTGGCGCGCACGGCGTCGGCGACGCCCTGGCCGTAGGCCGTCTTGTCATGCAGGACGGCGACGTTCTTGCCGGCATATTGCTGGGCGATCCACGGGCCGATGAAGGCGCCCTGGGCATCGTCGCGGGTGTAGAGACGCATGATGTTGGCCCAGCCCTTGGCGGCGGCATCGTCCGTCATGACCGGGTTGGAGGAAGCGGGGCTCATCATCAGCGTGCCGTTTTCGGCATAGACAGCGGAGGCCGGAATGCTCGAGCCCGAGCAGGCGTGGCCGTCGACGAAGCCGATGCCGGCGGCCGTGATGCGGTTGGCCACGGAGACCGCCTGCTTCGGGTCGCACTGGTCGTCCTCGAACTGCAGCTTGATCTGGCGGCCGAGCACGCCGCCCTTGCCGTTGATGGCGTCGGCAGCAGCCTGCGCGCCCTGCTTGAACTGGTCGCCGATCGTGGCGAGCGGCCCGGTCATGGGGCCGGCCACGGCGATGGTCAGGTCATCCGCCCGCGCGGCCGTTGCCATGACGAGGCCGAGGGCCGTGCCGAGGATCAGAATGCTTTTCATATAGTTCAACTCCCCTTTGCGCCCGCACCATTGCGGGTCGTTCTTGTTCGAAACCGGGTTCTCCTCAGCCCCCGCCGGCCCTGCTCGAAAGCAGCGGCTGGCGTTCCATCCATTCCCATAGATAAGCAGCAAGTCCCCGGTCCACGTGGATGCGCAATGTCTGCATATCCCCGTGGAAATAGACACTGCATGTCAGGCCGCAAAACTGCAAGGCCGCACAGGGGCCGCCATTATCGGGATCGACAGCCGTCGTGCGGGCGATGAGATCGCGGACACCCTGCCCGCGCGCTTCGAGGACGCGCAGTGCCGAGCCTACCGCCGTCACGGCATAGCCCTCATCGTGCCATCCGGCCGGGCATTCGGAGGCCGGAACGCCCACGGCGAGCAGTCGGTCGCGGGCAACGCGCACCGCATACCGCCCGCCGGAGGCAAGCCCGAAGGCGCCGATATCGGTGCCAAGGCCGTGCCGGGCGAGAAAGCGCTCGATATTGCCGCTGACGAGATGCTGCGGCAGGCCGGTGACGGCCCGGATGCGGAGCGACGGCGCGACGAGCAGCGCGTCCGCCCAGTCGGGTTCCGGCCGCCATTTGCGGGAATTGTCAAGCATGGAGGCGGCCTCCTTCCGGATCGAAGGCGCAGGGCGCGACGATGCGGGCGTGTCGCACCTCCTTCAGATGCTGCAATTCGATGACGTCGCCCATGCGCGAAAGGCCGCGCTCGATGAGGCCGAGCGCGATCGGCCGCTGAAGCGCGGGGCTGAAATAGCTCGACGTGACATAGCCCGTGCTGCGCAGGCTGCCCGACGCCCGCTCGATACCGTGCGCGCCGGTCGGCAGCGCGCCCTTGCCGTCCACCGCCTCGAGCCCGACGAACTGCCGGCGATCGGCTCGCGCGGCATCCTCGGTGATCAGCGAACGGCGGCCGATGAACTCGACCTTCTTTCTTTCCAGCGGCGCGGCAAGGCCGAAATCCATCGGCCGGCTCGTTCCGTCCGTGTCCTTGCCGATGACGACATAGCCCTTTTCCGCGCGCAGGATCATGAGCGCTTCGAGGCCGAGCAGCGTCGCGCCGTAAGCCTCGCCCTCCCGCCGCAGCCGCGACCAGAGCGCGGCGGCATGGTCGGCCGGAACGGAGATCTCGTAGGACCGTTCGCCGGTGAAGCTGACGCGGGCGATCCGCACCGGGGCTCCTTCGAACGCGCCGGAGACGACGGCCATATGAGGCAGGGCCGCATCGTCGAGCGCCGCATTCAGGCCGAGCGCGGCGATCAGCGCCGGCGCTTCGCGGCCGGACACCGTCAGCGTTGCCATTTCCGCTGTCGCATTGTGGATGAAGATGCGGCTGCGGTCGAAACGGTCCTGCCGCCATTCCTCCAGCAGGGCGTGCACGCCCGCCACATGGGAGGAGGAGCAGGAGACGACGAAGCGGTTCTCGTCGAGGCGCACCAGCACGCCGTCGTCATAGATATTGCCGGCCTCGCTGAGGATGAAGCCGTAGCGGCAACGGCCGGGCGAAAGCGTCGAGACGGTGTTGTAATAGATGAAGTCGAGGAAGGGCGCGGCATCCGGGCCGATGACCTCGATCTTGCCGAGGGGCGAGCCGTCGAAGAGCGCAATGCCCTTGCGCGCCGCCGCGGCCTCGGCCTGGATGCGGGCCTCCGCGGGGCCTTCGCCATAATAGGCCGGCCGCAGCCAGCCGCCATATTCGCGGAAGACGGCGCCATCCGCCCGGTGCTCCCTTTCGAGCGGCAGGCGGCGCAGCGGGTTCATGAGCGTGCCGGACCGGGCGCCCGCGAAGGAGGCGAGCGGAACCGGCGTGAAGGGCGGGCGATAGGTCGTCGTGCCGACTTCGGGAATACGGCGGCCGGTGATCTCGGCCATCAGCGCGAGGCCGTTGACATTCGAGGTCTTGCCCTGGTCGGTCGCCATGCCGAGCGTGGTATAGCGCTTCAGGTGCTCGACGGAGACGAAGTTTTCCCGGACGGCCAGTTCCACGTCCTTGGCGGTGACGTCGTTCTGCAGGTCGATCCAGACCCGCTCCTTCGCCCCGGGCTTCGGCCATGCGGCGACGATGCCGAAATCGCGGGTCGCCCCCTCCGCAAGCTCCGCCGGAAGGCCGAAATCGCCGGCCGCGGCCCCGACCACCTCGACGCCCTCCACCGGCCGGCCGGGCACGAAGGCGAGAATGTCGTCGCGCCAGTCGAGCTTGCCCTGTGCCTGGCAATAGAGATGCACGGTCGGCGTGAAGCCGCCGGAAACGAGCACCGCATCCGCCTCCAGCACGCTGCCATTGGAAAGCCGGACGGCGCTGACGGTGCCGCGGCCGCTCGCAGAGACGACGGTGAGGCCCTTCAGCACCCGCAGCCCGGTGGGTGCCGGGGCATCGGGGCGATAGTCGACGACGGTGACCTCGGCGCCGGTGCCCGCCAGCGCTTCCGCCGCCTCATAGGCAAGGCCGTTATTGGTGGCGACGACGATCTTGCGCCCGGCGACGACGCCGAAGCGGCGGAGATAGACGAGCGCGGCCTCCGCCGACATGATGCCCGGCAGGTCGTTGTTGCCGAATGGCAGCGGCCGTTCGATGGCGCCGGTGGCGAGCACGGTGGACCCGGCGCGGACCCGCCAGAGCCGGTCCGGCGCACCATCCGCGCCCTTCTGGCTGAGGCCGATGAGGCGGTGGTCGTAGATGCCGAAAGCCGTGGTTCCTGCCAGCACCAGTGCGCCTGCCTCCACGAGTTCCGCTGCGACGTCCGCAGCCCACTCCGCCCCCGGCTTGCCCTCGATGGTCGCCGCGCGATGAAGAAGGCTGCCGCCCACCTGCCGCCCGTCGTCGCAAAGCACGACCCGCCGGCCCTCCCGCAGAGCCTTGCGCGCCGCGAGCAAGCCCGAGGGCCCGGCGCCGACCACCAGCACGTCGCAATGATGGTTGACCTGTTCGGCAAAGGACGGCTCGCGCAAGCCGGCATCCAGCGTCCCGAGGCCGGCCATCTGCCGGATACGCGGCTCGAACAGGTGCCAGTCGGGGAACATGAAGGTCTTGTAGTAGAAGGCCGCCGGGATGAAGCGCGAGAAGGCGTCGAGGAAGGCGTGGCGATCCTTCTCGGCGCTCGGATCGGCATTGACGCTGCGCACGGCGAGGCCATCGGCGGCCGGAACCTGCGTCGCCCGCGTGTTCGGCATGGCACCGACGATGTCGACCAGCGCGTTCGGTTCTTCGACGCCGGCGCCCCAGAGGCCGCGAGGGCGGTGATACTTGAAGCTGCGGCCGAGGACGGAAACACCGCCCGCCAGCAGCGCGGAGGCGACGGTATCGCCCGCAAACCCATCCACCATCTTGCCGTCGAAGGTGAAGCGCAGCGGCCGCGTCCTGTCGATGGCCGTCCCGCCCTCAGTGCGCCAAGCGGTCATCGCCGTCTCCTTCCGTCAGCGCGAAGGACCGCGCAATGCCGTGGTGCACCGTGTCGCGCTCCATGCGGAACACTTCGCCGCAGGTCATGTGCATCCAGATCTCGTTTGCCGCGCCGCGCAGGTTGTTCCGTTCATGAAGGTAGGCGGTCCATTCGCCATCCGTAACGTCGCGAAAACCTTCCGGGCGGTGGTTGCCAGCGTCGCCGCCGAAGTGGAATTCCGTCTCGGAACGCGGCCCGCAGAAGGGGCATGGGAAAAGCTGCATCCGGTCCTCCTAATGCGCGATGCCGGAGCCGGCGGCCTCGTCGATCAGCCGTCCGCGGGCGAAGCGGTCGAGATCGAAGGGGCGGCTGACGTCGTGGTGCTTGCCGGTGGCGAGCAGATTGGCGAGCAGCGTGCCGCCCGCGGGGATCGCCTTGAAGCCACCCGTCCCCCAGCCGCAATTGAGGAAGAGGCCGGGCAGCGGGCTTTCGCCCAGGATCGGCGAGGAATCCGGCGTGACGTCGACGATGCCGGCCCATTGCCGCATCAACCGCAATTGCCGGAAGCTCGGGAACATTTCCAGCAGCCCCGAGATCACCGTCTCCAGCATCGGCAGGTTGCCGCGCTGGCCGTAGGAGGGAACGCGGTCAAGCCCGCCGCCGACGACGAGCTCGCCCTTGTCCGACTGGCTGGCATAGGTGCCGGTGGCCGGCGACAGGACGACCGTATCGAGCGCCGGCTTGATCGGCTCGGAAACGCAGGCCTGCAAGGCATAGGAGGTGATCGGCAGGCGGAAGCCGGCCTTGGCCGCAAGGTGGGACGAATGGCCGGCGATGACCATGCCGACCCGCTCGGCGCGGATCTCGCCGCGGCTCGTCTTCACGCCGCGGCATCGACCGCCCTCGATGAGGAACTCCTCGACCTCGCAGGACTGGATGATATCGACGCCCAGCCGGTCGGCGGCGCGCGCATAGCCCCAGGCGACCGCATCGTGCCGCGCCGTGCCGGCCCTGCCCTGCCAGACGCCGCCGAAGACCGGGTAGCGCGCATCGGGCGACATGTCGAGCAGCGGCAGCACGCGTCGCACGTCCTCGATGCCGAAGAGCTCGGCATCCGTGCCGTTGATCTGCATGGCATTGACGGTGCGCGCCGCCATCTCCATCTCCGCCTCGCTGTGGGCGAGCGTGATAATGCCGCGCTGGGAAAGCATGATATTGTAGTTGAGGTCGCGGCCAAGCCCTTCATAGAGCTTCAGGGCCATCTCGTAGAGCGCCGTGCTCTCGGGGAAGAAGTAGTTGGAGCGCACGACCGTCGTGTTGCGCCCCGTATTGCCGCCGCCGAGCCAGCCCTTCTCGATGACTGCCACATTGCGGATATTGTGGACCTTGGCGAGATAGTACGCCGTCGCCAGCCCATGCCCGCCGCCGCCGATGATGAGGATGTCGTAGCGCGGCTTCGGCTGGGGCGAGCGCCACGCCTGCTGCCAGCCTTTCTGGCCGGCAAGCCCTTCCTTGAAGAGTGAAAGCGCCGAGTAATGCCGCGTCATCGCACTCCATCCTTTGCAGGGTAGAGCCGCTTCGCCGAGAAAGCGACGGTCGGATTTTTCCTCATGAATCCCCCTCCCGACAGGCCCGCGCCTGTCGTTGGATGAATTTCTTATCCTCTCTGTACATAAATGTCCATTGGGGCTCGGAAAACATCCGCGCTCCTTCCACGCGAGTGCAAAGGGCTGGGGAAATCGTCTGTACAGAGGTGAACGGAAATCAGCCGTCGGGCAGCAGCCGGCGCATCACGGCAGTGAAATCCTCCACCTCGCCTTCCGTGGCCGGACGGCCGGTGAAGGTCAGGAGATAGGAGCGGAGGTGGCTGAGGCGCTCGTCGCGACTATCGCCGATGCCGAGCGTGAAATGGCCGACCTGCGTGAAATAGAGGACGCGCGCCCGGGTGAAGGCCTCTTCCTCCGGATAGTCGTAGCGCAGGAACATCCGCTTTATGGCGTCGATCCGCTGATCGTCCGCCTGCTCGACGACCGCGCGCACCGTGGCGTCGATGCGCCCCCAGGCGCGAACGGCGGCATCCAGTGGAGGATCGAAAAGCGCGGGATCGACCCAGCATTCGAAGATATGGCAGACGCCTTCATTGGCCGATGCGGCGGGACGCAGGGCGCGCTCGATGATCGGGCCGGTATTCTTGCGCAGCCAATGGTCCAGTAATTCGCGCTGCAAGGCGTGCAGATCTGTGAAGAACCAGTAGAAGCTGGAGCGCGACACGCCGAGCTTCTTTGCCAGGACCTGGATCTTGACGTGCCCGATGCTCTCTTCGACCAGTGCCTCGACGCCAGCCTCGATCCAGGCTTCGCGCGTCATGCGTCCGGCAGCCTGCTTCGCCCCGGAGGGCTTTCCTGCGCTCACCTCGTCCCCTCTGCTTCGTTCCACGGCGCCATCTTGCGCAAAGCCCGGTCGATGGCAAGGCGGGCGGACGTCAACAGCAAATAGCGGGATCGCTTGCGTTCCGTGACTCAGCCGGTGCGCTGGAAGCCTTCGCTGGCGGCAAGCAAGCCGCGCGTATAGTCCTGCGTCACCCTGCGGGCCGCAAGATCGGCGGCGGTCAGCTCTTCCACGGCATGGCCATTCTGCATGACCATCAGCCGGTCGCACATATGGGTGACGACGGCAAGGTCGTGGCTGACCATGACGAAGGTGAGGTTACGGGCGGCGCGAAGCTGTTCCAGAAGGTTCAGCACCTCGGCCTGCACCGAGGCATCGAGCGCCGAGGTCGGCTCGTCGAGCAGCAGGATCGAGGGTTCGAGGATCAGCGCGCGGGCGATCGCCACGCGCTGGCGCTGGCCGCCGGAAAGCTGGTGCGAATAGCGGAAGCGGAAGCCGGAGCCGAGGCCCACCTCGTCGAGTGCCCGCACGATGCGGCTTTCGGTATCGGTGAAACCGTGGATGGCGAGCGGTTCGAGGAGCAGGCGGTCGACGGTCTGGCGCGGATGCAGCGAGCCGTAGGGGTCCTGGAAGACCATCTGGACCTTGCGGTAGAAGGCCTTGTCGCGCTTGTTGCCGAGCGGCGCGCCATCCACGGTGATCGTGCCTTGGGAGACCGGCGCAAGGCCGGCCACGGCGCGCAGCAGCGTCGACTTGCCGGAGCCGGATTCGCCGACGAGGCCGTAGGACTCGCCCGGCGCGACCGAAAGGCTGACATCGTCGAGCGCCGTGAAGTCATCGTAGACGACGCCGAGGCCGTTTATAGCGAGGGCCGGCGTCATGTCCGCCACTCCGGTTTGCGGTCGAGCACGGGCAGCGGATGCCGGTCGGCGCCGATCTGCGGCATGCAGTTGAGAAGGCCGCGCGTATAGGGATGCTGCGCCTCGGAAAGCTTCTCGGCGGGCAGCTCCTCGACGATACGGCCGGCATACATGACGATGACGCGGTCGCAGAAGGAGGAGACGAGGCGCAGGTCATGCGAGATGAAGATCAGCCCCATGCCGCGCTCGGCGACCAGCCGGTTGAGGATGGCAAGCACGTCGAGCTGCACCGTCACGTCGAGCGCCGAGGTCGGCTCGTCGGCGATCAGCAGTTCCGGGCCGGCGACGAGCATCATGGCGATCATCGCGCGCTGGCCCATGCCGCCGGAGACCTCGTGCGGATAGAGATCGAAGACGCGCTCGGGATCGCGGATCTGCACAGCGGCGAGCATGTCGAGCGCGCGCTTTTTCGCCTCCACCCGGCCGACGGGCTCGTGCGCGCGCAACGTCTCGACGATCTGGCGGCCGATGGTCATGACCGGGTTCAGCGAATATTTCGGGTCCTGCAGGATCATGGCGATGCGCTTGCCGCGCAGCGCCCGCCGCTCGGCCTTCGACGCCTTGAGGAGATCGATGCCGTTGAATTCGAGGCGTTTGGCATCGATGACACCATGCTCGGCGGTGAGGCCCATGATGGCACGGCCGGTCTGTGATTTGCCGGAACCGCTCTCGCCGACGATGCCGAGCCGCTCGCGGCCGAGGGCGAAGGAGACGCCGCGCACGGCCTCCACGACGCCGGTGCGCGTCGGGAAGGAGACGCGAAGGTCCTCGACGGTCAGCAACGCGCTCACTGGCCGCTCCCCCGCGGGTCGAGCGCATCGCGCAGGCCGTCGCCGAGCAGGTTGAAGCCAAGGCTGACGACGAGGATGGCGAAGCCCGGCATGGCGGCGACCCACCATTGGTCGAGGATGAAGCGGCGGCCGGAGGCGATCATCGCGCCCCATTCGGGCAGCGGCGGCTGTGCGCCGAGGCCGAGGAAGCCGAGACCGGCGGCGGTAAGGATGATGCCTGCCATGTCGAGCGTCACGCGCACGATGAGCGAGGAGATGCAGAGCGGCATGATATGGCGCAGCACGATGCGCCAGGGCGAGGCGCCCATGAGCTGCACGGCGAGGATATAGTCCGAATTGCGCACCGTCAGCGTCTCGGCGCGCGCGATGCGCGCATAGGGCGGCCAGGAGGTGATGGCGATGGCGATGATGGCGTTGCCGATGCCGGGCCCGAGCGCCGCGACGAAGGCGAGCGCCAGGACGAGCTTCGGGAAGGCGAGGAAGATATCGGTGATGCGCATCAGCACCGCATCCACCCAGCCGCCCGCATAGCCGGCGACCGTGCCGACCAGAAGCCCGAGCGGCGCGGCGATGACCGCCACCAGCAGCACGACCTGCAAGGTGAGGCGCGAACCGTAGATGAGGCGCGAGAGGATGTCGCGGCCCTGGTCATCCGTGCCGAGCCAGTGGCCCGGCCCGGGTGTCAGGAGGCGCGCATTGGCGAGGTCTCCGATATAAGGCGAATGAGGCGCGAGCAGTGGGGCGAAAACGGCAAGGAAGACGAGGCCGAGGATGATCAGCAGGCCGAGAACGGCGAGCCGGTTGGCGGTGAAGCGCCGCCAGGCGACATAGGCGCGGCCGAGCCTTGCCTGAAGGCGCGATTGCGGCCGGTCGGTCAGGAGCCATTCGCGGCGGGTCATGGTGGCCTCGCTCATCGGGTCCTCGTTCGGGGGTCGAGCATGCGGTAGAGCACGTCGGAGAGAAGGTTGATGGCGATGAAGACGGAACCGATGACGATGGTGCCGCCGAGCACCGCGTTCATGTCGGCGTTTTGCAGCGAATTGGTGATGTAGAGGCCGAGGCCCGGCCAGGCGAAGACGGTCTCCGTCAGCACCGAGCCTTCGAGAAGGCCGGCATAGGAGAGCGCGATGACCGTGACGAGCGGCACGGCGGCGTTGCGCAGCGCATGGCCCCAGATGATGCGGCTTTCCGGCAGGCCCTTCGCGCGCGCCGCGACGATATATTCCTGCCCCAGCTCGTTCAGCATGAAGGAGCGCGTCATGCGGCTGATATAGGCCATGGAGAAATAGCCGAGCAGCGAGGCCGGCAGGATGATGTGCGAGACGATGTCGCGGAAGGCGGCCCAGTCGCGGTTGAGGATCGCGTCGATCAGGAAGAAGCCGGTGACGGGTGTGAACGTATATTCGAACACGACGTCGATGCGGCCGGGGCCGGAAACCCAGCCGAGGCGGGCATAGAAGACGAGGAGCGCGAGAAGCCCGAGCCAGAAGATCGGCACGGAATAGCCGATGAGGCCGACGATGCGCACCACCTGGTCGGAGATGCTGCCGCGCCGGACGGCGGCCAGCACGCCGAGCGGAATGCCGATGACCGCGCCGATGATGGTGCCGACGGAGGCAAGCTCCATCGTCGCCGGAAAGACGCGGCGGATGTCCGTCATCACGGGATTGGTGGTCAGCACGGAGGTGCCGAAGTCGCCCTGGAAGACGCCTTTGATATAGAGCCAGAACTGCTGATAATAGGGCAGATCCAGCCCCATCTCCTGCCGCACGCGCTCGACCACGCGGGCCGGCGCGCGATCGCCGACGATCGCCAGCACCGGATCGATCGGCACGACGCGGCCGATGAAGAAGGTGACGGCGAGAAGGCCGAGATAGGTCGTGGCGACGACCACGAGGAAGCCGGCAACCGATTTGAGCCTCGCATAGGCGCGCCGTTTGGCGCGCCCTGCCGGCTTTACCGTGTCAGACATGCTCAAGGAAATCGTCCTTCCGGCCTATTCCTTGCTGACGGGGGCCAGCGGGTTGGAGTCGAAGCTCGGGCCGAGCGTGTAGCCCTTGACCTTGCCGCGAACGCCGGCGACCTCGATCTGCTGGAAGATCATCACGAAGGGGCTGGTGTCCAGCGCCTCCTGCTGGAGCTTCTTGTACATCTCGGCGCGCTTGTCGGAATCGCGCTCCAGAAGGGCGGCCTTGCTCTGCTCCGTCAGCTCCGGAATGTCCCAGGCATTGCGCCAGGCGAGCGTCTTGACGGAGGCGTCGTCGCCATTGTCCGGATTCGAGGTGAAGGCTTCCGCGTTGGAGTTCGGATCCCAGTAGTCCATGCCCCACTGACCGATATACATGTCGTGATTGCGGGCGCGATACTTGGTCAGCGTCTGCTTGCCGTCGCCCGGAATGATCTCGACCTTGACGCCGGCCTGGCCGGCGGTCTGCTGGAAGGACTCGGCAATGCCCGTCACCGGCTGCGTGTTGCGCACGTCGAAGGTGACGGAGAAGCCGTCCTTCAGGCCGGCCTTCTCGAGCAGTTCCTTGGCCTTCGCGACATCGAGCTTGTAGGGGCTCGCATCGAGCGCGCCGAGCACGCCCTTGGCCTGGTAGGTCTGGCGGATCTCGCCGATGCCCTTGATGAGCGTCGCGCCGATCGCGTCGTAGTCGACGAGATACTTGAGGGCCTCGCGCACTTCGGGCTTCGCCAGCTTCTCGTTCTTCTGGTTGAGGCTGATGTAATAGACCGTGCCCTTGGGGGCACTGGCCGTCGTCAGGTCCGCATTCTTGGAAACGGCGTCGAGGTCGCCCGGCTCCAGGTTGCGGGCGACGTCGACGTCGCCGGCTTCCAGCATCAGGCGCTGGGTCGCGCTTTCCTTGACGTGGCGGTAGATGACGCGGGTGAGCGCGGGCTTTTCGCCATAGTAGTTGTCGTTGCGCTCCAGAACGACGATCTCGTTGGCGCGCCAGTCGCGGATCTTGAAGGGACCGGAGCCGGCATAGTTGGTCTTCATCCAGGCATAGCCGAAATCGGTGTCGTACTTGTAGTCGTCGCTCGGCTTGGTGGATTCGGCGTGCTCCATCACCAGCTTCTTGTCGAGCACGGCGCCGACGGTCGCGGTGAGGCAGTTCAGCACGAAGCTCGGCGCATAGGGCTTGTCGACGGTGAAGACGAAGGTGCCCTCGTCCACGGCCTTCGCCTTTTCCGCGACGTTGTCGCCGGTCAGGCCGAACTGAGTGAGGATGAAGGCGGGGCTCTTGTCGAGCTTGACGACGCGCTCGAAGGACCAGGCGACGTCCTCTGCGGTGAGCGGATTGCCGGAGGCGAACTTGATGCCCGGCTTCAGCTTGAACGTATAGGTGAGGCCGTCGTCGGAGACGGTCCAGCTCTCGGCGACGCCGCCCTTCACCTTGGTCGTGTCGGCGATGTCGAGGCGCACGAGCATGTCATAGGCATTGCCGATGAACTCGGCCGGCGTCAGTTCGAAGGATTCGGCCGGATCGAGCGTGATCGTGTCGTCGATGGCCCAGGCCTGGACCAGCGTATCGGCCGGCGTCTCGGCAAAGGCGGGCGCCATGCCGCCGGTGGCCAGCAGCAGCGTGAAGGCCGCGCCGGCGAGCAGCGGGCGAATACGCGAATTGATCTTTTCCCTGTTCATTTCGGTTCCCCATTTTGATTGTGCTTGAAGGCCCCGGCACGGGATCGATGCGCCGATGCCATTTCCGCAATACAATCATAATACTGATGGGGAAAACAATCCCCCTTCGGCGACTGTCCCGGTTCGCTTCGCGCAGCAACCGAAAGCCGGCCGAAAGCATCCCGCGCGCAGGCCGCAGAAACCGGACATCGTGTCCGCGGCCATGCCGGCCACGGCGGAAGGGTCAGGTCGCCGGAAGGTAGGGCATCACTTCGAGCGCGCCGCGATAGATCATGTCGAGCGCGACATAGAGGATGATGGCAAGGCCGATATAGGCGATCCAGCGATGCTTGTTGAGCAGGCGGGCGATGAAGTTGGCCGCGATGCCCATCAGGGCGATGGAGAGCGCAAGGCCGACGACGAGGACGCCCGGATGCTCGCGCGCCGCGCCGGCGACGGCAAGGACGTTGTCGAGCGACATGGAGACGTCGGCGACGACGATCTGCGTCGCGGCCTGGAAGAAGGTTTTTCGCGGGGCGCCCTCGGACGTGGCGCCGTCCTCGCCCTCCTCGTGCCCGCCGCGCAGTTCGCGCCACATCTTCCAGCAGACCCACAGCAGGAGCAGTCCGCCGGCGAGCAGCAGGCCGATGATCGCCAGCAGGTGCACGGCGACCGTGGCGAAGATGATGCGGAGGACCGTCGCTGCAAGAATGCCGACGAGAATCGCCTTCTTGCGCTGGGTGGGCTCCAGGCCGGCCGCGGCAAGGCCGATGACCACCGCATTGTCGCCCGCCAGCACGAGATCGATCGCAATGACCTGCAAGAGCGCCGTGAGGCCGGCCGCCGTCAGAATTTCCATGCTTTGCCACCTTCGGATCTGCACGTTGGGTGGAGGCCATCCCCCTGCCCGCCGATATCGATCAGTACCCTTTCGGATTTGCGCTTTGCAAGACCGGCGAAAGAAGATCAGGCCACGACGCGGGCGCAGCCACGGATTTCGCCGGGCGAGCGCGATGCTTCCCCTCTTCCATCAGCTTGTTGTTCCTGGCTGCCGGCCTAACGGGCAATCCTGATGGCGCCGGTTTCCGGCGATCCGGTCACGATCTCCCAGTCGCGTGAGAAAGTGAGGCGACGGAAATCGTCCTTCCGGAAGTGCCGGCGGAACATCCGCAGGAGGCTGGCGGCGAGGCCCTCGCCGGCCGGCATGCCGCAGATATCCAGCAGCGTGTCGAAGGTCGCGCGCTCGTCCTCCGGCATTTCCAGACTCCAGGCGGCGTTGTGGCGGGCGATATAGATCGCCTCGACCAGCCGCATGGCGGGGATGGCCGCGAACCGCGCGGCCTGCTCCGGGGAAAGTGCAACGCCCGCTCCTTCGCGTGCGATGTCCGCCAGCGTCATGCGCTTTATGGCGGCCCGGGCTTCCGGCGTCCATTCCTTCGCAAAGAAGCGATGGTGGACGATCTCGCGCAGGTGCCGGATGGCGAAGGCGCCGAAATCGCCGGCATCCAGCAGGTCGCCGACATCGAGGCCGCTTTGTTCCGCCTCCCGGCGATAGGCCGAGAGGATTGCCGGATCGAGAGCAAGGCCCGCCGCGCGTATGGCTTCGAGCTCGGCTCCGTCGTCGTGAAGCGTCAGCAGGCGGTAGCCGCCGGGATAGCCGGCGGTGGAAGGCACGGCGACATTGACGATGCCATCCTGCTGCGAAACGTTGTCGATATGCAGGTGCCCGCTGAAATGCAGCCGCAGGCCCGCTTTCGCGAGCAGCGCGGCGGTATCCTTCGAAGGTGTCCGACGCACGAAGATCGTTCGCCCGAACAGCCGCTGCTCGTCCTCCAGGGTCGCGTCGAACGGGTCGACGGCGGGATAATGGGCAAAGGCGATCAGCCGCTTGCCCAGCCGCTCGGCCCGCCGGGAGACATCGGCGATCCAGTCCAGCAGATAAGGCCGGTGCGCCACCAGCGCGTTGTAACCGGCATCCGTGCTGTCGTCGAAGGCCTCCTCTGCAAGGTCGAAATCGCCGTCGCGCGGCACGAAGACATTGCCGTCGATGGAAAGCAGCCAGACGCCCTCCACCGGTTCGACCAGATAGGACGCATCGATGAAACGGCGCTCGTGGCGGCCGTCCGGCGAGGACAGGGTGTATTGTCGGTCCGCAAGATCGTCAGACACGCCGAATGGCGTTTCCCAGTGCAGCGCCGCGCCGTCGCGGAAGAAGCCGAGCCCGCGCGGCAGGCTCTCCGCATAGGAGCGGCAGCGCATGGCGGGGTTGAACAGCACGCCTTCGCTATCCGGCCGCGATCCCGAGACCAGGAAGGAAGCGCCGTCCTCGAGCAGGAAGCTCCGGTCGAGGCTTCGGCCGGAATAGCCGTAGACGTCATGGTTGCCGACGGTGGAGAAGAACCGCATACCGAAACGGTCGGCATAGGACTGCATCAGCGCGAGCGAGGCGGCGACGCTTTCGTCCTGCCCGTCGTCGGAATAGTCGCCGACGACGATGACATGGCGAATGCCGCGCGCGGCGATGTCGTCTAGCACCGCGCGAAAGCCCGCCTCGCTTTCGTTGAAGAGGCGCGTCGACTGGACCGTGTCGACGAGCGTGCGCAGCTCCATCCCGCCGGGCAGGCGGTCGGCCGCGATGCGGCCCCCGCGATAGTTGCCGCGCACATTGTGCAGATGCGGATCCGCGATGATGGCGAACCGTTGATGCATTATCGTTCCTCTCCGGGCCGGGGGCAGCCTTCAGTCCAGTTGCGCGAGCTTTGCGAGTGCGGCGCGCGCGCCCGGCCCGGCAGCGACGACGGGAGACCCCTTCGTCAGCCGCTCGCCTTCCGTCGGGAAGGGGTGATACCAGCCGCCGGCCTCCTTGACGAGGCAATAGCCGGCAAGGCAATCCCAGGCATGCATGTAGGGCTCGTAATAGCCGACGAGCCGGCCGGCGGCGACATAGGCCAGCATCAGCGCGCCGGAACCGTTGCGGATGAAGTTGCCGCCTGCCTGCAGCAGGCGGCTGACGATATCCGCCACGGCTTCCGGCGTGACATGGCTGTTGGCGCCGATGCCGGTCAGGGCGTTCTCGATGGTGCGGGAAGGATCGAGCGTCAGGACCTTGCCGTTGAGCTTCGCCCCCCTGCCGGCGGCGGCGGCATAGAGCTCGCCATGGCAAGGCGCGCCGATGACGCCGACGACCGGCACGCCCTCGTGCAGCACGGCGACCGAGACGCACCAGTTCGGCATGCCGTTGACGAAAGGCGCCGTGCCGTCGATGGGATCGACGACCCATGTATAGCCCGACGTGCCCGCCGTCAGGCCGAACTCCTCGCCGAGGAAGCCGTCTTCCGGGAACAAGACCTCGACCCGGTCGCGGATCAGTTTCTCCACGTTGCGGTCGGCGATGGAGACCACGTCCTGAAGGTCGCGCTTGGTCTCGATGACAAGGGAATCGCGCCGGTTGAAATAATCCAGCGCCATCGCCCCGCCCTCCTGCGCGAGAAGCTTGGCGAGGGCGAAGCGTTTGTCGAGGGCCGTCTCTTGCGACGTCATGCGTTGGTTCCTTGCAATGGTGTCAGGTATTGATGAGGGCGATGCCGCGGTTCTTGAACTGCAGCGTGGCATCCGCCGCGGCGGGCAGGATGCGGTCGACGGCGTGGTCGACGATGAAGAGCGTTCCAACATCGGTCTCCACCTCGTATTCGACATGATCGCCGAGATAGGCCGAGTGCAGGATGCGGCCGGAAAGCCCCTCCCCGCGCCCTTCGGTGAGCGTCACCGAGCCCGGCCGCACGGCAAGGTTTGCCGCGCCGGGCTTTGCCCGCCCGGCCGGCACGCGATGCTCGAACCCGCCGACGCGGACCTTCGCCTCGTCGTTCTCGATGCCGATCACCTCGCAGGCGATTACATTTGCCTCGCCCATGAAGTCGGCGATGAAGGACGAGGCGGGCGCCTCGTAGAGTTCGCGCGGGGCGCCTGACTGGGCAATCTCGCCGTCCTTCATGACGATGATGCGGTCCGAGACGGCGAGCGCCTCGTCCTGATCGTGCGTGACATAGACGGCGGTGAAGCCGAGGCGCTGCTGGAGTTCGCGGATATCCGTGCGCACCTTACGACGCAGGCGCGCGTCGAGGTTCGACAGGGGCTCGTCTAGGAGCAGCACCTGCGGCTCCAGCACCAGAGCGCGGGCGACGGCAACGCGCTGCTGCTGGCCGCCGGAAAGCTCGGCCGGCAGGCGGTGGCCCATGCCGGCGAGGCCGACGAGCGCCAGCCCTTCCTCCGCCCTTTCCCGCGCATCCCTGCGCGAGAGGCCGGAGGATTCCAGGCCATAGGCGACATTGTCGAGCGAGCTCATGTGCGGGAAAAGCGCATAGGACTGGAACACCATCGAGACGTCGCGCTCGTTGGCCGGCAGCATGGTGACGTCCTTGCCGCCGATGAGGATGCGCCCGGCGGTCGGATGCTCCAGGCCGGCGAGCATCCTGAGCGTCGTCGTCTTGCCGCAGCCGGAGGGGCCGAGGAGCGTGACAAGCGTGCCGGGCTCGATGGTGAGCGACAGGTCCGGGATCGCGGTGAAGGCGCCGAAGGTCTTCTTCACATTCTCGAAGGTGACGGAACCGGCTTTGGGATTGATCATGCGATTTTCTCCTGACGGGAGGACGAGGACGGGGTGAGACCGGCGACGCGGTTCTCGCGCCTGAGTCGCCGTTCACCCACGAGAAGCTGGAAGACGGCGATGACCGCGATCATCACGACGATCAGCATGGAGGAATAGGCGATCGCCACGCCGTATTCGCCGTTCTCGACGAGGCCGACGATGTAGGACGTCGCCATGTTGTATTCGGCGCTGACGAGGAAGATGACGGCGCTGATGGAGGTGATGGCGCGCACGAAGGAATAGACGAGCGCGGCGGTGATGGCGGGGCGCAGCAGCGGTAGGATGACCTTGCGGATCGTGCGGAAGCTGCCGGCGCGCAGCGTCAGCGAGGCCTCGTCGAGGCTCTTGTCGAGCTGGCTCATCGCCGCGATGCCGCCGCGCACGCCGACCGGCATGTTGCGGAAGACGAAGCAGGCGATGAGGATCAGCGCCGAGCCCGTCATTTCCAGCGGCGGCAGGTTGAAGGCCATGATGTAGCTGACGCCGATGACCGTGCCGGGAATGGCGAAGCTCATCATCAGCGCGAATTCGAAGACGTTCCGCCCGGCGAACTTCTGGCGCACGATGATATAGGCCGTCAGCAGGCCCACCGCGGCGGTGAGCGGCGCGGAAAGAAGCGCGATCTCCATGGTCGTCCAGAACGAGTTCCAGGCGACGCCCGTCCAGGCGATGCCCCAGGCTGTGCCATTGCCGAAGGTGATCGAGAAGGCCTTGATGTAGTGGTCGAGCGTCAGCGAATTGTCGAGGCCCCAGGTCTTCACGAAACCGCCGACGAGGATCATGCCGTAGATGACCAGCGTAAACAGGCCCCACGGAATGACCACCGAATGGACGGCGATGGAAAGCCCCTTCGGCAGGGCGATATGCGCCCCGCTGTCGCCCTTGCCGGTGACGGTGGCGAAATTCTTGCCGGAGAGCCAGACGCGCTGGGCCAGGAAGGCCGAGAGCGTGAAGAAGAGCAGCACCATGGCGAGCACGGCGGCGCGGGACGGATCGTTCTGCGAGCCGACGACGGCAAAGAAGATTTCCGTCGAGAGCACGCCATGGCTGCCGCCGAGCACCAGCGGGTTGCCGAAGTCGGCCATGCTCTCGATGAAGCCGATGAGGAAGGCATTGGCGAGGCCCGGCTTCATCAGCGGCAGCGAGACGCGGTAGAAGGTGCGCCAGCGGTTGGCGCGCAACGTGGTCGATGCCTCCTCCATCGACGGGCTGACGCCCTCGACGACACCGATCAGGACGAGGAAGGAGATCGGCGTGAAGGAAAGGACCTGCGCGATCCAGATGCCGGTGAGCCCGTAGAGCCAGCGGCCGGGCTCGATGCCGAGGAGGCTCGAAAGCCCCTGCGTGACCACGCCGGCGCGGCCGAAGAGCAGCGTCAGCGCAAGGCCGATGACGAAGGGCGGGGTGATGATCGGCAGGATCGTCAGAAGGCGCAGGCCCTTCTTGAAGGGAAACTGCGTGCGGGTGGCGACCAGCGCGAAGGCGAGGCCGAGCAGCGTGGAGCCGAGGCCCGTCATGATGGCGAGCCAGAGCGTGCGCCAGGCGACGCCGCATCGGCCCGCGCCGATGACGCAATTGAGGCTCCAGATGCTCGGATCCTGCAGGTTGCGGATGAAATTGTCGGGATTGAACGAGCCGTCGAAATCCTGCACCGAGCCGATGAACATGCTGCCGATCGGATAGAAGACGAAGACCGCGACGAGGAAGACGAGCAGCGAGATCGAGCTGACGACGAAGGCATCGCCCTTCATGACGCCCCGCTCGGCAAGGCCGAAGGAGAACATCAGGACGAAGGTGACGGCACTGAGCACCGCGCCCGCGCCCATCGAGGGCTGGCCGTCGGCAAGCGGGCCGAACAGGCTTTCGCTGATCGCCCACGTCCAGCCGGAAAAGCCGATGGCCAGCCCCTGGAGCGCGAGGAATAGTACGCCGATCGCCCCCACCCAGGCCAGCACGGCGCCGCGGCGCATCGGGTCCGCCATGCCGCGCGCTGCACCGGCGATGAGAAGGAGCAGCACGACGGCCGCGAGCCACAGGCGGCCATGCGCCGCGATCTGGACGAGACCGGGTGCGGCCTCGGTGGAAAGCGGGAAACCGGCCAGCCAGCCGAACCCGAAGAAGCCGTTCTCGATGCGATACCAGGGCAGAAGGGTCAATGCGACCGCGCCCAGGATCAGGACGATGTCCAGCCTGCGATTGCCATTCGTCATGGCCGACCTCGCTGTCTTTGATTATGGGAAGGCGGCGCCCGGAGGAGACGGGCGCCGCCACTCAGGACATCAGTTGGCGGCAGCGCCGACTTCGCGGTCCCAACGTTCCAGCAGTTCCTTGCGCTTTGCCGGGTCGCCGTAAGTCTTGAAGTCGTAGTTGATCAGCTTGATGTCCTCGAACTTCGGCGCTTCCTTCGGAATCTCCGCATTCTTGTTGGAGGGAAGCTGGAAGGACTTGGCATCCTTCATGCGCGACTGGACTTCCGGGGTCAGCGCCCAGTCGTACCAGATCTTCGCATTGTCGAGGTTGCGCGCGCCCTTGATGATCGACATGGAGCCGATCTCGTAGCCGGTGCCTTCGCAGGGCGTGACCGAGGTGACCGGGAAGCCTTCGGCGATCTGTGCCACGGCGTCGTGCACGAAGACGATGCCGAGCGCCGTTTCGCCGCGCGCCGCCGCCTTGACCGGCGCGGAGCCGGACTTGGTGTATTGCGAGATGTTCTCGTTCAGCTTCTTCAGGTAGTCGAAGGCCTGGTCCTCGCCCATGATCTGCACGAGGGAGGCGAGCGCCGTATAGGCCGTGCCCGAGGAGTTCGGGTTGGCGATCTGGATCTCGCCCTTCAGTTCGGGCGCCAGGAGGTCGGCCCAGCACTTCGGCTCCTTGAAGCCCTTCGACTTGAAGATGTCGTTGTTGTAGCCCCAGCCGAGCGCGCCGGCATAGACGCCGACCGTGCGGTAGCCCGAGCTTTCCGCCTGGCTCTTGGCCCAGTCGTTGAGCTCGTCGAGCTTGGGCGACTTGTATTCCAGCGTCAGGCCTTCGGAAGCGGCCTGCAGGTGCGGGTCGCCCGTGCCGGCCCACCAGATGTCGGTCTTCGGGTTGCGGGCTTCCGCGCGGACCTTCGCATAGGTCTCGCCGGAGGACAGGCGAACCATGTTCACCTTGATGTCGCTGTGCGCCTTCTCGAAATCGCCCTTCATCTGCTCGCAGATGACGACGTCGGCCGAGCAGATGAGGTTGAGCTCGCCGGCAGCCTTCGCCGGCAGGGCGGCAAGCGCCGTTCCGGCGAAGAGCATGAGGGAAAGGGTCTTCATTTTCATTGGGCATCCTCCTGTTGCCTGGTCATGAATTCGGCTGCGAACGGCGCACGAGGGGGCCATCGGCCTGCCCGCGAGGGCGGCGCGTCCGCGGTTTTCTTAAGTCTTTCGTGAAAGCTCGCTCAGTTCGTCGCGGCGATCTCCGCGTCGAACCTTTCGAGCAGCCGACTTCGCTCTTCCGGCGAGCCGAAGGTCGCGAAGTCGTAATCCACCATCTTGATCATCGAGATATCCGGCGCTGCCAGCGGCAGGGTCGATTTCGCATTGGACGGCACCTGGTTCTGGCCGGATGCCGCGCCGGTGCCCTGCCCTTCCGGGCTGAGCGCGAAGTCGACGAAGCGCCTTGCCTCCTCCGGGTGCCGCGCGCCCTTGACGATGCTGACCGCGCCGATCTCGTAGCCGGTGCCCTCGCAGGGCGCGACGATCACCAGCGGATAGCCCGCCTGCTTCTGGGTGACGGCGTCGTGCATGAAGGAGATGCCGATCAGCGTCTCGCCACGCGCCGCCGCCTTGACCGGCGCGGAGCCGGCGCTCGTATAGCGCCCGATATTGCGGTTGAGCGCCGCCATGAAGCGGAACGCCTCGTCCTCGCCGAAGAGCTGCACCAGCGTCGCGAGCGTCGTGAAGGCCGTGCCGGAGGAGTTCGGATTGCCGCTCTCGATGCGCCCGCGATAGGAAATGTCGGCAAGGTCCTTCCAGCAGGCCGGCGCGGGCAGCTTCAGCTGGCGCAGGAGGTCGGCATTGTAGGCAAAGCCGAGCGCTCCGGCATAGATGCCCGCCGAGCGCCCGCCCGACATGGCGAAGAAATTCTGCGCCCAGGGCAGCATGTCGCGTTCATGCGCCGGGCGATAGGGTTCGAGAAGGTCTTCCGACCCGCCCTGGAGATGCGTGTCGCCCGTGCCGCCCCACCAGACGTCGACCGTCGGGGCGGCCTTCTCGGCGCGGATCTGGTTGAGAATGTCGCCGGTGCTCTTGCGGGTCATCGAGATTTCGAGGCCGGACTTCGCCTCGTACGCCTTCTTCATCGCCGCGCACCAGTCCTCGTCGACGCCGCACAGAACGGTGAGCGCCGGGGCTGTCATGCCGGTCGTGACGCTGCATAGCCACAGGGCCATGCCCGCGCCGAAAGCGGTGATGCCTTTCACGATTTCCTCCCATTTGGAACGTCGCCGTCCCAATCTCCGCAGTCAGGATGTCACATTCCCCGCCTGCCGCAATCGAAGAATGGTTACCGTTCTTACAGCCCGGGGCGGCCGCCGCATGGCAAAAATTACAAAGATTACAAATGTGATAAATCCGCATAACACGAGCTGCTTTGAACATTCGACAAGCGCCGCCTATGATGCGGGCGGGAGGACGTGCAGTGCTGATCGAGCGGATTCGAATTCTGATCGTCGAGGACGATCCGGACATGGCGGAGCTTGTTTCCGACCTCGTGGAGGCGGAAGGCTGGACGCCGCTTATCGCCCCGTCGGCCGAAGCGGCCGCGGCCGTGCTCGCGCATGAGACCGTGCATCTCGTGCTCGTCGACCATAACCTTCCCGGCACCTCCGGGCGCACCTTCGCCCAGCGCCTGCGCGCGCAGACCAATATCGGCATCGTCATGGTGACGGCCGCCGGCAGCGCAGCGGATCGCGTGCTGGGGCTGGAAACGGCGGCGGACGACTATGTCGTCAAGCCCTTCGAACCGATCGAGCTC
Source organism: Shinella zoogloeoides (assembly GCF_033705735.1). Classification (NCBI taxonomy): domain Bacteria; kingdom Pseudomonadati; phylum Pseudomonadota; class Alphaproteobacteria; order Hyphomicrobiales; family Rhizobiaceae; genus Shinella; species Shinella zoogloeoides. The sequence continues at coordinate 1,054,773 of NZ_CP131131.1, forward strand.
ACCGCCCGCATCAAGGCGGTGCTGCGCCGGACGATACCGTCGCTGAAGCCGGAGCGCGACGGCGAGCGCGAGCCGGAGCCCGCTTCGCTCAAGCTCGGCGACTGGTCGGTGGACTTGAAGAATCGCCGCGCCGTCTGCCTCTCCGATCCGGGCAAATCGCTGACCAGCGCGGAATTCACCCTCCTCGAAATCCTCGCCGAGACACCGAACATGCCGGTCAGCCGCGCGCATATCCTCGACAGGCTCGGCGCGGAGAGCGACCGCTATATCGACCGCAACGTCGATGTCCTCGTGCTTCGGCTGCGGCGCAAGATCGAGCGCAACCCGGACCTGCCGCGCCATATCAAGACGCGGCGCGGCAAGGGATACGTTCTCGACACGGACGACGGCGAGCCCGCCCCGTGATCAGCCGCCCCTTCCTTTCGTCGATCGCCTTCCGTCTGCCGTTTGCGATCGTCTTCATCTGCGTGCTGGTCTTCAGCCTCGCGACCATCGCCGTCTACGGCCTGCAGCGGGCGCGGGAAGAGATGGCTGCCTACGGGCTCCAGGCCTTTTCCAGCCTCGCCAAGGCCTCCCTCGTTTCCCGCCAGGTCTCGGACCTCGTGTCGAGCGCCCCGTTCCTGATGAACGCGACGTCGCCCTACCGCGTCTCCAGCGAAAGCCGCTCGGTGGTCGGGCAGGTCGATGTGTTGCTGCGCGCCATGCAGCCGGAAAGCGGCGAGAAGGCGGTCAAGGGCTTTGCCAGCGCCCGGATCGTCGAACTGCTGGAGACCATCCGCAACCAGACGACGACGCTTGCCGCCGATGCCGATTCCGCCCAGCAGCACAAGGCGGAAGCCGCTGCGGCGCTCGGCGAGATCGCGACCGGGCGCGGCATCGCCGATGCGGATTTCCGCCGCCGGCTGAACGGCATCGTGCAGTCGGCCTCCAATTCCGACAGCCTCTTCCAGCTCGGCGAACTGCGCCGCCGCTATGTGGCGGAAACCACGCCGCGCCTCGAGCGCGCGGCGCCGGATGTCCGCGTTTCCGCCGCCGAGCTCGCCCCCTACGAACGGGTCTTTGAGGCACAGACCCAGTACCTGCTCGAAATGTTCTCGATCCGCGCGGCCGTCGCGCGGCTGCATGTCGTCTCGCGCGACCTGTCGCATGCCACGGAAACGCAGAGCGAGGCCGTCGCCCGTGGACTGAACGACGACCTGCTCACCACCTCCGACGTGCTGAGCCGGCTGCTCGTCATCGTCGCCTTCGCCGCGCTCCTGGTGCTTGCCATGGCGGTTCTTTCCATCCGCTCGGTGATGCGCGTCTCGCGTGGCATCGTCTCGCTTTCGAGCGGCATGAACGCGCTTGCGGAAGGCCGAAAGGATGTCGAGACGCCGAGCTACGAGGGATCGGAAACGGAGCTGGTGCGGCTCCTGGAAGCCTTCCGCGCCTTCCGCGAGAGCGTCGAGCGCGTCTCGCGTCTCCGGCGCACCGCCGAGGCGGCCGCCCGGACCATCCGCTCGACCTTCCGCAACATGAATGAAGGGATCGCGCTGTTCGATCCACGCGGCCGGCCGATCACCATGAACCGGCGCGTCATCGAGCTCGTCGGCTGGTCCGGTTCGGCGCGAAAGCTGCCGGCGCGGAAATTCGTGGAGCCCATTCCCGAGATAGAGCCCGCCCTTCTGCCTGCGGACGAAGACCGGGGTGCGCTGGAGGACCGCGCCGTCCTGCGCCACCGCTCGAAGGCCGGGCGCGTCACGGAGGTCTCGCTCTCCCGCCAGCCGGACGGCGGCATCGTGCTCCTTGCCCGCGACGTCACGGACATGGACCGGCAGGAGGCGGAGGCGGCCAAGGCGCATCGCCTCGACGGCATCATGCGCATGACCCATCAGGTGAGCCACGAGGTCGGCAACATGATCGGCATCATCACGGGAAGCCTCGGCCTGCTGGAGCGCGAGACCGGCTTCAACGACCGGCAGAAGCGGCATCTCTCCCGCATCCGCAAGGCCGCCGACCGTGGGCGTTCGCTCGCCGGCAGCATGCTTTCCATCGGCAGCCAGCAGCCGATCCATCCGGGCGCGGTGGAGATCGGCGCGCTGCTGCGCGGCATGGCGGACGTGCTGGAGATCGCCATCGGCGAGAAATGCCGCCTCGCCTTCGACATCGCGGAGGGCCTTCCGGCCGTGCTGCTCGATCCGGCCCTCTTCGAGCAATCCGTGCTCAATCTCTGCCTCAACGCCGCCGCCGCGATGCCCGAAGGCGGAACGATCCTCGTGCGTTCCTTCCGCAACGAGACGGGCGTCGTCGTGGCGGTGAGCGACGAGGGTGTCGGCATGTCGCCGGAGGCGGCGGACAAGGCGTTCGAGCCCTATTTCACCACCCGCAACGAACAGGGCGGCGCCGGCCTCGGCCTTGCCGTGGTCTACGGCTTCGTGCGGCAGAGCGGCGGCGACGCGCGCATTCATTCCACCCCCGGCAAGGGCACGACCGTCGAACTGTGGTTCCCGGCCCGCGCCGGGGAAAGACCCATCACAACACCGCCATTTCCGTAGCGTAGGGCACGGAAAATGACATCAATCATTTGCATCGAAGACTGAAAGGACAGACCATGGATGTGATCTTTACCCCGGAACTGACGATTTGCGGCATCGAGGAGCTGCCGGCGCAGCGCGAGCGCAAGGTGACCCATGTCCTGTCCCTGCTGGACCCGGAGCTTCCCGAGATCGAGACCTTCGCGACCTATGGCCAGCACCACCGCACGACGCTGCGCTTCCACGACATCATCGTCGCCGCGCCGGACCGGGTGATGCCGCGTCCCGACCATGTCGAGGCCATCCTGAAATTCGGCTCGGACTTCCAGGCCCAGCAGAACGCGCAGGCGTCGAGCCACCTGCTCGTGCATTGCCATATGGGCGTTTCCCGCTCGACTGCCGCCATGCTGACCCTGATGGCGCAGGCCAACCCGGATGAGACGGCCGAGAGCCTCTTCATCCGCCTCGTCACGATCCGGCCGCAGGCCTGGCCGAACTCGCAGATGATCGGCTTTGCCGACGAGCAACTCGGCCGCAAGGGCGAGCTGACGGCCGCGCTCGGCCGCCATTACGGCCGGCAGATCCGCAACCAGCCGCAATATGGCGAGTGGATGAAGACCCTCGGCCGCCACGCCGAACTGCAAATGGCCGTCCTCGACTGAGGGACCGGAATTCCGGCGGCATTAAAGCCGCCGGAGCTTCAACGGGGGACGAATTCGACCAGCATGGACTTGAGCTCGATCTCGCGGACGCGCCGGGCGGCTTCGTCCGGGCTGACCCAGGCGAGGATGCGCTCGCCCTTTTCCTTGAACTTTTCCGCGACGCTCGTGACCTCGATCTGGAAGACGTCGACGATGCAGGGCGCGACATCGCCGTCGTCGAGCAGCTTCAGGTAGGTGTAGCTGCCGACCGGCTTCTTGCGGACGGTTCCCTTGACGCCGGCCTCCTGCAGCGCCTCGATGGCCGCCGCTTCATAAGGCTTCCTGCCCTTCATCGGCCAGCCCTTGGGGATGATCCAGCGCCCGCTGTCACGCGACGTCACGACAAGGATCTCGATCCCCTCGCCTGTCGGCGCGGGGCGAAAGCAAAGGGCGGCATATTGCTGGCGGAAGGCACCCGAGAACAGCTTCTCGGGCGAAGCCGCGAGCTTTTGCAGGAGCGTCTTCGGCTTGCGCTCCCTCGTTTTCTTTTCCTTCTTGCCTGTCTTCACGGGTCTCTATCGCCGACGCTTTCAATCCGCCTCTGAATGATAGAGTTCGCCGCCCGTGTCAAAGCGGAAGTCGGGCTTCCGGCCGATCCGGCTTGAAATGGGCGGAGCAGCGGTTACGCTGCTCCGTACCCGCACTCAACTTCGGACCCGGCCCGCCATGACATCTGCAAATGCCCGTATTCTCAATGCCGTAGACCAGTCTTTTGAGAGTGAGGTCCAGTTTCTGGAAAAGCTGGTCGCCTTCCGTTCGCTGCGCAACGAGGAGGCCGAGGCGCAGGATTTCATTCAGGCGGCGTTGCGGCAGCGCGGCTTTGCGGTGGAGCGCCTGCGCACCGATGCCTCGAAGATCGGGCAGCACCCGGCCTTCTCGCCGGCCACCGTCGACTATGCGGAAAGCTGGAACGTCGTCGGCCTGAAGCCGGCAGGCGGCGCGGGCGGCCGCTCGCTCGCCTTCAATTCCCATGTCGACATCGTTCCGGCGGGAAGCAGCCACCGCTGGGCCTCCGCCCCCTTCCAGCCGGTCCGCAAAGGCGACTGGCTTTACGGGCGCGGCGCCGGCGACATGAAGGCCGGCCTCGTCGCCTCCATCTTCGCGCTCGACGCCATCGCGGCGGCCGGCCTTACCCTGCGGGGCGATGTCCAGGTCCAGTCCGTCGTGGAGGAGGAGATCACCGGCAATGGCGCCGCGACGCTCTTCGAACGCGGCTTCGTCGCCGACGCCGTCATCAGCCCCGAACCGACGGACGAACAGCTCGTGCGCGCCAATGCCGGCGTCATCAAGTTCCGGCTGGAAACCAAGGGCCGCCCCGCCCATCCCCGCGAGCCGGAATCCGGCCAGAGCGCCATCGATCTCATGATCCGCCTGATCGGTCACCTCCGGGCGCTGGAGCGCAAATGGATCGACGAGCGGCAGGACAGGCGCTGGTTCAGCGAGCTCGCCAACCCCGTCGCATTGACCATCGGCACGATCAGCGGCGGCGACTGGATCGCCTCCATTCCCAGCGATTGCGTCGCGGAGGGCCGCATCGGCTTCTATCCAGGCGAAGATCCGCAGGCGCGCGCCGCGGAATTCGAAGCCTTCCTCGCGCGCATCCAGACGGAAGATCCGGCCTTTACCGGCGAGCGTCTGGTCGACCTCACCTGGGTCGGCGTGATGCATGCCGGCTACGAGCTTGCGGAGGGAACGCCGGCCGAAGCCAGCCTTCGCGCCGCCCACGCCCTGACGCATGAGGGAGGCGAGCTACCCTCCTATGTCATGGCCTGCTATCTCGACGCCGCCGTCTTCTCCGTGCACGGCAACATCCCCGCGCTCGTCTATGGCCCGGTGGCCGAAAACATCCACGGCATCGACGAGCGCGTCAGCCTTTCCTCGCTGAAGCGCGTCACCAAGACGCTCGCCCTCTTCGCGGCGGACTGGTGCGGCATAGCGGAAAGCTGAGCCATTGAAATTGTCATGCATTTGCGCCAGAAAAATGCATGACAAAATGGCAACCCGATCCCGCCCTCCTGCGGCGCCCCGTCTACATTTCCCTCGCCGACCAGTTCACGGCCGCGATCAAGAGCGGCCGGCTTGCGGCGGGCGGCAAGCTTCCGGCCCATCGCGACCTTGCCTATGACCTGAAGGTGTCCATCCAGACGGTCAGCAAGGCCTATGACATCCTGGCCCGCCGGGGCCTCGTGTCCGGCGAGGTGGGGCGCGGCACCTATGTGAAGCCGGGCGGCCCGGCGCTGCAGTCGCCCTATATCGCCGAGCGGCTGGCGAATGTCATCGACCTCTCCATCGTGACCCCCGTCTGCACCGCCATGCAGCTCGACCGGATGAAGGCAGCGCTGCACCGGCTCGGCGACACGATCCCGCCGGCCGCCGTGCTGTCCTTCCGGCCCAACACCATCTTCGCCCGGCACAACGAGGCGGTCGTCTCCTGGCTTTCCGGCCTCGGCGTGGAGGCAGCGCCGCAGAACGTGCTGCTGACGAACGGCGCATCTTCCGCCTTCACCGTCGCGCTCATGTCGGCGGCCGGCCCGGGCGCGATCCTCGCGGCCGAAGAGATCTGCTACCACGTCATCCGCCCCCTCGCCGACTATCTCGGCATCAGGGTGCGGGCAATCGCCGCCGACGCGGATGGAATGCTGCCGGAAGCGTTGGAAGAAGCCTGCTTTCGCGAGGAGGTGCGGGTGGTGACGCTCCAGCCGAACCTTGCCAATCCCACCGCGATCCTGATGCCCGAAGACCGGCGGCGGGCGATAGCCGAGGTCGCGCGCAAACATGACATAACGATCATCGAGACCGATGTCTTCGGCCCGCTTCTGTCCGACCGACCGCAGCCGCTCGCGGCCCTTGCGCCGGAACGCACGATCTACATCACCGGATTCACCAAGGTCGCCGTGCCGGGCCTGAGGATCGGCTATGTGGCCGCGCCCGACCATTTCGCCGCGACGATCGCCAACCGGCAGCTGATGGCGAACTGGATGGCGACGCCCATCATGGCCGAGATCGCCACGCTATGGCTTGGTGACGGCACCATGGACGCCCTGGTCGGCTGGCAGCGCGAGACGCTGCGCGCCCGCCATCGCATCGTGGCGGAATCCCTCGGCAAGGCATCCTGCCGCGCGCATCCCGAAGGCCTGCATGTCTGGCTGCCCCTTCCGCCCGATCATGACGAGCTCGCCTTCGTCTCCCAGGCGCGGGCGCGCGGCGTCGCCGTCGCCCCGAGCACACCCTTCTGCCTCTCCGGCCTTCCCGCCGGCGCCGTCCGGCTTTCGGTCGGTGCGACGGAAGCGGAGGAGTTGCGCGCGGGCCTCGATATCCTCGCCTCGCTCCTGCGCGCGGCGCCCGACCGGAGTGTGCTATCGATCTGATAAATTGACACGTGTCTTTTTCGAAGATTGACGCGGTTCTTTCTGCGCGGCTCAATACGGGTCGAGAGCTGCGGAGCGCGCATGATCGAGGAAATTCAGCCACGGCCGGCACTGGACGATCGCCCTGCACCCAGGCGCATCGGCCTGATCGCACTTGCGACCGACCACACCGTCGAGGCGGATTTCCGGCGTCTCGTCGCGAGCGATGCCGTCGCCGTCCATGTGGCCCGCGTCCACTACGCCAACCCGACCACGCCGGAAAACCTGCGCGCGATGCATCCGCACCTTGCCGCCGCCGCCGGGCTCATCCTGCCGGGCGAGGCGCTCGACGCCATCGTCTACGGCTGCACTTCCGCCTCGGTCGTCATCGGCGAGGATGCGGTGGCCGCGGCCCTCGAAGCGGGCAGGCCGGGAACGCCGGTCATCACGCCCGCAGGCGCGGCCGTCCGGGCGCTTTGCGCCCTGCGCGCACGGCGCATCGATATCCTGACGCCTTATGTCCGGCGGACGGCGGAGCCGATGCAGGCATTCTTCGCCGCAAAGGGCTTTGACGTCGACCGCCTCGTCTGCCTCGGCATGGAGGACGACCGGGAGATGGCGCGCCTGCCGCTCGAGGAGATCGTGCGGCTGGCCGTCGAGACGATCACGCCCGGCGCCGAGGCGCTGTTCCTCGCCTGCACGGCCCTCCGTGCCGCGCAATGCGCCCCCGAGATCGAGCGGCGAACCGGCCTGCCGGTCGTCACCAGCAACCTTGCCGCCGCCTGGGCCAGCCTCCGCCAATGCGGGATAGCGCCCGACCCGGACGCGGCCTGCCGCCTGCTCACACTTGCCGATACCCGATAACCGCCACCCGACAGGATGCATCCGTCATGATCGAACTTCCCTTCGCGCTTTCCGAATACAAGGCCCGCCTCCAGGCCATCCGTGCGGAGATGGCGCGCCGCAATCTCGACCTGCTGGTCGTCAACGACGTCGCCAACCAGCACTACATCACCGGCTATGACGGCTGGTCCTTCTACACGCCGCAGGTCGTGCTCGTTCCCCTCGCGGACGAGGAGCCCGTCTGGATCGGCCGCGCCATGGATGCGGCCGGCGGCCTTCTGACCGCATGGATGAAGCCGGAGAACATCGTCGGCTTCCCGGAGGACCATGTCCAGCGCGCCGACCGCCACCCGATGGACTGGATCGCCGGCTGGATTGCCCGCAAGGGCTGGGATCGCGGCAATATCGGCATTGAGCTGGAGGCCTATTATTACTCGCCGAAGGCGCATGCGCGCCTTACCGCCGGCCTGCCCAACGCAACCTTCCACGATGCGGACCTCTTGGTGAACTGGATCCGCAGCGTCAAGTCCGCCGCCGAGATCGATTATCTGCGCAAGGCCTCGCGCCTTGCCGAAGCCGCCGTGACCGCCGCCTATGACGTCATTGCGCCCGGCGTGCGCGAATGCGATGCCATCGCGCGGATCCAGGCCGCGCAAGTTGCCGGCTCACCCGATTTCGCCGGGGACATCACCGCCCTTCCCCCGACCATCCTTGCCGGCGAGAACGCATCGGCCCCCCATGTCATGTGGAGCGACCGGCGCTTCGGCGAGAACGAGACGGTTGCGCTGGAGCTTGCCGGCGTCGTCCGCCGCTATACGGCCGGCCTTGCCCGCACCATGCAGCTCGGCCGGATGCCGGCCAAGGTCGGCGACACCGGCAAGGCGGTGCTCGAAGGCATGGAGGCCGTGCTCGCCGCCATCAAGCCGGGCATCACGGCCGAGGAGGTCGAGGCCGCCTGGCGGCAGGTCATCCAGCGCTACGGTCTGAAGAAGGAGTCGCGCATCGGCTATTCCATCGGCGTCGCCTATCCGCCGGACTGGGGCGAACATACGATCAGCCTGCGCCCGGGCGACAGGACCATCCTCAAGCCCGGCAACGTGCTGCACTCCATCCTCGGCATGTGGATGGACGGCTGGGGGATCGAGGTCAGCGAGACGATCCTCGTGACCGAACGGGGCTGCGAGACGCTGACCAGCTTCCCGCGGGACATCCATGTCAAGGCCTGACCCCGATACCGCCGCCATGGAGCCGTCGCTGGAACGCCGGATGATCGATATCCGGCGCCACCTCCATCGCAATCCGGAACTGTCGAACGACGAGCGCGAGACACAGGCCTACCTGAAGCAGGCGCTCGGGGCGGCAGGGCTGGAGAATGTCCGGCCCGTCGCGGGCTTCGGCCTTGCCGTGGATATCGTCGGAACGGCCGGGCCTTCGAACCGAAAGGTGGTGATCCGGGCCGATATCGACGCGCTGCCGATCACCGAGGCATCGGGCGTGCCCTTCGCCTCCGGGCGACCGGGCGTGATGCATGCCTGCGGGCACGACGCGCATGCCGCGATGGGCTACGCCGCCGCGGTCCTGCTCGACCGGCAGAGGTCGTCGTTCAGCGGCACGGTGCGCCTGATCTTCCAGCCCGCCGAGGAAGCCGAGCCGCTCGGCGGCCGGCGGGTGATCGAGGAGGGCCTTCTTGACGACGTGGACGCCGCAATCGGCATCCATGTCGATCCCTATACGCCCGCCGGACAGATCGCCGTCGGCGCCGGTCCCTATACGCTCGCCTGCGATATCTTCGACGTCGTCGTCACCGGCAATTCCGCCCATGCCGCCAAGCCCTCCGACGGGGTGGATGCGATCGCGGTCGCCTGTTCCATGGTGACGGAATTGCAGAAGATCGTCTCGCGCGAGATCGATCCCTACGACCCGCTGGTGGTTTCCGTCACCGGCATCGAGGGCGGCGGCGCGTATAACGTGATCGCCCCCGAGGTGCGCCTGAAGGGCACGATCCGCAGCGGCCACGAGGAGACACGGCAGAAGGCCTGGCGCCGGTTGCGGCAGATCCTCGAAGGCATCGCCGCCACCCATGATGCAAGCGTCGCGGTGACGATCCAGCGCGGCGAGCCGCCGGTCGTCAACGCGCCCGAAATGGTCGCCATCGTCCAGCAGGCGGGAGCCGAGGTCGTCGGGCGGGACAACGTGCTCAACGCGCCCGGCTGGACCGCGGCGGACGACTTCGCCTTCTACAGCGAGAAATGCCCGTCGGTCTATTTCCGCCTCGGCATCCGCAACGAGGCGATGGAGGCAATCTATCCGCTGCATCACCCGAAGTTCCGCGTGGATGAAACCGCCCTTCCCAAGGGTGCGATGACCCTGTCTGCGGCTGCGCTCAGGTTCCTCCGGCAACTGGAATAGCCTCGCGCGCAGGATGACTTGCAGCGGCAGATGAAATAATGCTCGGCACCATATGAAAGCTGCGCCGGAAATCCGGCGCAGCCAGGCAATTTCGTTGCGAAAGGTGCTGAAGATGAGCGAGAAGCCGACACGCGGTTCCGCCGAGCTCGACCGGCTGGACCTGAAGATCCTCGACATCCTGCAGCGGGACAACAAGACACCGCAGCGAACCATCGCGGAGATGATCCACCTCTCCGCGCCGGCCGTCCAGCGCCGCATCCGGCGCATGGAGGAGATCGGGGTCATCAGGGCCAATGTCGCGCTCGTCGATCCGGCGAGGGTCGACCGGTCGATCACGCTTTTCGTCGAAGTGGAGATGGAAAGCGAGCGCGCAGAGCTTTACGACGCCGCCAAACGCTCCTTTGCCGCCGCGCCGGAGGTGCAGCAATGCTATTATGTGACGGGAGAGGCGGATTTCATCCTGATCGTCATCGTGCGCGCCATGTCGGATTACGAGGCGCTGACGCGAAGGCTCTTTTTCGGCAACAACAATGTGAAACGCTTCCGGACGTTCGTTTCCATGGAGCGCGTCAAGGTGGGATTGAGCATTCCGCTGGAGTGACGTTCCTGCGCGGCGCGGAACAAAAGTCAGCCTGCCCCAGCCTGAACGAAACAGAAATGCATCGAAGGCCGCAAAACACAGCGCCTTTCTCTCCTCCGTTGAAATATCCTTCATCCGATATCTGCCCGAGGAGACACCGATGCCCACCCTGCCTTATCTGACGAACACCCTGCCCGCTTATCGGCAGCCGCTGGACGCACGCGACGCCGAAACGCTGGGCATCGCGGCCGCCGGGCGGGTGGCGCAGGTCCTCGCCCTTCGCGAGAACAACGATGCGACGCCGCTCCACACGCTGCCCGGCCTTGCCGCCGAACTCGGCCTCGGGGCCCTATATGTCAAGGACGAGGGCTTTCGCCTCGGCCTCGGCTCCTTCAAGGCACTGGGCGGCGCCTATGCGCTGATGATCCTGGTGAAGGAAGAGGCCGAGCGCCACCTTGGCCGCCCCGTCCCCATCGCCGAACTCATGTCGGACGAGGTCCGCGCCATCGCCGCGACCATGACCTTTGCCTGCGCGACCGATGGCAATCACGGCCGGTCGGTTGCGCAGGGCGCGGCGCTGATGGGCGCCCGCGCGGTGATCTTCGTCCATTCCGGCGTCAGCGATGCCCGTATCGAGGCCATCGCCCGCTTCGGTGCGAAAATGGTGCGCGTCGACGGGAATTACGACGTCTCCGTCGCCGAAGCCGCGCGCGTGGCAACCGAAGAAGGCTGGACGATCCTCTCCGACACCTCATGGCCCGGCTATGAATACGTTCCCGGCCTCGTGTCGCAGGGCTATACCGCATTGGTTCGCGAAGCCCTCGCCTCGCTTGCCGAACCCCCGACCCATGTCTTTCTCCAGGCCGGCGTCGGCGGCTTTGCCGCTGCGGTCAGCGGGCATATGGCGATGGCGCTCGGCGATAACCGTCCGCATGTCACGGTGGTCGATCCGGCGCGCGCCGCCAGCATTTATGAGAGTGCCCGCGCGGGCCATGTGGTCAAAGTGGAAGAGGGAGAGCCGACCATCATGGCGATGCTGGAATGCTATGAACCGTCGCTGGTCGCCTTCCGTGTCCTCGAGCGGGTCGCGGATGGCTTCATGACGGTCGAGGAGGATGCCGCGCCGGAGGCAATGCGCCGCCTCGCCAATCCCGTCGGCGAGGACCCCGCCATCGTTGCCGGCGAAAGCGGAAGCGCCGGGCTGGCGGGTCTTCTGACGGCGCTTCGCGATCCCGCGCTTGCCGCCCGGATCGGTCTCGACAGCAAGGCGCGCGTGCTCGTCGTCAACACGGAAGGCGCGACCGACCCAGCCCTCTATGAGAGGATCGTCGGCCGCAGCCCCGAAGCCGTCCGAAACGGAGGCGCTGCATGATCCCCGCCATCGACGCCGCCCGTCTGATTGCCCGCCTGAAGGCGCTTGGCGATACGGGGCGGGACGAGGCCGGCCGGCTCTGCCGCCTTGCCGCGACCGATGCCGACCGGGTGGGACGGGATCTTCTGTGCGCGTGGCTCGGGGAAGCCGGCCTCCGCATCGAAATCGACCGCATCGGCAACATCCATGGCCTGTGGGAGCCGGAGGGCGCCTCCGGCGACCCGGTCGTCATGGGCTCCCATATCGATACGGTGATCGACGCGGGTATCTATGACGGCTGCTACGGCGTCCTGTCGGGCCTTGCCGTGATCGAGGCGATGCAGCAGGCAGGTTTTCGCCCCTCGCGGCCTCTTGCCGTCGTCGCCTATACCAACGAGGAAGGCGTGCGCTATGCGCCCGACATGATGGGCAGCCTGGTCGCGGCCGGAGGGCTCGGTACGGACGAGGCGCTCGCCACCGTCGGCAGCGACGGCACGACGCTCGGGGTGGAACTGGCGTGCATCGGCTATGCCGGGACGCGCGAGCCGGGCTTCCTCAGGCCGCATGCCTATATCGAACTCCATATCGAACAGGGACCGATCCTCGAGGCGGAAGGAACTCCGATCGGGGCGGTCGAGAACCTGCAGGGCATTTCCTGGCAGAGGATCACCATTGCCGGCATGGCCAACCACGCCGGCACGACGCCCATGGCGATGCGCCGCGACGCCGGCGTTGCCGCCGGCCGCACGCTCGCCTTCCTCGACCGGCTTGCCCGCGAAACGCCGGGTGCGGTCGCGACGGTCGGTACGATCCGCTTCGAGCCCAATGCGATCAACGTCATTCCCTCGGCGGCGATCTTCACGGTCGATCTGCGCAATCCCGATGAAGAAAGGCTCAAGGGACAGGAAATCGCACTCGATGCCTTTCTGAAGAAACTGCAGGGCGAAGGCTTCGAGATATCGACGGAGCGTCTGGCGCGCTTCCAGCCCGTTGCCTTCGCGCCGGAAATCGTGACGGCTATCGAGGCATCGGCGGCGGAACGCCAGCTTAGCTGCCGGCGCATGACATCGGGCGCGGGGCATGATGCGCAGATGATCGCCCGCATCGCGCCTTCGGCGATGATCTTCGTACCGTCGAAGGGCGGCATCAGCCACAATCCAGCCGAACATACCGACGAGGCCGATCTCGTCGCCGGCGCCAACGTGCTCCTCGACGTCGCTACGAAGCTCAGCCGGTGACGGGCCGCTGCCCGGCTAGTCCACCACCGCGCTGTGATCGAGCGCCGGGGCCGCTTGCGGCTTCTTGAGCAGCAGGACGAGCGGCATGACGGCAAGCGAGAGCAGCATCAGCAGCTTGAAATCGTCCATATAGGCGATGATCGTCGCCTGCAGGGTGATGGTGCTGTCGAGCGCGGCGCGCCCGGCCTCCGTCAGCGGGTTGAGATGCTGCTGCACGGCCGGATTGTTGAAGGCGTGGTTGAACGGCGTCACGTAGGCGGCGATGCTTTCGTGATTGCTCTGCACGTTCTCGGTGATCAACGCCGTCACCAGCGAGATGCCGACGGACGAGCCGATGTTTCGCGAAAGGTTGTAGAGGCCCGTGCCGTCTCCGCGCATCTCCGGCGGCAGGGTCGAGAAGGCCATGGTCGTCAACGGCACGAAGAGGAAGCCGAGGCCGGCGCCCTGCACGAAGCCGACGGAAACGATGGTCCATTGCGAGACGTCCGGCGTCCAGGCGGTCATGTCGTACATCGCCCAGGCCGTCAGCCCTAGGCCGGCGGAAAGCAGGATCCGCGTATCCACCTTGCCGATCAGTCGCCCGATCAGGAACATGCACAGCATGGTGCCGAGGCCGCGCGGCCCCATGACGATGCCGGCGGTGATGACGGGATAGCCCATCAGCGTCTGGAGATAGGGCGTCATCAGCGCGAGCGACGCCAGATAGGTGATGCCGATCACGAAGATGAAGATCATGCTGACGGCGAAGTTCTGGTCGAGGAAGAGCCGCGGATTGACGAAGGATTTCTCGGACGTCAGCGTATGCACGACGAGAAGATAGAAGGCCGCCGCGCAGATGATGGCCTCGACGAGGATTTCGCCGGACGAGAACCAGTCGAGCTGCTCGCCACGGTCGAGGAAGAGCTGTAGCGCGCCGATGAAGAGGCTCATCATGCCGAAGCCGAACCAGTCGAGCTTGGCAAGCGCGTCCCGCAGGGTCTCGTTCACGAAGACGACGATGCCGGCAAAGGCGAGCGCGCCGATCGGCACATTGATGTAGAACACCCAGCGCCAGCTGATATTGTCGGTGAGCCAGCCGCCGATGACCGGCCCGAGCACTGGCCCGACCATCACCGAGACGCCGAAGAGCGCCATGGCCGAGCCGCGTTCCTCGACCGTGTAGATATCGAGCAGGATGCCCTGCGACAGCGGCACCAGCGCCGCGCCGAACAGGCCCTGCAACAGGCGGAAGGCGACGATCTGGTTGAGCGACTGCGCAAGGCCGCAGAGGACCGAGGCGAAGACGAAGCCGGCAATGGCCGTCAGCAGTACCCGCTTGCGGCCGAACTTGGCCGCAAGGAAACCCGAGGGCGGCGTCATGATGGCGGCCGCCACGATATAGGAGGTCAGCACCCAGTTGATCTGGTCGGCCGACGCCGACACGCTGCCCTGGATGAAGGGCAGCGCGACATTGGCGATGGTCGTGTCCAGCGCCTGCATGATAACGGCGAGGATGACGCAGGCCGTGATCGCGCCGCGATTGGCCACGATGACGGTCGGTGCGTCCGTGGAACTAGCCATGTTTCTTGCCGCTGATGCTGTCCAGCATGCCCTGGATGGAATCCGGCAGGCCGCGGGCGTGGCCGGTGTCGATATCGACGACGGTGCTCATGCCCACGCGCAGCGGCGGCTTGCCTTCGGCATCCTCGATGCTCACGCGCATGGGAATGCGCTGCACGACCTTGACCCAGTTGCCGGAGGTGTTCTGCGCCGGCAGGAGCGAGAAGGACGAGCCGGAGGCCGGGCTGATGCTCTCGACCTTGCCCTTCCAGGAAACGCCCGGATAGGTGTCGACATAGATCGTGGCCTCCTGGCCGGGCTTCACATAGGTCAGCTCGGTCTCCTTGGGATTGGCCGCGATCCACAGGCGGTCGGTCGAGACCAGCGAGAACGCCTGCTGCGAGGCCTGAAGGTAGGAGCCGACCTGAAGCGCGTTGACATTGGTGACGACGCCGTCGAAGGGCGCACGCACGACGGTATGGTCGAGTTCGCGCTGGGCGTTGTCCACGCTGGATTTCGCCTGGAGATAGAGCGGGTATTCCTCGGCCGGCCGGTCGGCGTCGCCGCCGAGCTGGGCGAGTGTGACGGCGGCCTCGGCCTTGCTCACGGAAACCTTCTGGCGCGCGGTATCGAGATTGTGCTTGGCTTCGTCATAGGCCGAGCGGCTGGCGCTGCCGCCGTTCAGCAGGCTCTGCTGGCGGTCGAACTGCGCCTGGAAATAGGGCAGGTCCGCTTCCGCCTGCGTGATCTCCGCCAGCGACTGGCGATAGCTCGCCTTGAGGTTCTCGATCTGGTTGCGCTGGACGCCGAGCTGCGCCTTGGCGCCTTCGAGCGTGATGCGGAAGGCATCGGGCCGCAGGGTGAAGAGCGGCTGGCCGGCCTTCACCGCCTCGTTCTCGTGCACGTCGATGCGCTCGACGATGCCGGAGACGTCGGTCGCGATGCCCACCATGTCGGCCTGGATATAGGCATTGTCGGTCGCCATGACCTGTCCGCCGGTGACGTAATAATAGCCGCCCACCACGAGGGCGACCGGGAGCAGGGCGAAGAGGATCGGCCGGGTGAGCGAGCGCCGGCGGCGCGGCAGCTCGGGTGCGGGCACTGCCTCGGCAGTCGCGCCGGAAACGGGGGACGGCGCTTCGGCGACCGTGCCCTGCGCTTCCAGGGTCTCGCCTCTGTCGGCGGCATTTTCGGCATCGGCGTCGGTGATGACGCGGAAGGTGGGCTTGTCAGTCATGCTCTTGCTCTTTTTCGCCAGTCGGCGCCTCGCAGGCCAGGACGAGGTTCGCCTTTATTTCGGAAAGCACAGTGAATGTTTCTTCGAGCCGCTCCGGCGCGATGCCGAGCAGCGCCTCGGCGCGCGTCGCATCGGCCAGTTCGTGGATTTCGGCCAGCAGCGGACGCACCTCGTCGCGCAGGTAAAGGAGCCAGATGCGCCGGTCGGAGGGATGGCGCCGGCGCTCGATCAATCCGCGCTCGGCAAGCTTGTCGAGAACGCGCACCAGCGCGATCGGCTCGATTTCCAGAAGCTCCGCCAATCCGCCCTGATGAATGCCTTCGTTCTTCGACAGATAGGCGAGCGTGCGCCACTGCGAACGGGTCAGGCCGAGGCTTTGCGCCCGCTGTTCGAATCGCTTGCGCACGAGGCGCGCGATGTCGGCCAGCAGAGCAAGGGAATGGGCACTCATAGAGGAAGCTACTATTAGGGGGCTAATGATAGAGATGCATACCATGCGGATAGGGCGAAGACAACGCCTCCCTGCGGGATTTCGCCGGTCCTCACCAAAGAATGATCGCCGCTGCCCGCGCCGGGGCGTCATTCAGCAATTCAATGAAAGGCATCGGGAGATTTAATTTCGGAAACCGGATGCGCGCGCCTATAAACAGGCGGCCGGAATTCGAACCGGCCTCCCCTTCCGTCCCGTCGCCACCCGCAGGGACGTCGTCACGCCGAACACATCGATACGGACATGCCGTACCCGCCCTCCGCGCCGGCGGGCGCTTGGCCGCAGTGCAGGAAGCCGAACATGCCGCGATCCGAGACCACCGCTCTTGCCGAGGATGCCACCAGCGCGGCGCTGGATTTGCCGGTGCCCCGTGCCATGCCCGCCGGCCTCCTCGGGCGGGTTGCCTCTTCGCTCATCCTTTATCCCCGCTATCGGCTGCTGTGGGTTTCCAACCTCTTCTTCTTTGCCGGCGTTTGGACGCAGACCCTCGTGCTCGGCTGGCTGGTCTTCGAGATGACGAGCTCGGAATTCTCCGAAGCCATCTTCACCGCGGCGCGGCTTTCGCCGCTGATGCTCGGGCCCCTCGCCGGCGTGATCTCCGACCGCTTCAACCGGCCGCGGCTGCTGCTCGTTGCGTCGGGCTGGGCGTTCTGCGTCCTGACCGTCGTCGCCCTTCTCGTGGCGCTGGACAGCATATCCTTTGCCGGCCTCGTTGCGGCGGGGTTCTGCATCGGCCTTGCACAATCCCCCTCGCAGCCTGCGCGCTTCACGCTCGTCAGCGAGCTTGTCGGGCGAAGGAGCCTCAGCAACGCCAATGCGCTCAACTCCATCGTCCTGAACATGACGCAGGTGATTGGCCCGGCGCTTGGCGGCGCGATGATCGCCGCCTTCGGGGCCGCTGCGGCGCTGGCGATCTCGGCGCTCTGGTATCTCGTTGCCTTCCTCGCGCTCTGGCCGCTCCGGCAGGTGAAGAACAGTCATGAGGTCATCGGCCCGCAGAACCTTCGGATCCTGCTTTCCGCCGGGTTCAGCACGGTCCTCTCGAACCGCCTTCTCGGTTCCGTGCTGCTCGTCACCTTTGCCGCCAACATCCTGCTCTGGCCGATCTATCAGGGTTTCATGCCCGTCATCGCCAAGGAGCATTTGGGGCTTTCGCCGAGCGGCCTCGGCTGGCTGCTGGCCTGCGCCGGGATGGGTGGTCTCACCGGCTCGGTGATCGTCGCGGCGCTCGGCGACTTCCGCTTCAAGGGCGGCCTCTTCGTGCTGGGCACGGCGATCTGGGGCGCGCTCTGGGCAGTCTTCGCCCTCTGTTCCTCCGTGCCCCTTTCCTTCGCCCTGATGGTTCTCATCGGCCTTGCCGCGGCGCCCTTCGGCATCCTGCAGACGACGCTGATGCTGATGATGACGGAGCCGCATGTGCAGGGCCGCGTCATGGGCATCCAGGAATTGACCATTGGCGTCATGCCGCTTGCCAGCATCATGCTCGGCGCGGCGGCCGAGGTCATCGGCATCACCCATGTGGCGTTGGTCAGCGGAACGCTGCTCGCGACCTTCCTCGCCCTGCTGGCGCTTCGCGTTCCCGCGCTGTTGCGCTACAGCGGGCACGGGGATTGAACGCCGGACCAGAAGGAACAGGCCATGACGAAGACGCTCACGACGATTGCCGTATTCTGCGGATCGAACACCGGCGAAGGCGATGCCTATGTGGACGGCGCAAGGGCGCTCGGCGCGGCGCTCGCGGAAGCCGGCATCGCCCTCGTCTATGGCGGCACGACCAAGGGGCTGATGACCGTCGTGGCGGACGCCGTCCTTGCTGGCGGCGGCACGGTCCATGGCGTCATCACCGAAAGCCTCCATGCACGCGGGCACTCCCATCCCGGCCTCACCCGCCACGAGATCGTGCCGACCCTCGGCATCCGCAAGGCGCGCATGATCGAACTGGCCGACGCCTTCGTCGCGCTGCCGGGCGGGATCGGAACGGTGGAGGAGCTGATGGTCGTCTGGTCCATGAACCAGCTCGGCGAAATCGACAAGCCCGCCGGCCTGCTGAACGTGGCGGACTTCTTCTCGCCCTTCCTCGCCTTTCTCGACAGGATGGTCGAGACGAAGTTCCTGCCTCCCGCGCACCGCGGAAGTATCGCCGTCGACAGTGATCCGGCAAGCCTCATCGAAAAGCTGCGCGCGCATGAACGGACGAACGCGCCCAAGTGGCTCTGACGGCCCTCGCCAACCCTTCGGAAGATCGATAGCCTGGAACCGCAGGGCGGCACGCCCGTTCTCACAAGCGCGACAAGGCCGAAGGGAGATCGCATGACGACGCTATCGGGACAATGCCTCTGCGGGCAGGTGCGGCTTTCCGTGCGGGGAGAACCGCTGCGCATCGGCATCTGCCACTGCACAGACTGCCGGCAGGAAAGCGGATCCGCCTTCACCTTCTACGGTATCTGGCCGGCTGGTCAGTTCGAGTATTCCGGCGACGTCGCCAACTTCCAGGGCCGCTGCTATTGCCCGCATTGCGGCGGCCGGCTGTTTTCGCTCGACGAGCGGGAGGCCGAAGTCAAGCTCGGTACCCTGCCCGAGGCACCGACGCCTTTCACGCCGAGCTACGAGCTCTGGGTCAAGCGCCGCGAGCCCTGGCTCCGGCCCATCGAGGGCGCCGCGCAATACGAGGAAGACCGGGTCTGAGCCTTCCGAAGGGAAGGAAAAGCGGAACAATGCCCCGTCCCGGCCGGTTGATCGAACAGACGCCAACCAGCCAAGGGGAGGCTTCCATGTTCGATCACGACTATGCCCGGCACCAGATGGTGGAGCGGCATCTCGCGCGCCGCGGCATCGCGGATGCGCGGGTGCTGAAGGCGATGGCAGCCGTGCCGCGGGAGGCTTTCGTCGAGCAGGGTTTCGAGGAGTTCGCCTATGAGGATTCCCTGCTGCCGATCGCCGAGGGCCAGACCATTTCCCAGCCCTATATCGTCGCCCGCATGGCGGAGGCGGCGGAAATCGAAGCGACGGACAATGTGCTCGAAGTGGGAGCCGGCTCCGGCTATGCGGCCGCCGTCCTCAGCCATCTGGCGCGACAGGTCTCCGCCATCGAGCGCCATGCAGCCCTTGCGGAAACAGCCTCGCAGCGGCTGGCGGCGCTCGACCGTCGCAACGTCGCGGTGCGCACCGGCGACGGCACGAAAGGCTGGCCGGAAAAGGCACCCTTCGATGCCATTCTGGTTTCCGCCGGCGGGCCTTCAGCGCCGATGGCCCTGAAGGAACAACTGGAAATCGGCGGCCGCCTCATCATCCCCATCGGGCAACAGGAGCGTTCGCAGCGGCTCGTCCGCATCACCCGGCTCGCGGCCGGCCGCTATGAGGAAGAGGATCTCGGTGCGGTCTTCTTCGTTCCGCTGATCGGGGAAGCG
Source organism: Shinella zoogloeoides (assembly GCF_033705735.1). NCBI lineage: Bacteria > Pseudomonadati > Pseudomonadota > Alphaproteobacteria > Hyphomicrobiales > Rhizobiaceae > Shinella > Shinella zoogloeoides. Next base: position 1,074,428 of record NZ_CP131131.1, read on the forward strand.
GGCTGGCGCGAGCATTCGCAGCCGGCAACCGCCCATTTGCGGCAGCACCTGCCAGACCTGATCGCGGAAGCCGGTGAGGACCTGCCGTCCCCCGACGATCCCGCCTTCGCCGATCCCTTCGAACGCTTCGCCGACCGGCGCGTCGTCCTTCTTGGCGAAGCAAGCCATGGCACGTCCGAATTCTACCGCGCCCGCGCCGCGATCACCCGGCGCCTCGTCGAGCGGCACGGCTTCACCATCGTTGCGGTGGAGGCCGACTGGCCGGATGCTGCGGCGGTCGACCGTTTCGTCCGCGGGCGGCAGAAGGCGGGCGAAGCGCCGCCTTTCCAGCGCTTTCCGGCGTGGATGTGGCGCAACCGCGAGGTGGACGCCTTCATCCGCCGGCTGCGATCCCACAACGCGGTCACGACGGGCAGGCAGGCCGGTTTCTACGGCCTCGACATCTATAATATGCGCGGCTCCATCGCTGCGGTCCTCGCCTATCTGGATGCCACGGACCCGCAGGCGGCGGCAATCGCGCGCGAGCGCTACGGCTGCCTGACGCCCTGGCAGAACGCACCTGACACCTATGGCCGGGCGGTGCTCACCGCCGGCTATCATACCTGCGAGGAAGCGGTCGTGCAGCAATGTCGCGAGCTGCTTCGGCAGGCGCTCGATGCGATGACGCGGGAGCCCGACGCTCTCTTCGATGCCGCGCAGAACGCCCGCCTCGTTGCCTCGGCCGAAAAATACTACCGCATCATGTATTACGGCGGGGCGGACGCCTGGAACCTTCGCGATCGCCACATGTTCGAAACGCTGGAACAGCTTCTCGACCGCGCGGGGCCGGATGGCAAGGCCGTGGTCTGGGCGCACAATTCCCATATCGGCGACGCGCGCCGCACCGACATGGGCAAGGTTCGCGGGGAGCTCAATATCGGCCAGCTATGCCGCGAGAAATACGGCGATGCGGCGGCGCTGATCGGCTTCGGCACGAATACGGGGACAGTCGCCGCGGCGAGCGACTGGGACGGTGACATGGAAATCAAGGCCATTCGTCCCTCCCACGAAAAGAGCGTCGAGAGGTGTTTCCATCTCTCCGGCCGGCCACGGCTGCTTCTCGATTTCGCCCGCCATTCCGGCGTCTCGGAGGCGCTCTGCGCCGAGAGGCTCGAACGCTTCATCGGGGTGATCTACCGGCCCGAAAGCGAACTGCTCAGCCACTATGCGAAGGTGGAACTCGCGCGGCAGTTCGATACCTATGTCTGGTTCGAGGAGACCCGTGCCGTCGCTCCGCTTGCCATGGAGGCTAAGAGCGGACGGATGCCGGATACCTTCCCCTTCGGGCTATGAGCCACCCCACGACAGGACGATAAAAAGCCCCGGCGGAGCTTCATCCGCCGGGGCGCAGCAAATTTGGGGGACCTATTCGTCGCTGTCACGGACCTTGGACGCCTCTTCCTTGTCGGTCCGGCCGGCGGGAATGGAGGTCGTTGTCGCGGAGACGGGGTCGGAGCCGGGGAACGTCTCCTTCAGGCCTTCGTCGAGATCGTCTTTTTTCGTGCGGCGCTTGCGCTGCTCCTGCTTGAGGGATTCGACTGCGGGGGAAGAATGATGGCTGTTCAAGACATGTCTCCTTCTGTTCGGCATGGAACAGACGAGAGGCCGGTTTTGTTCCCGCCTGCGCGGGCGCCGGGCGGCTAGACCCTGCCCGCCCGGATCATCGAGAAGTAGTCGTCTCCGCCGACCTGTCCGCCCTTGAGCGCCAGTTGCAGCCCGTCGCTCGCGCCGCCATGCACGGTGCAGAGAGGCGAACCCGGCGTCTGGGGCAGCGGCATCTTCAGGGTCAGCGCGGAAATGCCCATTTCTCCGAGCGCGTGGCTGGACGTATCGCCGCCCGCCACCACGACGCGGGAAAGACCTGCCCGGGCGACAAGCTCCGACTGGATGCGCCCGAGCGCCCGGCCGAGCCGGTGGCGGGCGCCGGAACCGAATTCCCCGCCCCGATCCGCCGCCGGGCCGAGCGCGGTATAGAGCACGACGCTGCGCCCGGTCTCAAGGACCCGCAGGCCAACTTCGACCGCTTCGGCGATGGCCGTCTCCGCGGCAGCGCCGGACAGCGCCAGCGGATCGATGGCAATGCCCTCGAAACCGTTCGCAAGGGCATGGCGGATCTGGCGTTCGGTGGTGGGCGAGACGCTGCCGGAGACCACCGCGATCCGGTCAACGGCCCCTGCCGCCGCAAAGTCTGGCTTGTCTCCAACCAGCCCGGCCTCGTGCCAGGCGGAAATAAGGGCGTATTCCACGCCCGAGGAGCCGCAGACGAATCGGTTTCCGGCGCGCAGCCGCTCCCACAGCATCTTGCCGGCCGCCGCCTGCGTCGCGTGGTCCAGCACGTCGAGAAGGAGGATATCGGCCGCCTCGAGCGCGGGATCGGCAAGGAGGGCCACATTGTCGATATGCGCGCTCGTCAGCGCGGTCTGGCGGGCGAGATGGAGAAGCAGGTTGGCCTCGTCCATCGGCGTGACGGGATGGCGGGACATCACCGGGTGGCGGTCGATGCGATAGTTGCGGCCCTGATAGGCGGCGAAGAGCTCGCCGAAAGCCGTATAGCGCCGGATCTGCGGCGCGCCGACGATGAGCGGCACGGTCGTCGTCTCGAAAACCTGCCGGCCGATCTCGATCGCCCGGCCGATATTGCCGACATGCGGCGCGGAATCGAAGGTCGAGCAGACCTTGTAGTGGCAGAGCTCGGCATCAAGCGTCTTCAGCCAGCCGAAGGCCTCGCGCAGATGGATATCCATCCAGTCCGGCGTTTCGCTGCGGCTCGTGCCGGCAAGGCCGAAAGCACGGGCGCCGGCAAAGCGGGACAGGAGGGCGGCGTCCGGCACCTTGAGGAACAGCACGGTATCGACCCCGTTGGAGGCGAGCGCCTCCATGACATCGGTCGAGCCGGTGAAATCGTCGCCGTAATAGCTGATCAATGGCCGCGCCATGGTTCAGGCCCCCTTGCCGCCGGAAAACTTCTCGATGGATCGGGCAAGGTCGGGATGCTCGCGGGCATAGACCTCCAGCGGGATACCGGCGACCGCGGCCTCCCAGGCCTGCTTCACCGCCTTCACCCCGGCGCCCGGCCCGCCCGGATGGCTGACGATGCCGCCGCCGCACAGATAGAGCAGGTCCGTCGAGCCGCCCGTCGCGGCGATCGTGTCCGGTGCCTGTCCTCCCCATTGGCCGGAGCCGATGACCGGCAGGGCCACGTCCTTCCCGGAAAACAGCGGGGCCGTCACCGCCTTGTAGGAGCGCACGAAGCTCTCGTCCGGCTCCCAGTATTTCACGCGGATGCCATTGATCTGGAACTGGTCGACGCCGAGCAGGCGCCAGAACTGCTGCCAGACGGAGAATTCGAAGCCGAGCCCGGCATGGCGCGTGAGTATGTCCCAGCCATTGCGGTGCGCGTGCAGCACCAGCCCTGAGCGCTTGCGCAGGAAGGCAAGGCCGCCGAAGCCGACGGAATTGATGTTGACCACGGCGCAATTGCCGCCCGCCTGCAGCACCATGTCGTGGTTGCGCATCATCTCGTCCGGGTCGGCATGGCTGATGCCGAAGGCATACATCACCTTCTTGCCGGTCTTCTGCTCGTGGTCGAGGATCTTCGGCATGATCGCGGCGACGCGTTCCTCAAGCGGCGAATAGGCCGGGCTCATCAGCTTCTCGTCGTCCTTGATGAAGTCGACGCCTGCCTCGATGAGCTCGCCCACCATCTCCGCCGTCTCGTGCGGGCGAAGGCCGAGCGCCGGTTTGACGATGGTGCCGATGATCGGCCGGTCCTTCACGCCGGTCAGCGCGAAGCTGCCCGGAATGCCGAATTGCGGACCGGGATGGGCGGCGGCGAATTCCCGCGGCAGCTTCATGCCGACGATGCGGATGCCCGTCATGCCCTTGATCGAGAAGACGCCGCCGATCGCGATGGTCATCAGGGCGGCAAGGTCGGTCCCGACGGCATCCATCGGGAAATCGATATCGACATCGGCGCGGTTGAACGGCCCGGCGCCGCCGCCTTCATCGGGAAAAGAGGCGCGGTCGGCCGGCGGCAGGGGGCGGATGGCGACGACGCGGGCCGCCACCCGCGCCTTCAGCTCCTCCGTCTCGCCCGGCAGGGCCACGAACGTGCCGGTCGACTGGTCGCTGGCGATTTTCGTCGCCATGGCTTCCACCGAGCCGGGCGTCTCTATCCGATAGGTCAGGCGGATCACGTCTTCTCCTCCGCGGCGCACGGCAGGCCGCTTGTGAAACCTCTCCAGCTGGTATAATGAGTATTTATGTTATTGCAAGCCGGCATTGCGAAAGCTGTTGCAGCAGCGGGACTTGGTGCATATTCCAACCTGTCGAAACCAGGTGACTCATGAACGTCGTTTCCGAACCGATCGTCCGCAAGAAACTCTCCGACGAAGTCTTCGCGCGGCTCAAGCACATGATCGAAACCGGCGAGCTCAAGGCCGGTGACGAGATGCCCTCCGAGCGGGAACTCATGGAGCGCTACGGTGTCGGCCGTCCTGCCATCCGCGAAGCCATGCAGGCGCTCGCCGGCAAGGGCCTTGTCGAGATCTCGCAGGGCGAGCGCGCCAAGGTGCTGCGCATCACCGCCGAGACGATCATCCGCCAGGTGGACCTGCCGGCGAAGATGATGCTCTCCGGCTCCTCCGACACGCTGGAGCACTTGAAAAGCGCCCGCATCTTCTTCGAGCGCGGCATGATCCGCGAGGCGGCGACCCGGGCGACGGCGGAACAGATCGCCGAGCTTCGCGCCCTTCTCGAAAAGCAGAAGCAGAGCCTCGGCGATGCGGACGCCTTCATCGACGCGGACATGGAGTTCCACCAGTGCATCGCCCGGATTTCCGGCAATCCGATCTTCGCGGCCGTCAGCGGCGCGATGCTGGGATGGCTGAAATCCTACCATACGGAAATGCTCATCTGGACGGGCCGCGAGAATTTCACGCTCGCCGAGCACGAGGAAATCATCCGCGCCATCGAGAACGGCAATGCGGACCTTGCCGAAAAGGCGATGATCAAGCACCTCGAACGTTCCCGCGCTCTCTATGCGCTTAAGGCCCCGAACTAGAGCAGCACCTCGATACAGGCATAGGGCGGCAGTGTGATCAGTCCGCCCGCCGGCAATTCCTCCCCATCAGCCGCGATCAGCGCAACCCGGCGCGGCGTTGCGCCAAGGGTGACGGCCTGCGTCTCGGGCGTGATGTTGGCGAGGAGGATGCGCTCCTTCGTAGCGAGCCCCAGCACCGCATCGGGCAGCGACGTCTCCACGGCAATAACCGCCTGCCCGGCAAGGGCGCCGAGCCGCGAGAGGACATGCGCAAGCGGCCGCATTTCGCCTTTCGCGGTCGCCTCCCCCCCGCCGGCGACAAGCCCGAACGGCCCGGCCAGCGTGGAGAGCGTCAGGACTTCGAGGCCGGCGGACGCGACGGTCGCGGCATAGGCCAGCGCCCAGGCGGCGCCGAAGGCGCCATTGTGCCGGGGATCGACATTGGCCATGGGGATGCGCGATCCAGACGGGTTGTCCTTCGTCGCGCTGCCATAGGGGTTCTGGCGCATGGCGATGGTCGAGGGGCCGATGCGGTAGGGCTTGTCGCCATGGATGGCGCGCGCCGAACGGACGACGTGATGCAGTGCCTCGAAAGTCTGCATGACGGAAAGGTCATCGGCCGCGTGCACGATCGGGTTGGTGCAATGGCTGACATAGTCCACGAGCGCGCCGGGAATGCGCTTGCGGTTGAGCTCGGTGAAATAGCTCATCATGCCTCCGCCGAGCCGCACGCCGGGGAAGGCCGCGCGGGCGGCGGCATAGACATCTTCCAGCGGTGGGCATTCCGGCCATTCGCTGCCGGGCGGGGTCGACTGCCGGTCCACCGAGGGGCAGACGAAGAGCGTGTCGAGCGGCAATCCTGCCTCCCGCACCAGCGCGGCGAATTCGCTCATCTCCACGTCCAGCGGGCGCCGGCATGGCACGGCCAGTTCGAGCGTCACCTTGAGGCCGGACCGGGCGGCGATCTCCGCATAGCCTTTCAGCGCCGAAAGACCATGGCCCGCGACGGGATCGAAATGCGCGATCAGGTGGCGCGCGCCGACCATCCGTAGCAGGCCGAGGGCGGTCCGCTCGTCGGCAAGGCACTCCGGCCGGAGCCCGACGCCGATTTCGGGAAAGGGAAGACCGGTCGGTGAAAGCTTCAGCGAAACGGCCGCGGACGCATCGACGGCGGGCGCATCCGCCTGTGCTTGGATTGCCACGATCACGTGCTGGCTGAACGGCTCGTCCTTCGGCACCAGATAGGGCCAGGGCAGCGCCAGCGGGCGCACATAGGTCTTGTAGGAGCCATCGGTCCAGTTGCGCTGGTCTTCCATCTCGAAGACGCCGCCATGGAACTCCGTCGTCGCCGAAATACCCGGCACGACCCGGTGGGTGATAGCGGCGATATCCTTGAAGGGCTGCCATGGCTCGATCCGGTCTGGCCAGTGCGAATGCTCGACACTACCGTCGCCATGGCGCACCTCGACCGGCTCGCCGGCGACGCCGACGACCGGATGCAGCACGACAAAGCCGGCGCGGGCGGTCTCGAAATCTCCGTCGCTGACGCAATCGGCGGAAAAGGCCACCCTCTCCGGCGTACCGGAGATCGCAATCGCACAGTCGAGATGGGCGCCCGACGGGGCTGTGAAGCGCGCCTTGTAGGTGACGGAGAAGCCCTGCCCGGTCTCTTCGGCAAAAAGATCGGTGATGGCTGCATTGCAGGTCCCCCAGTCCTTGTCCCGGACGAGGAAGGAGACGGCGCGCAGTACCTCGTGGCCGCGATAGCGAAGCGTGCGCAGATTGCCGTCCTGCAACGCGACACTGAGGTCACCAACGATCAGCGTACGGCTTTCGGGTTCCCGCTCGCGCGTTCCATAGAGCCGGAGCAGGTCCTCGCTCATCCGAGAAGCTCCTCCAGCGCGATGGTCTCGCCGCGCTCGGCGCTGAGATAGGCGGCCTCGACGAGGGCGAAGGTCTTCAGGTTGTCGCGGCCGGACGTGTCCGGTTCCGCGCCCGCCGCAAGCCGCTCGATCCAGTGCTTCTGGATGAGCGCGACGCTTTCCTGGATATTGTGCCAGGGGCGCGAGGCCCAGGGCAGCAGGTTCGGCGCAACGACGCTTCGTGTCGTGCCCTTCGGGCCATGGACGGTGAGCGCGTAGTCCTTGCCGAGGCGGAGCGTGCCCTGGCTTGCGTCGATCTCGACGAAGGTTTCCGGGAAGGGCTCCTCCGGCAGCTTCGTGGCATAGCTGACATCGACGATGGAGGTGATGCCGTTGTCGTGGTCGAGCAGCATGGTCGCCACGTCCTCGCCGGCGATCTCCGGGTTGATGCGCTTGGTGCGGGCCGTCATGCGGCCGGCATCGCCGAAGAGGAAGCGGGCGATATCGAGCGAGTGGATGCCGAGATCTTCGATGATGAAGCGCTTGCCCTTGGCGAGATAGGGCTGGCCGGAAAAGACGTCGAAACCCGAGCGGAAGGAGACGCGACCCCAGAAGGGCGTGCCGATCGCGCCGCTCTCCAGCACCGCCTTGACCGCGAGGATCGGCGTCTGCCAGCGGAAGTTCTCGTGGATCATCAGCGGAATGCCGGCCGCCTCGGCAGCGGTGACCATGGCCTTCGCATCCGCCAGCGTCGGCGCGAACGGCTTCTGGCAGATCACCGGCACCTTGTGGTGCGCGGCAAGCTCGACCAGCGCGCGGTGGCTGCCCACCGTCGTCGCGACATCGACGAAATCGAAGCCGCCATCGGCGAACATCTCCTCTGCTGACCGATAGCGCCTCGCCACGCCGAACTGGTCGCCGACGATGTCGAGCCGCTCGGGATCGCGGTCGCAGATCGCGACGATCTCCACGTCCGGCAGGTCCCGCCAGCCATGCATCTGGTTGACGGCGAAGAAGCCGCAGCCGATCAACGCACCCTTGAACTTCGCCATGCTCAGCTTGCCTTTGCCATCTGCATCAGGGTCACGCGCTGCTGGAGGCGGCGCTGCGCCTGGTCGACCACCACGGCCACGATGATCACGAGGCCCTTGATCACCATCTGCCAGAACGAGCTGACGCCCATCATCACCAGCCCGTCGGAGAGGATGCCGATCACGAAGGCGCCGATGATCGTGCCGCCGATGGTGCCGCGCCCGCCCGACATGGATGTACCACCGAGGACGGCTGCCGCAATGGCGTTCAGTTCGAGGTTCGTGCCGGTTGCCGGATGCGAGGCCATCAGCTCCGAGGAGATGACGAGGCCGACGATGGCCGCGCAAAAGCCGGAGAACATGTAGACGAACATTTTCACGCGGTTGACGCGGATGCCGGACATGCGCGAGGCGCGCTCGTTGCCGCCGACGGCGAAGATGTGCCGGCCGAGCGGCACGAAGCGGGCGAAATAGGCCGCGCCCAGTGCGACGACGATGAGGATCCAGACGGAGACCGGCAGGCCGAGGATGGTGCCCGAGCCGAGATAGGAAAAGCCCTGGTTGCCGAGGTCTTCCCGGCCGGTGAGATTGGGCAGCGTCTGGCCGTCGGAATAGAGCAGCGCCATGCCGCGCGCTACATAGAGCGTGCCGAGCGTGGCGATGAAGGGCGCGACATTGAGGCGGGTGATCAGCAGGCCGTTGACCGCGCCGATCAGGACGCCGACCGCCATGACGATGACCGCGACCTCGACGATGTTGAAATAGACCGTGTAGCCGAAGGGCACGGCGACGCCGTACATGATGAGCCCGCCGGCGATCATGCCGCAAAGGCCGACGATGGAGCCGACCGAAAGGTCGATGCCGCCGGTGATGATGACGAAGGTCATGCCGATGGCGAGGAAGGCGTTCTGCGTCGCGTGCTTCGACATCAGGATCATGTTCGCGGTCGACAGGAAGTTCGGCGCGAAGATCGAGAAGAAGATGATCACCGCAAAGAGCGCGATGAAGGTCCTCAGCTTCATCAGCGTGAGCAGGGCCGATCCGGTGGAGAGGCCGTTTTCGGCGGCAGTTTGCGTCGCTGTCGTCATCACGCATGCATCCTTTTGGTTTTATGTCCCTCCGCGGAGGCCGAGACGATCATCTCCTCGGTGGCGTCCTTGCGATCCACCACCGTCACCAGGCGGCCGTTGCTCATGACGGCGATGCGGTCGGAGAGCGCCATGACCTCTTCGAGGTCGGAGGTGGAGAAGAGGATGGCGAGCCCCTCGCCCGCCAGCCGCCGCATGGTGCGGAAGACATCCGCCTTGGCGCCGACATCGATGCCGCGGCTCGGCTCGTCCATCAGCAGCACCTTCGGCCCGGTCATCAGCGCCTTGCCGATCACCACCTTCTGCTGGTTGCCGCCCGACATGGAGGTGACGTCCAGTTCCGGGTTCTTCGCCTTGATGGAGAGATTGCGGATCGCATCGAGGATCGCCTTCTTCTCCAGCTTGAGATCGATATGGAAGCCGCCTCTCACGAACTGGCCGAGGCTTGCCATCGACAGGTTGTCGGCAATCGACATGGACTGGACGAGGCCTTCGCGCTGCCGGTCTTCCGGGATCAGCGCCAGCCCCTCGCGGATGCGCCGGGTCGTATCGCGGCCCTTCAGTTCCTTGCCATCGACGTAGACCTTGCCGGTCGCATGCTCGTGCCGACCCATGATGCATTCGAAAAGCTCGGAGCGCCCCGCGCCCATCAGGCCGTAGATGCCGAGAATCTCACCCGCGCGGACGCCGATGGAAACGTGATCGACCGCATAGCCGCCCTGTGCGCGCGGCAGGCAGATATCCTGCGTGCGGAAGACTTCCGCGCCCGGCGCATGGTCGACCTGCTTGGCGAAATCCTTGGCGTCGGAACCGATCATCGAGCGCACGATCCAGCGCGTGTCGATATCCTTGACCATGGCATGGCCGGTGATCTGGCCGTCCTTCAGCACCGTGATGTAGTCGCCGATGCGCATCAGCTCTTCCAGCCGGTGCGAGATATAGACGATGGCGACGCCGCGCGCCTTGAGGTCGGCGATGACCCGGAAGAGCACGTCGACTTCCGCCGCGCTGAGCGCGGAGGTCGGCTCGTCCATGATGAGGATACGGGTATCGAGCGATACCGCCCGGGCGATCTCGACGAGCTGCTGCTGGCCGATCGGCAGGTCCTCGGCCAGCGTATCGGCCGAGATGCCGGCTTCGAGGCGGTTCAGGAACTCGTTCGCCTTCTCGACCTGCGCCTTGTGATCGATGCCCCGGATGCCGCGGGTGATCTCGCGGGTGGCGAAGATGTTCTCCGCGACCGAAAGATTGCCGAAGAGGTTCAACTCCTGGAAGACGATGCCGATGCCGTGGCGCACCGCATCGGCGGGACTGTCGAGGGTGATGCGCTCGCCCTCCATCCAGATCTCGCCGAGCGTCGGCCGCTCGACGCCTGCAATGATGCGCATCATGGTGGATTTGCCCGCGCCGTTCTCGCCCACCAGCACATTCACCGCGCCGCGCCGCAGCTTCAGGTTCGCCTTCTTCAGCGCCACGATGCCGGAATAGGCCTTCGTGATGTCCTTCAGTTCGAGAATGACGTCGCCATCGTCGATGCCGCTCATGTCAGCCTCCGATGGTGATGGTGGCGGGAGCGAGCTGTGGCAACTGGCCGGCGGCCGGCAGCGGATAGGCGCCCGTCGCCTTGATCGTCTTGCCCGTCAGTCCCTCGCGCGGCAGCTTTTCGAGAAGCGTGCGGTTCACATAAGTGTTGAACGACTTGCCGAACTGCGCCCATTCGATCTGGTTCTTGAAGGAATTGAAGTCCACGAAATCCAGGCTATCGCGCAGCGCCGTGCCGCGAATGGCCGGGCCGATCGAAACGCGCACATCCGCCTTGGCGTCGCCGTCGACATCCACGTCGACATAGCCGGCGCGCGATTTCGTCTCTTCCGCGACGATAGTTCCATCGACCTTGGCGATGAAGGTCCAGGGCGCGTTGCCCTGCTTGGCCTTGTATCCGTATTTCTGCCCCGCCTCGTCGGCATTGGCCGCCGTCGCCGAAAGGACCTCCGGCAGCGGCGCGGCACGCTTTTCGAGATAGGGCACGACCTTGCCATCCCATATCTCAGCGACGAGCTTGTCGGGATCGAAGGCGCCGGCCTGATCCTCCTTGTCCTTGTCGGCAGTCTTGACGAACTTGCAGCCCGCGAGCCCGAGGGCTGATGCGAACACGATGACGGCGGCGGCCTTGAAGCGCATGGATGGGTACTCCGGCATATGGCGCGGCGCGGGATGACGATCATCCCGCGCCCGCTCCCTCGAAGATCAGTCCTTCAGTGCGAAGGTCTCGAGCTTGTCGGCATTGTCGGCGTTGATCAGCACGCAGTCCATGAGCTGCTTTTCCTCGGCCGGCTTCTTGCCGCCGGTGATGAGGTCATGCGCCTGCTGGACGGCGAGCTGTGCCTGGGCATAGGCCGGCTGCAGCACGGTGGCCTTGATACCGCCCGCCTTGATGGAGTCGCGAACGTCGTTCGAGCCGTCGAAGCCGGTGACGATGACGTCCTTCTTGCCGGCCGCCTGCAGGGCTGCGATGGCGCCCATGGCCATGGTGTCGTTGCCGGCGATGACGCCCTGGATGTCCGGGTTGGCCTGGAGGATGGTCTCCATCTTCGAATAGGCTTCCGTCTGGCTCCAGTTGGCCGACTGCTGCGCGACCATCTTCATGTCCGGGTATTCGTCGATGACGTCATGATAGCCCTTGGAGCGGATGCCGGCATTGGTGTCGGATTCCTTGCCGACGAGCTCGACATAGTTGCCCTTCTCGCCCATCAGCCGGACGAATTCCTCGGCGCCGAGCTGTGCGCCCTGATAGTTGTTCGAGACGATCTGCGAGACGGCGACGCCGGCGGCATTGATCTCACGGTCGATCAGGAAGGACGGGATGCCGGCATCCTTGGCCTTCTGAACGGCGGCGACCGTAGCGTCGGCGCCGGCATTGTCGAGGATGATCGCCTTCGCGCCGCGGCCGATGGCCGTGTCGATGAGCTGCGACTGCTTGTTGGCGTCGTCGTCATGCACCAGCACCAACGCCTCGTAGCCGAGTTCCTTGGCCTTGGCTTCCGCGCCAACGGCCTCGGCCTTGAAGAAGGGGTTGTCGTGGCTCGGCGTGATGATGGCGATGAGGTCGGCGGCGAAAGCCGGCACGGCAACGCTTGCGGCCATGACGGCAGCAAAGCCGACGGTGATCAGTCTACGGGTAACCTTCATGTTTTCCTCCCGGTTAAGCACCGGCCTCCACGGCCATCCCTCCATTGAAATCGGCCGATCCGGTGCGATCTTTCATGGGGCATTGCGCCCCGCGGCGGGCCGAAGCCCGCCGGTATTCACGTGATACGCTGGATACTTGCGGCGATTTCTTCAGGTTCGAAGACGCGCTTCCAGTCGTCCTTCATCAGGACCGGCTTGCCGAACTCGATCGCCTTGTTGCAGGCATCGGAGAAGACGCCGGGCGTCTCCTCGAAAATGACGGCGCCGAGGACGTTCATGTGACCGAGCAGGAAGTCGCGGGCGGCTTCCTTGGCGACGCCGCGGCGCACGCATTCGTCCATGGCTTCGCGCATGACGACGAGGAGCGAGGCGCAGACGGTTTCGGACAGGCCTGGCTCCAGCAGCGCCATCTGCTCGACCGTCACGCGGTGCGAGCGCATGACCGGCGCCCAGATGACCTTCGCGACCTCCTCGCCCAGCGCATAGGCCTCTTCCGGGCCCTGCATCAGGGCGGAAACGATATGCTGCTTGGCGGCGATGCCGCCGAAGAAGTCACGCTTGGCGGCCGGATCCGTCTCGTCGTTGAAGATCGGCGGATGGCAGGGATGCGTGACGAAATAGGTGATATCCGCCCGCTCCGGCAGATGGCCGGCGAAGGGCGCGGCCGCATCGAGCACGACGATCATGGTGCCGGGCGCCAGCTTGTCGACGATGCCAGTGGCAACCTTGCCGATCGCCGTGTCGGGAACCGCGAGGATGACGACATCGGCGCCGGCGAGACCTTCATCGGCGGAAACGCAGGATAGACCGAGATCGTCGGCAAGGCGCGCCTTGCCGGCATCGCTCACCTCGATATGGCGGACGTCGAAGCGCGAACCTTTGAGGTTCTTGGCGAGCCGATACCCCATTTTGCCACCGGCACCGAATAGCGCGATCGATGTCATCGAAGACCTCCCTGAATGCATGCGGCCGGACGGTGATGGTCAGCCGAAATTTCCTCCACCGGGCACCCGGCGTGAGGCTATATTTCTCAACTGGTATAACATGTCAATAACTATCTCTCTGAATATGTGATATCGCGTGGTGATACTCATTTCCACTATTTGATAATTCAGTTTCACTGAAGGCACTCAAGCGATTGAAACAGCGCGTATAATGCCTCATACAGAACAAAGAAAAAGAGCCGGACGTCACGCGACGCCCGGCTCAATGTCACACTGAACATGTTGCGTTCAGGCAAGGGCAGCCGCTCACAATCGGACTGAAATCGTCCTTGCGATCAGCGCCAGCGAGACCGCACCGGCATCGGGATGGCCGATGCTGCGCTCGGCGAGCGGACGGGCGCGGCCAAGCCGTGGGGAAAGCGGCGCCGTCGCCTGCGCCGCCTCTTCGCAGGTAGCGCTTGCCTTGGCCCAGGCCTCTTTCAGCGGTGCGCCCTCCGCACTCGCCGCCTCCAGCGAGGCGACGAAAGGCACGAACGCATCGACGAGCGTCTTGTCGCCCGGCTTCGCTCCGCCGAGGCGCATCACATCGTCGAGGGCAAGGCGCGCGCCGCTGACCACATCCGCCCCTGTCGGGGCCGCGTCGTCGGTGAACGCCCCGCTCCAGGAGCGGAGCAGAAGCCCCCAGATTGCGCCCGACGTACCGCCCGCACGGTCCGCCCAGGCATCACCTGCCACCGCCAGCGCGCTCCTAGCACCCGCGCCGCCGGCAACGGCCTGATGGATCGCTTCACGCGCGGCCGTCGCGCCGCGCCGCATGCCCTGCCCGTGGTCGCCATCGCCGGCAAAGGCATCGATCCGGCCGAGCTCGGCTTCCGCCTCGCCAAGGGCCGACACCATGGCGTCGAGGATACCCGCAAGGCACCCGGCACCTTCCTGCGAGGCGGGCGTCGCGAGGCCGAAGGTCGGCGCTTCGTCCTCCGCGCGATCCCGCACGGCCGCCGGCTGCGTATGGAAAGTCTCGCCGCGACGGAAGACGGGCGTGTCGCACGGGGCCAGCCAGTAGCGTTCCAGTTCCTCGTCGAGCCACATGACCGTCAGGGAGCAGCCCTGCATGTCGAGGCTGGTGACATATTCGCCGACCTCGGGCGCGACCGGATCGACACCCGCCGCCTGCAGATAGCCTTCGACCGCGCCCCAGAGCACGAAGAGCTCCTCGTATTTGGTCGCGCCGAGGCCGTTCAGCAGCACGGCGGCGCGGCGCGCGCCGGCCGGGCGCTCCGCCAGGACGGTCTCGACCAGGAGCTTTGCCAGATCGCGCGCCGGAACGATGTCGGTGTCGCGGATGCCGGGCTCGCCGTGGATGCCGAGGCCGAGCGCCATCATGCCCTTCGGTACGGTGAAGAGCGGGTCCTTCGCGCCCGGCAGCGTGCAGCCGCCGAAAGCGACGCCGAACGAAAAGGTGCGGCTGTTGGCAAGTCGTGTCACGCGCTCGACCTCGTCGATCGCAAGCCCCGCCTCTGCGGCCGCGCCCGCCACCTTGAAGACCACGAAATCGCCGGCGATGCCGCGGCGCTGCAGGTGCCGGTCGGCGGGCGCGCTCGCGACATCGTCCGTCACCGTGACGATGCGCACATCGATGCCTTCCGCCCGCAGCCGCTCCGCCGCCACGCCGAAATTGAGTACGTCGCCGGCATAATTGCCGAAGCCGAGAATGATGCCCCCGCCATGGTCCGCATTGCGGCAGACACGGGCGACCGCCGCCGTCGAGGGCGAGGCGAAGATCTCACCGGCGACCGCCGCGTCCGCCATGCCCGGCCCGACATAGCCGGCAAAGGCCGGATAATGCCCCGACCCGCCGCCGACGATCACCGAAACCTTGCCTGGAGGCACCGCCGTCGAGCGAACCACGCCCCCCTTCACCAGCCGGACGTAGCGTTCATAGACGCGGGAAAACCCCGCTAGCGCCGAGGCGGCAAAGGTTTCCGGATCATCGACGATCTTCGTCATGGGGGCCTCCTGCAAGCAATCAAGCCGCGAAGATGCAACAGGATCCAGATCGGGAAAAGAGCAAAGATGCCTTCAGCTGAATGCGCTCAAAGGTTTACGCGGTTGAATGCCGTCAGATGCCGTGTGACCTGCGCAAGCTCGTCCGCCTGTCGACCTTCATCCCAGCCCAGCGCTGCGGCGGCAATCGCCGCGATCTCGCCGAGCCCTTCGGCCGTCAGCCTGCCTTCGATGGCGAGCGTCGTCCGGCGCATGACGATATCGGCGAGATGTTCGACCATCTCGTTGCGCGCGATCCAGTCGATCTCGCCGCGGCTATAGCCTTCGACATGGGCGAGCGATACGTCTCCCGTCTCCTTGATGTGGGCCAGGACGGCATCGGCGGTCGTCCCGTAGCGGGCAAGAAGCGCTTCGACGCGTGCCTCGGGCAGGCCGCTCTTCGCGGCGCGCCCGGAAATCCACGCGCGCCGCTCGGCCGCCTCCACCGGAAAGCCGCGCCCGCCGCCGATCGGCAGCATCTGCGTGCTCACCGCCCGGTTCCGGCCGAGGCGGGAGAGGATCGTGTCGGCCACCTCCTCGGCAAAGCCGCGGAACGTCGTCCACTTGCCGCCGACGAGCGAGATGACGGAAAACGGCCGACCCTCCGCCGGCTCCGCCACGGGCGCCGAATGGTCACGGCTGATCAGGCCCGGCTGGCTGGCATCGGAGGCCGGCAGCGGGCGGATGCCGCTATAGGCATAGACGATCTGCTCGCGGCCGAATTGCAGGGCCGGCAGGAGTGAGCGGAGGCTGGCGAGGAAATAGTCGATCTCGTCCTCCTCGCAGCGCACCGTATCGGGATTGTCCGCCTTGATATCCGTCGAGCCGACGAGCGCAAGGCCGAGGAAATCGTAGACGAGGCAGATGCGGCCGTCGTCCGCCTCGAAATAGATCATGCGGCCCTTGAGGTTTTCCACCAGTTCCGGGTGCTTCAGAAGGATATGAGAGCCCTTCGTGCCGCCGATCAGTTTGCCGGAAACGCCGAGCGTGTCGTTGACGTGGTCGATCCACGGCCCCGCCCCGTTGACGACGATATCGGCGCGGGCAAGCCGCTCGATCCCTCGCGGATCCCGCAGCCGCAGCACGCCGTCTTCCTGCCCGAGCAGCGTCGTGTCATTCATGGCGCGGGAGGCCGAGCTGGCGTCGAGGCCGTCGCGCACCAGCTCCCAGACGAGCCGTTCGGGCCGGCTGATCTTGGCGTCGTAATAGATGCCGCCCGCGACGATGCGCGGCGTGATCGCCGGCATCTCCTGAAGCGCCTTGCGGCGGAAGAAGAACTGGTGCTTCGGCATGACGCGGTGGCGCGCGCCATAGAGATCGTAGAGCGCAAGGCCGATCTTGATGAGGAGCGCGCCGCGGCTGCGCGGGGCGGTGGTGGAGCCGAGCAGCGTGCGCAGCGCCGCGAACGCGCCCTTCGTCAGCGAGAAGGAGGGAATGAAGGTCGGCAGCGGCTCCACGCAATGCGGCGCGTTGCGCAGCAGGAGGTTGCGCTCCAGCGTCGACTGCGCAACGAGGCCGAGTTCGCCGGTCTCCAGATACTTGATGCCGCCATGGATGAGGCGCGAAGGCGCGGCGCTGGTGCCGGAGCCGAAATCGGCCTTGTCGACGATCAGGCATTTCAGCCCCTGCAGGCAGAGATCGCGGAAGAGCCCTGCCCCGTTGATGCCCGCGCCAAGGACGATGACGTCGAAGGTCTCGACGGTTCCGGCTGTCGTTTCTGTCATGATCGGCATTCCTAAACTTGCGCCGCCCCGCCGAGACGCCGCAGCGTCGGCCAGAGCGGTTTCATCGCCTCGGCGAGATCGAGGAAGACCCGGTATTTCTCGTCATAGGCACGCTGCCGGTCGGGGTCCGGCTGGTAGGTCGTCTCGATCGACGCGAGGTCGCGCGGATCGTCGGTGGGCGAGGCGTAGAGGCCGGCGCCGGCACCCGCGCACAACGCCGCGCCCCAGGCGGCCGCCTCCTCGGTGCGCGTCGCGGTGACGGGCATGCCGAGGATATCGGCGAAGAGGCCGGCCATGGCGGGATTGCGCGAGACGCCGCCCGTCAGGCGCGCGGTGGTGGGGGCAAAGCCGTCGCGCAGCGCATCGACATGGACGCGGTGGTTGAAGGCGATGCCTTCCAGCACCGCGCGGACCAGATCGCCGCGGTCGTGCCAGGCATTGAGGCCGTAGAAGCCGGCGCTCGACGCACCGCCGAAGGGCGAGCCGAAGAGGTAGGGATGGAAGAAGGTGCTCGAAGGCCGCTCGCGCGCCGCCTCGAATTCCCTGCCGAGGATCGCATGGATGCTCTCGCCGGCCACCTCCGCCTGCCGGGCGTCGGCGGCGCAGAACTGCTCGATGAACCAGTCGTAATTGGCGGTCGAGGCGGGCGAGATGGACATGTTGTTCCATTCGCCGGGCAGTATGCCGTTGCGGCAGAACCAGCGGCCATCGACCTTCGGTTCGAGCGAGACGGTCTCGTTGATCGAATAGGTGCCGGCGATGACGGCCACCACGCCTTCGCCATAGCCGCCCATGCCGAGCGCGGAGGCGGTGACGTCGTGCAGGCCCGCCATGACGGGCGTGCCCTCGACCAGTCCGGTCAGGCATGCGGTCTCCGCCGTCACGCCGCCGACGACCTCGGTGGAAGCGGCCATCGGCGGCTGCCGTCCGGCGAGGCGGTCCAGCCCGAAGAGGCGGAAGGCATCCCCGGCATAGTCCTGCGTCGTCACATCCGTGAAGGAAGTGCTCGCCTCCGTGCGGTCCGTGCCGATGGTGCCGCAGAGGCAGAAGCGCAGCCAGTCCTTGGCGGCGATGAAATGGGCGATGCGGGCATAACGCTCCGGCTGGTGCTCGAAGATCCAGCGCAGGATGGCGGAGGGCGCCGAGGCATGCGGGCGCTGGCCGGTCAGCTCCAGCGCGCGGGCGCCGACCTCGCCCTCGTTCCAGGCGTCGGCGATCGCCCCGGCGCGCGTATCGAGCGAGACGATGGCGGGGCCGAGCGGCCTTTTGTCTTCATCGAGGAGGTAGATGCCGTCGCCGTGGGCGGTCGCGGCGATCGCCACGATATCGGAGGCCGGGCGGCCTGATGCGGCGATAGCCTCGCGGATGGCGTCGGCCGTCGCGGCCCACAGGCCGTTCATGTCGCGCTCGACATGCTGCGGCGCGGGGATGAGCTGGGGAACGCGCCGGCGGGCGATGGCGAGCACCGTGCCGTCCGCGTCGAAAATGACGGCCTTCGTCACCGTCAGGCCGCTGTCTATACCCATGATGCAGGGCATCCATGCCTCCATTCTCAGGCGAACGGCGGAACGGAACCGGGTATCGGGGCAGCCGCGGCGGCGGTCCCCTCAGCCGGACCGTTCCCCGTCCGCCACAATCACGTTGATCCCCTTCGAGCGCATGCGCGACAGGTGGGAGATCGGGATATCCTCGTCGACGATCACGGCGTCGAATTCCTTGAGCGTCGCGAAGTGATGCAGCGCGCGCCGCTCGAATTTGGTGTGGTCCGCCAGAAGCACGCGCCTTGCCGCGCTTTCGAACATCGCCCGCTTGGTCTCCACCGTCTCGGGCGACTGGTGATAGACCACGTCGTCGACGATGGCCGACAGCGACATGAACACGGTATCGGCGCGCAGCCGGCGGATCTCGTTGGTGGTGATGTGCCCCATGAAGGCATTGCACCAATTGTAGAACTGCCCCCCGAGACAGACGAGGTTGAGGTCGCTCACCTCCTTCAGTTCGTTGATGAGGACGAGCGAGTTGGTGATGACCGTCAGCGGCACCTTGGCCGGCAGGAACCGCGTCATCTCGTGCACGGTCGTGGCGTCGTCCATGAAGATCGCCTGGCCCGGCTCGACGAACTGCATGGCGGCCTTCGCGACCGCCTTCTTCTCCTTCGCCTGCCGGGTGGCACGGTAGACGTCGGAGGATTCGATGAGGCTGGTCGGCGCGGCGGAGACGATGCCGCGCGTCTTGCGGAAGAGGCCGCGGCTGACGAGATCGTCGACGTCGCGGTGCGCCGTCATGAGACTGATGCCGAAGCGCTCGGTCAGGTCCTCGATGCGGATCGAGCCTTCGGCGATCACCGTCTCGGCGATCATCTGGCGCCGCACGAGCTGGCGCGCATGCCGGCTGTCGCTCGGCAATTCTTCCGAAAGCAAATCCTTGACGTCGACTTTCTTGTTCACCGGAGGCCCTGCCATGCTTCGAGGATAGAGGTTTCGTATCTCGTATCGGGCGGCAAGGAAAATGCCAAGCTGGCCCGGAAAAGCCCGGGAATGCGAAATGGGAGCGCCCGCGGATGGGCGCTCCCGGGATGGATTACTCGCTCAGGACGAAGGGAGCGGTGTACTTGTCGACATTGTCCTTGGTGATCAGGAGGCAATCGAAGAGCTGCTTTTCGGTATCGACACCGGTGGAGCCGTTCTTGATCACGCTGTCGGCCTGCTTGACGGCCGCTTCCGAGAACACGGCGACCGGCTGGAGGACGGTGTACTGCAGCTCACCGGCCTTGATGGCGGCAACCGCATCCGGCGAACCGTCGAAGCCGCCGACCTTGACCTGGTCGAGCTTGCCGGCTTCCTTGAGCGCGGCGATGGCGCCGAGGGCCATTTCGTCGTTGCCGCTGATCACGCCGATGATGTCGGGGTTCGCCTGGAGCATGGACTGCATCTTGTCATGGCCCTTGGTGCGGTCCCAGTCAGCCACTTCCTTGGCGACCTTCTCGAGGTCGGGGTACTGCGTCAGGACGGTTTCGTAACCGTTCGAACGCGTCGCGGCGTTGTTGTCGGAGGGAGCGCCGAAGAGTTCGACATACTTGCCCTTGTCGCCGACCGCCTCGACCCACTGCTGCGCGCCGAGAGCGGCGCCCTGGGCGTTGTTCGAGACGAGCTGCGCCTTGGCAAGGCCTTCCTGGTTGATCTCGGCATTGACGAGGATGACCGGGATGCCGGCCGCAACGGCCTTCTTGACCGCACCGACGGAACCGTCGGCATTCGCCGGGTCGAGGATGATGGCGACCGACTTGTTGGTGATCGCGGTGTCGATCAGGTTGCTCTCGGTGTTGGTGTCACCCTTGTGGGCGCCGACATTGGCCGTGTAGCCGAGGCCCTCGGCGGTCTTCTTGGCCACTTCGCCTTCCGTGAACCAGTAGGGGTTCGACGGATCGTTGACGATGACGGTGATCAGGCCGTCCGCCCAGGCAGAGCTGAACAGCAGCGGCATGACGGCCGTTGCCGCGAAGAGTACACGCATACCTTTTTTGAACATGGTCTCACTCCCTTTGTTGAGTCCGGTTGTGCCGATTGTCGGCAATACTTTCCGCTGCCGGGCCACTCGATGGTCCGCCTCTCCCGGCGGCAGTCAGTCTGTGCCGGTCGCCGCTGAGGTCAGCGGCGGCCGTATTTGACGCTGTTCAGGAGAACAGCGGTAACGATGACGGCGCCGGTGAAGACCGTCTGCCAGTAGGCCGAGACGCCGATGATCACGAGGCCGTCGGAGAGGAAGCCGATCACGAAGGCGCCGAGCATGGTGCCGATGACCGTGCCGCGGCCGCCCGTCAGCGCCGCGCCGCCGATGACGACGGCGGCGATCGCCGTCAGTTCGTAGGTGGTGCCGGCGGTCGGGCCCGCCGAGGTAAGCTGCGAGGAGAGGACGAGGCCGGCGACGGCGGCGCAGATGCCCGAGAGCACATAGACCGTGATCTTCACGCGCTTGACCGGCACGCCCGACAGTTCCGCCGCACGCTCGTTGCCGCCCGAGGAATAGAGCCAGCGGCCGAAGGCCGTGCGGGCAAGCAGGACATGGCAGGCGATGGCGAAGACGAGGAGCACGAGGACGCCGATCGGAACGCCCGCAAGGCGGTTGAAGCCGAGCCAGTCGAAACCGGTATTGCCCAGTTCCGGACGGCCGCCGAGATTGTTGTAGGTGAGGCCGTTGGTCATCAGCAGCGCGACGCCGCGGGCGACATAGAGCACGCCGAGCGTCGCGACGAAGGCCGGCACCTTGAGATAGGCGATGAGCACGCCGTTCACCGCGCCGACAACCGCGCCGAGCAGGCAGGTCAGCACCACGACGACCCAGACCGAGGGATAGAGGATGATGCCGAGTTGCGGCAGCGTCACGCCCTGCATGAGGAAACCCGCGACGACGCCGGCAAGGCCGAGCGTCGAGCCGACCGAGAGGTCGATGCCGCCGTTCAGGATGACCAGCAGCATGCCGATGGCGAGCAGGCCGAAGATGGCGACATGCGAGGCCATGATCAGGAAGTTGCTGACCGTGAAATAGTTCGGCGACATCAGCGAGAAGACGACGACGATGGCGATGAGCGCGAAGAAGGCGCGGCCCTCGAACAGAAGCTCGATCAGGCTCTTCTTGCGCTTGCCGCCGCTTGCCGCTGCCTTCGTCTGGATTGCAGGTGTGACTGACATGGGTTCAGCGCTCCTAATGGGCATGCACGGCTTCGCCGGAGGCGGCCATGATCTGTTCTTTGGTCGCGTCGGGACCGAATTCGGCGGAGATGCGGCCGCGCCGCATGACGATGATGCGATGGGCGATGCTCAGGCATTCACCGACTTCCGAGGTCGTGTAGACCACGGCGAGCCCCTGCTTCGCGCGCTCGGCGAGCAGCTTGAAGACCTCCGCCTTGGCGCCGATGTCGATGCCGCGGCTCGGCTCGTCGAGCAGGATGACCTCGGGATCGGTCGCCAGCATCTTGCCGATGACGACCTTCTGCTGGTTGCCGCCCGACAGCGAGCCGATGGCGGCCGCGCCGCCGTCCGTCTTGATATGCACCTTGCGGATCGCGCTATCGACGAGCCCGCCTTCGCGTGACGTCGAGGTGAAGAGGCCGCGCGTGAAGGCGCCGAGGCTGGCGAGCGAGAGATTGCGGCCGACGCTCATGGTCTGCACCAGTCCGTCGCGCTGGCGGTCTTCCGGCACGAGCACGAGGCCGTCGCGGATGCATTCGGCGATCGATTGGCCGGTGACGTCCCTGCCCTTCAGCACGACCTTGCCGGCGGTGGATTTCAGGCGGCCCGCGACGGTTTCGAGCAGTTCCGTGCGCCCTGCGCCCATCAGGCCGTAGATGCAGACGATCTCGCCCGCGCGCACCGACAGCGACATGCCGTCGACGACCGAATAGCCGGCGCCGCCCGGATCGGGAACCGTCAGGCCCTCGATGGAGAGCGAGACATCGCCCATCTGGTAGCCGGCCGGCGGCGAGCCGAGGTCGAAATTATCGCCCACCATGTGGCGGACGATCCATTCGAGGTCGATGTCCTTGCGCTCGGCATAGGCCGTCATCGTGCCGTCGCGCAGCACCACCGCATGGTGGGTGATCTGCAAAGCCTCTTCGAGGTGGTGCGAGATATAGACGATGGAGACGCCGCGGCCGGTCAGGTCGCGGATGACCTTGAACAGCACCTCGACCTCGGAGGCCGACAGGGCCGAGGTCGGCTCGTCCATAATCAGGATGCGCGAATTGACCGAAAGGGCGCGCGCAATCTCGACGATCTGCTGCTGGCCGAGCCGCAGGTCCTCGACGAGCGTCAGAGGATCGATGTCCTCTTCGAGTTCTTCCATCAGGAGGCGCGTCTGGCGCTCTTCCTCGGCGAAGTCCACGCCGGTGGAGGTCATGATCTCGCGCCCCATGAAGATGTTGTCGCGAACGTTCATGTTCGGGGCGAGGCTGAGCTCCTGATGGATGATGGAGATGCCGCGGTCACGTGCTTGGGAGGATGACGCGAAGACGACCGGTTCCCCATCGAGAATGATTTCGCCCGATGTCGGCCTGACCACACCGGAAAGGATCTTCATCAGCGTCGACTTGCCGGCGCCGTTTTCGCCGAACAGGGTCGTCACCTGCCCGCGATGGATATCGAAATTGACGCCCTTGAGGGCATGGACGCTGCCGTAGGATTTCGCCACGTTGCGCGCGGCAAGAACGACTTCGCCCTTCTGTCCGGTTTCGGGGATCGCGCTCATTGGACGTCGAACCTCACGGGCGTGACGATCCAGCTCTTCGGATTGACGAGCTTGAAGACGCCGATGACGGAAACGGTCTTGCCGGAAAGGGCCGCCGGATCGAGGCCGTCGAGAACGACCTTCTTGACCTCGTTGTTGATGGCGGAACCGGCATCCTGGTATTCGATCTGGTTCTTGAACTGGCCGAACTCGATCTGCCCGGTCGCATCGCGCAGGTCCGTGCCGTTGAGCGCCGGGCCGGTCTGGACCCGCACCGTCAGCTCGGGCGGCAGGCCTTCGACGGCGACGACGTTGTAGTTCGCCTTGCGCTCGCCGACCACGCCGGTGAACTTGACCGGGAAGACCGGGCCGGTGGAGGTGTTGACGCCGTATTTCTCGCTGGCGGCCTTCTTGTCGGCGGCGATCGCCTGCGACAGCTCGACCGCGTCGGCAGCGCGCGTCTCGACGCTCTGCTTGATGATCGGGAACTGCTCGGCACCGAAGGCCACGGGCGAGAATTTCTGGACCTGGACGTCGGCCTCGGAGCCGATCTGCACGATTTTCGTGTCGAAGGCCATGGCCCCCACCAGCACGACGACGGCGGCGATGCCGATCCAGCGGTAGCTGCGGGCGGGCCGGGGCGATTTCGAGAGCGTGGCGTCAGTCATGTCGGATGGCCTTGCGGTTGAACGGTGAAAGCGTCAGCGGGCGCGCCGGCACGGTGCCGGGGACATCGATGGGCCAGAAGACACGACCATGGCGCCAGGGCCGCGTGCCGATGCCTTCGAAACGGAACATGTCATGATGCCCTCCCCCATGAACGCGCCGGCCGGATCTCCTCTTCCGCCTTGCGCTGCAGTGCACACTTTTTCGCAGTTGCGATATATGTGTGTGATATGTCGCAGTATATATGTTAAATTAACACGAGCTGTCAATCGGCCTTTTTGCAGGATATCGGAACTGATCAGCTCGTTTTCTCCGGCCACCCGTTGCGCTGAGTGCATGAACATACCGGAGAGGCGCCTGCGGAAGCTAGGCCCTCCCCGACAGGAAAGCGAACGGCATGCAAGCCTCAACACATTGCTATTAAATGACAATTTATGATCCTTGAGTCTTTTGCCCAAGGGTCGGCATGTTTTATCGAGCGACCTTGATCGAGGACGACCAGCAAGAACGGTCCTCCGCACACAGCCCAAGGAAGCCCTCCGTTACCCTCCAGCATAACTGAAAAATAATTCGTTGTGCGAAAAATTTTACGAGACATATGGTAACTTTATGATATGTTCCTTCGCGAAGTCCGGGCTATCCCGTGGCGCCCCCTCGGCCCAATCTGGCAGGGCAGCCACGCGCGCTTTCGCGAAGGACGATCGGGAGGATCGAATGCTTTGTTTCACGTCAGGCGAGACGGCGCGCGCTGTCGCGGCATCGGCAGGTGCACGCCATGGCTGAGGCCGCCGACCTGATCATCGGCATCGATGCCGGAACCTCCGTCATGAAGGCCGTCGCCTTCACGCTCGCCGGCCGCCAGATCGCCAGCGCCTCCGTGCGCAACAGCTACAGCACCGGCGACGACGGCTCCGTCACGCAATCCCTCGACCAGACCTGGCTCGACTGCGCGCGCGCCCTGCGCGGGCTCGGCGAGAAGGTGGAGAACCTTTCCGCCCGCGCCGCCGCCATCGCCGTCACGGCGCAGGGCGACGGCACCTGGCTCGTCGGCGCCAGCAACCGTCCCGTCGGCGATGCCTGGCTGTGGCTCGACGCGCGCGCGGCTCCCACCGTCGAGCGGCTTGCCGCGAGCGACGCCGACCGCCAGCGCTTCGAGGCGACCGGCACCGGCCTCAACACCTGCCAGCAGGGCACGCAGCTTGCCCATATGGACCGCCATTTCCCGGAACTGCTCGCCGGCGCGCAAGTCGCCATGCACTGCAAGGACTGGCTCTACCTGAACCTCACCGGCGTGCGCGCCACCGATCCGTCGGAAGTGAGCTTCACCTTCGGCAATTTCCGCACGCGCCGCTATGACGACGACGTGCTCGCCGCCCTCGGCCTGACGCACCGCCGCAACCTGCTGCCCGAGGTGATCGACGGCACCGAGACCACGCATCCGCTGACGGCGGAAGCCGCCGCTGCCGCGGGCCTTAGGCCCGGCACGCCGGTCTGCCTCGGCTATGTCGACATGTGCATGACGGCGCTGGGTGCCGGCGTGCGCAGCGAAGGCCGCAATGCCGCCTGTTCCGCCATCGGCTCGACGGGCGTGCATCTCCAGGCGAAGGCGGTTTCCGACGTCGTCCTCAATGCCGAGCGCACCGGCTATGTCATCGCGCTCCCCATCCCCGGCATCGTCACCCAGGTGCAGACCAATATGGGCGCCACGATCAATCTCGACTGGCTGCTCCAGCTCGGCGTTGACCTTCTCGGCGAATTCGGCGTCACCGTCGGCCTTAACGACATGATCGGCCGCATCGACCAGTGGATCGCCGCCAGCAAGCCCGGCAACATCCTCTACCACCCCTATATTTCCGAGGCCGGCGAGCGTGGCCCCTTCGTGAATGCCCGCGCCCGCGCCAATTTCACCGGTCTTGCCAGCCGCCACCGCTATCCGGATCTCGTGCGCGCCGTCGTGGAAGGTCTCGGCATGGCGACGCGCGATTGCTACGCCGCCATGGGGGCCCTGCCCTCGGAGCTGCGCGTCAGCGGCGGCGCCGCCCGGTCCGCTTCGCTGCGCGGTACACTGGGCGCGGCGCTCGGCGCGCCGGTGCGCGTCAGCACGCGTGAGGAGGCGGGCGCCGCCGGCGCCTCGATGATGGCGGCCGTCGCCATCGGCGCCTACCGCACGATGGACGATTGCATTGCCGACTGGGTGACGCCCGAGCTCGGCGCGGCCGAGCGGCCGAAAGCCGAAGACACCGAACGCATGAACCGCCTCTTTGCCGCCTATTCCACCGTGCGCCGGGGCATCGCGCCAGCCTGGGACATCCTGGCCGCGCGCTGACGAAACGACGAGTGCGCCCCCTCTGCGGCCGGCGCTGAAGGAGACCCAAATGAACGAGCCCGAGCTTATTGACCTCTTCGTGATCGGCGGCGGCATCAACGGCGCCGGCATCGCCCGCGATGCGGCAGGCCGCGGACTGAAGGTCGTGCTCTGCGAGAAGGACGATCTGGCCGAGGGTACCTCCTCCCGTTCCGGCAAGCTGGTGCATGGCGGCCTGCGCTATCTCGAATATTACGAATTCCGCCTGGTGCGCGAGGCGCTGATCGAGCGCGAAGTGCTGCTCAACGCCGCCCCGCACATCATCTGGCCGATGCGCTTCGTGCTGCCGCACAGCCCTGAAGACCGTCCCGCCTGGCTCGTCCGCCTCGGCCTCTTCCTTTACGATCACCTCGGCGGCCGCAGGAAACTGCCCGGCACGCGCACGCTGGACCTTGCGCGCGACCCCGAGGGCACGCCGATCCTCGACCAGTACACCCGCGGCTTCGAATATTCCGACTGCTGGGTGGACGACGCCCGCCTCGTGACACTCAACGCGCTCGGCGCGGCGGAAAAGGGCGCCGTGGTGCTGACCCGTTCGCCGGCTGTTTCCGCCCGCCGCGAAAACGGCGTCTGGATCGTGGAGACGAAGAACCGCGTGACGGGCGAGACCCGCGCCTTCCGCGCGAAATGCGTCGTCAACTGTGCCGGCCCGTGGGTGTCCGACGTCATCAACCGCGTCGCCGGCTCCAATTCCACGCGCAATGTGCGCCTCGTCAAGGGCAGCCACATCATCGTGCCGAAGTTCTGGGCAGGCTCCAACGCCTATCTGGTGCAGAACCACGACAAGCGCGTCATCTTCATCAATCCCTACGAGGGCGACAAGGCGCTGATCGGCACCACCGACATCGCCTATGAGGGGCGCGCCGAGGACGTTTCGGCCGACGAGACCGAGATCGACTACCTCTTGAAGGCGGTGAACCGCTACTTCAAGGAGAAGCTGCGCCGGCAGGACGTGCTGCATTCCTTCTCCGGCGTGCGCCCGCTCTTCGACGACGGCAAGGGCAATCCCTCCGCCGTCACCCGCGACTATGTCTTCGACCTCGACGAGACGGGCGGCGCGCCGCTGCTCAACGTCTTCGGCGGCAAGATCACCACCTTCCGCGAGCTTGCCGAGCGCGGCATGCACCGCCTCAGGCACATCTTCCCCAACATGGGCGGCGGCTGGACGGAGAAGGCCCCGCTTCCCGGCGGCGACATGCCGAACGCCGACTACGAGACCTTCGCCAACGGCCTGCGCGACACCTATCCCTGGATGCCGCGCAAGCTGGTGCACCATTACGGCCGCCTCTACGGCACGCGCACCGGGCTCGTCGTCGGCGGCGCGACCGGTATTGATGGGCTCGGCCGGCATTTCGGCGGCCAGTTCTACGAGGCGGAAGCCCGCTATCTCGTCGCCACCGAATGGGCGCAGACGGCCGAGGACATCCTTTACCGCCGCACCAAGCACTACCTGCACCTGACGGAAGCCGAGCGCGCGGCCTTTGCCGACTGGTTCGACGCCGCCCGCCCTGCCGCCGCCTGAGGACGACCATGCCGCTGACGCTTTCGCTCAACACCAATCCGCTGGTCAACCGCTTCGCCGATCCCGACGACCTGATCGAGACCGTCGCGCGGGACCTTCGCCTGCGCGACCTCCAGCTGACGCACGAATTCATCAATCCGAGCTGGAACGCCGCGACGATCCGCCGGCTGACGCGCCGGATGGACCGCGCGCTCCAGCGCACCGGCGTGCGCGTCACCTCGGGCATGACCGGCCCCTATGGCCGCCTCAACCATTTCGGCCATCCGGATGCGGATGTGCGCCGCTACTATGTCGACTGGTTCAAGACCTTCGCCGACATTATCGGCGATCTCGGCGGCACCTCCGTCGGAACGCAGTTCGCCATCTTCACCTACAAGGACTATGACGACCCGGCCCGCCGGGAAGAGCTGATCCGCATCGCCATCGACTGCTGGGCGGAGGTGGCGGAGCATGCGAAGGACGCCGGCCTCTCCTATGTCTTCTGGGAGCCGATGAGCATCGGCCGCGAATTCGGCGAGACCATCGCCGAATGCGTCAGGCTTCAGGACCGGCTCACCGCGGCGAACATGGCCGTTCCCATGTGGATGATGGCCGATATCGACCATGGCGACGTCACCTCCAGCAATCCCGACGATTTCGACCCCTATGCCTGGGCGCGCGCCGTGCCGAAGGTCTCGCCGATCATCCACATCAAGCAGAGCCTGATGGACAAGGGCGGGCACCGTCCCTTCACCGCCGAGTTCAACGCCAGGGGCCGCATCCAGCCGGAACCGCTGCTGAAGGCCTTTGCCGAGGGCGGCGCGGTCGACAACGAGATCTGCCTGGAACTCTCCTTCAAGGAACGCGAGCCGAACGACCGGCAGGTCATTGCCCAGATCGCCGAAAGCATCGCCTTCTGGGCGCCGCATATCGATACCGGTGCATCCGACCTCAAGCTGGGCTGACCGCGTCCGGGCCGCTTGCCAGAGCATTTCCAACCGAAGCGGCATCGCTTCGGCGTCGGATAATGCGGTAAAAACAAAAGGTGGAGCATTTCCGGTGAACCGGAAATGCTTCAAGACGGGGTGCTTTTTTGCACAGCAGGACAGGACATCGCCGATGACCGACAATGAAGACTCCCTCGCCGTCCGCGCCGCCTGGCTGCACTATATCGGGGGCTTCACCCAGTCCGCCGTGGCCAAGCGCCTCGGCATTCCCTCGGTCAAGGCGCACCGGCTGATCGCGCGGGCGGTCGCCGAGGGCGTAGTCAAGGTCAGTATCGACGGCGATATCGCCGAATGCGTCAATCTCGAAGTGGCGCTTTCCGAGCGCTACGGGCTCGGTTACTGCGAGGTGGCGCCCGATGTCGATGACGACGCGCTGGCGCTGACGACGCTCGGCCATGTCGGCGCGGATTTCCTGCGGCGCGAGATCGAGCGCGGCGAAGTCGCCGTCATCGGCCTCGGCCACGGGCGAACGCTCTCGGCCGCCGTGCATCACCTGCCCCGCATCAGCGCCAGCGGCACGCGCTTCGTCTCGCTGCTCGGCGGCCTCACCCGCAACTATGCGGCCAATCCATACGACGTCATGCATCGCATCGCCGCCAAGACGGGCACGCAGGCCTATGTGATGCCCGTGCCCTTCTTCGCCAACACGGAGGAGGACCGCGAGGTGCTGCTGTCGCAGCGCGGCGTCAGCGAGGTCTTCGACCTTGCGCGCAACGCCGACCTGAAGCTCGTCGGCATCGGCACGGTCGACAATCAGGCCCATCTCGTCACGTCGGGCATGCTGCAGGCGAACGAGCTGGAGGATATCCGGGCCCTCGGCGGCGTCGGCGAGCTGCTCGGGCACTTCTTCGACAGCAAGGGCCGCATTCTGGAAACATCGGTGACGGCGCGCACCCTCGCCGCCTCCTTCTCGGAAACCGGCGACGACCGCCTCGTCGCCATTGCCGGCGGCTCCTCCAAGACGGAGGCCATCCGCGCCGTGCTGCACAGCCATAAGCTCCACGGCCTGATCACGGACGAGGCGACGGCACGGCTTCTGCTGCAAAGCTCTGCATGAAAATCACAAAATCACAAATTCAATGTTATGATTTGTGAGATTCATGTTATAGAGCTGCGGACACACGGAGGAAGCGGGTGAAACGGGAAGAGCGAAGGCAGGAGATCATCAATCTTCTGGTCGAGAGCCGCGCCGTCGAGCTCGACGAGGTCGCCGCGCGCTTCGGCGTTTCCAAAATGACCATCCACCGCGATCTCGACGATCTCGAGCGGGCCGGCGTGCTGCGCAAGGTGCGCGGCGGTGCGACGATCGATGCGGGCACGCAGTTCGAAAGCGACTTCCGCTTCCGCGAACGGCAGGAAGCGGATGTGAAGCTGACCCTTGCCCAAACCGCCGCCGAACTGGTCGAGCCGGGCATGACGGTCATGATCAATGACGGCTCGATGGCCTCGGTGCTCGGCGACGTGCTGTGCTCGAAGAAGCCGATCACCATCATCACCAACAATGCCGCGATCATGGAACGGGCGAAGGGCATTTCCGGCGTCACGCTGGTCGGGCTCGGCGGCACCTATTCGGCCAAGTTCAATGCCTATCTCGGCATCGTCACGGAAGAAGCGCTGTCGCGCCTTCGTGCCGACATCGCCTTCATCTCGGCGCCGGCCGCCTCCGGGCGCCTTGCCTATCACATGGACGAGGCGGTGGTGCGCGCCAAGCGCGCGATGATGGCCTCCAGCCGCCAGGCATGCCTTCTCGTCAACAGCCGGCGCTTCGGCCACACGGCGCTGCACGTGCTCGCCGACCTTGCCGAATTCGACACGGTGATATCCGACAACCCCCTGCCCCACGATACGACGGCCGAGCTTGCCGACCGCAAGACCGTGGTGCGCATCGCCCACAAGGAGACAACGACATGAGCCAAGGCCGGAACTTCTGGGTCGGCACGAGCTGGAAGATGAACAAGACGCTCGCCGAGGCGAAAGCCTTTGCGGAAGGCCTCAAGGCCGCCGACGGCGACCGGAACGCCCGCATCCAGCGCTTCGTCATTCCGCCCTTCACCGCCGTGCGCGAGGTCAAGGCGCTGCTCGCCGACACCTCCGTCAAGGTTGGCGCGCAGAACATGCATTGGGCCGACGAAGGCGCCTGGACGGGCGAGGTCTCGCCCGTGATGCTGAAGGACTGTGGCCTCGACCTCGTCGAACTCGGCCATTCGGAACGCCGCGAGCATTTCGGCGAGACGGACGAGGCGGTCGGCCTCAAGACGGAAGCGGCCGTGCGCCACGGCCTCGTGCCGCTGATCTGCATCGGCGAAACCCTTGCCGACCGCGAGAGCGGCCGCGCGGCGGAAGTGTTGGCGCGGCAGGTGCGCGGCGCCCTCGGCAAGCTCGACGGCGCGCAGAAGCAGGCCGAAATCCTGCTTGCCTACGAACCCGTCTGGGCCATCGGCGAGAAGGGCATCCCTGCGACCGCCGACTATGCGGATGCACGCCATGCCGAGATCGCCCAGGTGGCGGAAAACATCCTCGGCCGCCGCATCCCCTGCCTCTACGGCGGTTCGGTCAACCCGCAGAACTGCGAGGAACTGATTGGCTGCCCGAATATCGACGGGCTCTTCATCGGCCGCTCGGCCTGGAAGGTTGAAGGCTATCTCGACATCCTGGCGCGCTGCGCCGCAACGATCTGAAAGGAGATCTCCCATGAAACTTGCCATTGCCGGTGACAGCGCGGGCGAAGGCCTCGCCAAGGTCCTCGCCGACCACCTGAAGGACCGCCACGAGGTGCACGAGATCTCGCGCACGGATGCCGGCCCGGACGCCTTCTACGCCAATCTCTCCGACCGCGTCGCCTCGGCCGTCATCGCCGGAGAATACGACCGCGCGATCCTCGTCTGCGGTACCGGCATCGGCGTCTGCATCTCGGCCAACAAGGTGCCCGGCATCCGCGCCGCGCTGACGCACGACACCTATTCGGCCGAACGCGCCGCGCTTTCCAACAATGCCCAGATCATCACGATGGGCGCCCGCGTCATCGGCTCGGAACTCGCAAAGGCCATCGCCGACGCCTATCTCGCCCAGACCTTCGACGAGAACGGCCGCTCGGCCGGCAACGTCAAGGCGATCGACGAGGTCGATGCGAAGTACAACGCCGGAAAGTAAGCCGGCACCCAGCGCCGCGCCTTCACCGGTGCGGCGCTTCTCCCCAATGGGCTTCTGCACAATTTCCTCCTTCCTTTTGATGAAAAGCAAGTCGGGACGCTCTTCTCCCTACGGAAGCGTCGCTTTCAACAAATGCGTCTAACGCTTTGTTTAAGAGTAGCATCTAGATTTCCGATAACAGCCATCCTGAGGACATGAAGCCCTTGGTCGACACGGAAGCCATGCTGCAATTGGCGCAGCTCGTGGAGAATGCCGGATCCCTCGTTGCGGTCTTCGACCCGGAGGATCGCCTGCGCTTTGCAAACCAGGCCTTTCGCGCCGCCTGGTTCATCGATGACCATGAACAGCCCCTCTGGCCCGACCTCATGCGGCGGAACTTTCATGCCCGGCGTGGCACCGTCGTCGTGACGCAGGATTTCGAGACATGGCTGCGCTCCACGCTGGCACGGCGCGGCAAGACGGGTTTTCGCGCCTTCGAGACCGACCTTCACGACGGGCGCTGGCTCTGGATGACGGAGACGATGCAGCCGAACGGCTGGATGCTCAGCGTCGCGAGCGACATCAGCTTCATCCGCACCGACGAGCGCACGCTGCGGCAGGATCGCGACTTCGCCATCAGGGCCTCCTTCACGGATGACCTGACCGGCCTTCCCAGCCGCCGCTTCGCGATGGCGCGGCTTGCGGAACTCGTCGGCGCATCCGGCGGCGAGGCCCGCGATGTCGGGTGCCTTGCCGTCCTCGACATCGACAATTTCAAATATATCAACGACCGTTTCGGCCACAGCGTCGGCGACGCCGTCCTGAAGGACTTCGCCATCACCCTGCAGCGCCATCTGCGCAAGACCGATATCCTCGGCCGGGTCGGCGGCGAGGAATTCCTTCTCATCCTGCCGAACACGGTGATGGAAGATGCCGAAGCCATCCTCGAGCGCATGCTGGCGGCGGTTCGCCATTCCCGCCCCGTGCCGGACCAGGCGAGCTTCCGCTACACCTTCTCCGCCGGGCTTGCCTGGGCGGAAAGCGGCGAGGAGCCGAGCGACATCTACCGCAGGGCCGATCTTGCCCTCTACGCCGCCAAGATGCGTGGCCGCGACCAGCTCAGCATCGAGATCCAGCCCCGGCGGCACCTCGGAGAGGCAAGGGCGGAACAAGGATAGCCGGCGTCATTTCCACTCGTAGGTCTTCTGCGCGCGGTGCGGGCGTTCCGCGACGAAAGCGGCCTGATCCGTCGCATTCGAAACGAATTGCAGGGCATCGCCGTCGTCGTTGAACCCGGCGAAGACCATCAGCATGGAGCGGGCGGCGGGCTGGCCCTTCTTGCGATAGGAGAAGTTGACGGCGCAGTGCGGATAGCGCGCATCCAGCGTCTCGGAGGCAGCATCGGTCAGCGCGACGAACTGCCCAAGCGCAAGGAACCGGTCGATGGCGGCAAAGGCCGCCGCGCGGGACATCTGCTGGTTGGCGCTGGCGGCCGCCGGCCGGCCGTAGAAAAGACTGTCCGTCTGCCCCTTGCGCCGCTTCGTCTCATAGACGACGAGGCCGCCGGCCACGGCCAGTTCCAGCCGCACGTCGAAGGTCTGGAACCCTTCGGGGCGGCTGTCGAGATCCGTAAACAGCGTCCGCAGGTCGGCAATGTAATCGGCATAGAAGGCAACGTTCATCGGGTGCGTCCGTCTGTTGTCGGTCGAGTCGGGGCGGGCATATCACAGGCGCATGCCGGGCGACACCGTCTCCATGCAACGTCATCCCCAGGCCCGGAGCGCGGATGTCATGCGGGTGTCATCGCGATCTGCTGAAACGAGCCCATGTCGTTCGGCAATCGGGGCGATCGGCGAAGCCTCACGCAAGGCTTATGCATCGCTCCCGGCCGCGGCGAGAGAGATGTTCCAGCCTGGGAAACGTACCCCGATGATCGAAACGGCCACCTCCGCCATCCCTTCTCCTGCAGCAGCGCGCGCGGACGGGGCGGCCAAGCGCCTCCATCGCGCCGTGCGCCGCAATCCGCTGCTGACGCCTTCCGGAATATCGGAATATGTCTTCTCGCGGCTGTTCCGAAGCCTCGTCTATGCGCAGATCTGGGAAGATCCCGAGGTGGACATGGCAGCGCTGCGGATCGCGCCGGGCAACAGCATCGTCACCATCGCCTCGGGCGGGTGCAACGCGCTTTCCTACCTCGTCGCCGATCCGGCCCGTATCGAGGCGGTCGACCTCAATCCCGCGCACGTGGCCTTCAACCGCTTGAAACTCGCGGCGGCGGCCCGCCTGCCGGATTACGAAACCTTCTACCGCTTCTATGGCAGCGGCGACGACCGGCGGAACATCGCGGCCTATCGCGTCTATCTGCAACCCCATCTCGACGCGGAGACCCGCGCCTATTGGGAAGGCCGCACGGTGACCGGCCGCCGCCGCATCTCCATCTTCCATCGCCGCCTCTATCGCCACGGGCTTCTCGGCGGCTTCATCGGGCTCGGCCACAAGATGGCCCGGCTCTATGGCGCCGATCCGCGCGGATTGCTCGATGCCCGGACCATGGAAGACCAGCGGCGCTTCTTCGACGAGACGCTCGCGCCGCTGTTCGACAAGCGGCTCATTCGCTGGGCGACGGGGCGCAAGAGCTCGCTCTTCGGTCTCGGCATTCCGCCGCAGCAATATGAAGCACTTTCGGGCGCGGGCAGCGACATGGCGACGATCCTGCGCCAACGGGTCGAAAAGCTCGCCTGCGGCTTCCCGCTATCGGAGAACTACTTCGCCTGGCAGGCCTTCGGCCGCGGCTATGGCCCCGGCGACAGGGCGCCCCTGCCGCCCTACCTCGCCCGGCAGAATCACGAGACTATTCGCAGCCGCGCTTCCCGCATTTCCATCACCAACACGTCGCTGACGGAATTCCTCGCGGCCAAGCCCGCCGGTTCGGTCGACCGCTTCATCCTGCTCGATGCGCAGGACTGGATGACGGACGGGCAGCTTAATGCCCTCTGGGCCGAGATCACCCGCAGCGCGGCCCCCGGCGCGCGCGTCATCTTCCGCACGGCGCCGGCCGAAAGCCTGCTGCCCGGACGGCTCGACAATGCGCTTCTCGACCGATGGGCTTATCACGAAGCGGAATCGCGCGCCCTGCACGAGAGGGATCGCTCGTCGATCTATGGCGGCTTCCATCTTTACGTGCTGAAGGACCATGCGGCATGAGCGCGGTCTCCGACCACGCCCTGCTGATGGACCGGATCTACCGCTGGCAGCGGCGGTTCGGCATCTATGACGCGACGCGCAAATATTACCTGCTCGGCCGCGACCCGATGCTTGCCGACGTCCGCCCAAAGCCCGGCGGCGCGGTGCTGGAAATCGGCTGCGGCACCGGCCGCAATCTGGTGAAGGCCGCGATGCTCTACCCCGAAGCCCGCTTCCACGGCATCGACATTTCGCAGGAAATGCTCGCGGCTGCGGAAAAGGCGATCGAGGGCGCCGGATTGGGTGACAGGGTCCGGCTGGCGAAGGCCGATGCCGCTGCCTTCGATCCGCAATCGGCCTTCGGTGAGAAGGGTTACGACCGAATCTTCATTTCCTACGCCGTCTCGATGATCCCGCAGTGGCGACAGGTCGTGGCGGAGGCGATGACGCGCCTTGTCCCGGGCGGCGAGCTGCACATAGCGGATTTCGGCGATATGCGAGGCCTGCCACAATGGTTCGGCCGCGCCATGATCCGCTGGCTCGGCTGGCATCACGTGACGCCGCGCACCGATCTCTTCACCGTCGCCGCCGAACAGGGCGGACGCAGCGTGGAGAAGCGGCTTCACCGCGGCTTTTCGTGGATCGCCATCATCCGGAAAGATTGAAGGCGGACGCTCCCGGTGCGTTCGGACCGGGAGCGGTATTGTCCTACTTGCGCAGGAAGTCCTTGAGGCGCTCGAGGCCGTCGACGAGCTTTTCTTCCGAGACGGCATGGCACCAGCGCAGCCAGCCCTCGCCCTCTGCGCCGAAGGCGGCGCCCGGCGCAAGGCCGAGGCCCACTTCCCGCACCAGCCGCTGCGCCAGCTCCAGCGAATTCTCGTAGCCTTCGATGCGAAGGAAGGCGTACATGGCTCCACCGGCTTCCGGCACGCTTACGCGGTTCATGCCGCGCAAACCCTCGACGAGGAGCGCGCGGGTCCTGGCGAGATGGGCGCGCAGGCGCTGGACCTCCGCCTCCCCTTCACGGATCGCGATGGTCGCGGCCCGCTGGGTCGGCTCGAAGATGCAGGAGAAGTTGTACTCGACCAGCTTGGTCGCATCCGCGATCAGCGCGTGCGGAACGACCATCCAGCCGACGCGCCAGCCGGTCATCGACCAGGCCTTGGAGAAACTGTTGACCGCGAGGATCCGGTCGCCTTCCTGATAGTGCCGCAGGAAGGACGGGGCGAAGGACTGCGCGGCATCGTAGACCAGACGCTGGTAGACCTCGTCGGCGAGGATCCAGATGCCGTGCTTGCGGCAATGGGCGAGGATGGCGCGGATGCTCTCGTCATCGATCGTCCAGCCCGTCGGGTTGTTGGGCGAATTGATGATGACCATGCGCGTGTCTGGCGTCAGCGCGGCGAGCAGCTTGTCCACGTCGAGCGACCAGCGGCCGTCATCGACTGAGAGCGCGACGCGCTCGACATTCGCGCCGAGGATGAGCGGCGCCTCGCTGATATTCGGCCAGAGCGGCGTCACCGCCACCACGCGGTCGCCCGGCGACAGGACGAGCTGCAGGGCGATCTGCAGGCCGCTCATGCCCGAACCGACGGCGATCACCCGGTCGGCGGAAATGCTGCAGCCGAGAAGTGCGCTCTGGTAGGCCGCGATGGCCTCGCGCAGATAGGGCCGGCCGAGGTTCTGGGAATAGAACGTCTCGCCTTTCAGGAGAGAATCCGCCGCCGCATCGCGGATGAACTGCGGCGTGGGCGTGTCGGATTCGCCGAACCAGAATGGCAGGACATTGGATGCCCCCATCGCGGCATTCGCGACCTCGCGGATGAGCGAACTGGAGAGCGCGCGGACAGCAGGCCGCGCTTCGACAGCGGTGTCAATCATCGTGCGTGACTTTCGTTTATACGTTTTGAATCAGCCGGCAGCGCCATGCATGATGGAGCTGAGGAAGGCCTTGGCGCGCTCGGTCTGCGGCATGTCGAACAGTGCATCGGGCGCGTTCTGCTCGATGATCTGGCCGCTTTCCATGAAGACGACGCGGTGCGCGACGCGGCGGGCAAAGCCCATTTCGTGCGTCACGACAAGCATGGTGACGCCCGTCGCCGCAAGGCTCTGCATGACGTCGAGCACCTCGCCGACCATTTCCGGATCGAGCGCCGAGGTCGGCTCGTCGAAAAGCAGGACCGCCGGTTCCATGGCGAGCGCGCGGGCAATCGCCACGCGCTGCTGCTGGCCGCCCGAAAGCTGGTCGGGGAACTTTTCCATATGCGCGCCGAGGCCGACGCGCTCCAGAAGCTGGCGGGCGCGCTTTTCGGCTTCCGCCTTGGCGATGCCGCGCACGCGGATCGGCGCGATGGCGACGTTGCGCAGCGCCGTCATATGCGGGAAGAGGTTGAACTGCTGGAAGACCATGCCGACTTCGGCGCGCACCAGCGCAAGGTTCTTGCCCTGCTCCACCTTCACGCCGTCGACGACGATCTCGCCGGAGGAGATGGTCTCGAGACGGTTGATGCAGCGGATCAGCGTCGACTTGCCCGAGCCCGACGGCCCGATGATGGCGACCACCTCGCCGCGCTTGACTTCGAGGTTGACGCCTTGCAGCGCGTGGAAGGTGCCGTAGTGCTTTTCGACATTGCGCATCGCAATGATCGGGTCGGCGCTCGAAGGCGCAGGCGTATTCTGGCTCATGTCGGTTGCTCCGAAAAGGCTGCGGGCGCACCCATCAGCGCGAGGGCTTCTTGCGGGCTTCCAGGAAGCTGACCAGGCGCACCAGCGGTAGGAGAAGGATCAGGTACAGCAGCGCGGCGCCGACGAGGGGCGACGGATTGGCGTAGAAGGCCTGCGTCTGCGTTGCCTGCTTGAGAAGGTCGGGCATGGCGACGACCGAGCCGAGCGCGGTATCCTTGATCAGGCCGATGGACACGCCCGTGGTCGGCGGTACGACGAGACGCATCGCCTGCGGCAGGATGATGTCGGACATCATGCGCGGCCAGCCGAAACCGAGCGACTGCGCGGCCTCGAACTGCCCCTTCGGCACGGCCTCGATGCCGGCGCGGAAGGTTTCGGCCATATAGGCCGAGGCAACCGCCGAAAGCGCCGCTGCCGCCGCCCAGAAGGAGGACAGGCGGATGCCGACGAACGGCAGGGCATAATAGACGAGGATCAACAGCACCAGCAGCGGAACCGCGCGGAACAGGTCGATGTAACAGATGGACAGCCAGCGCAGCGGGGTCGGCGCGTAAAGACGAACCAGAACCAGCAGAAGGCCGAGCGCCAGAGAAATCACAAGGCTCACCGCGCCGAGCTGAACCGTCAGCCAGAAGCCCTTGAGCAACAGCGGCGCCGCCTGGATCAGCACGTCGATGTTGAAGAATGTCGTGAACAGATCCATGCGATCCCTCGATGGAGTGTTCGGCCCGGACGCATCCAAGCCGAACGTTGATTAGGAGTGGACGGGAGGCTTAGCGCCCCGGAATCGGCTGAACCGTAATGGTGCTCGAATCGGCGGCGGCGTCGATGCCGAACCACTTCTTGTGCAGTTCCGCCAGCTTGCCGTCCTTCTTCAGGTCGGTGATGATGCCGTCGACCTGCTCCAGAAGCGGGCTGTCCTTCGGCAGCATCAGGCCGAACTGTTCCTGCGTCGGAATGGTCGCGACGATGGCGAACTGCGGCTTGTCCTTGATGTAATAGGCATCGATCGGGCAATCGTGCACGAGGCCGTCGATACGGCCCGTCGCGATGTCCAGCATCGGGTCCTGATTGCCGTCGTAGCGGTTGACCGAGCCGATCTTCAGCTTGCCTTCGTTCTCATTGGCCCACATCTCGCCGGTCGTGCCGGTGATGACGGCGAGCGCCTTGCCTTCGAGGCCCTCGACACCCTTGATGCCGCTGGCCGACGCGACCGTCAGGCACTGGTTGGCATCGTAGAAGGGCTGCGTGAACGAAACGGCTTCGAGACGCTTCGGCGTGATGGTGATGGAGCCGATGGCGATATCCGAACGGCTCGACTGAACGGCCGCGAACAGGCTCTGGAACGGCATTTCCTGGAATTCGACCGTCTTGCCGAGCTTTTCGCCGACGAGGTTCAGGAGGTCGACTTCGAAGCCCATCAGGGTGCCGGCGCCGTCCTGGAATTCGAAGGGCGGGTTGGCGATGTTGGTCGCGACATTGATGTTGTCGGCATGGGCGACGGTTGCACCGACGACGAAGAAGGCCGATGCGAGCAGAGACTTGAGTTTCATGGGGTCCTCCCGAGATTGACGTCCGCTGTCTACCAGATGCCGGCATGCCCAAATATCCTCTCGCGGGGGGACAAGCCGAGCGAAAGCCCGTGAGCCGGCGGCAGCGTTGCGGCGCATGATTGCCATGGACCGGCCCCTTACGCCTGAAACGCGGAAAGAGGAAGACAGCCGTTCAATCAGACTTGTCGATTTTATCATCTGATGATAACTGGAAGCCATCATATTATTCACAGGAACGGCGAATGGCCCGGGAAAAGCGCGCGGACGAGGTGTTGGACTGGCTGGGAACGGCGATCGCCCGCGGCGACTATCCCGTCGGCCAGACGATCCCGACCGAGCCGGAACTGATGGAGCTTTGCGATGTCGGCCGCTCGACGGTGCGCGAGGCAATCCGCGTGCTCGGCAGCCTCGGGGTCGTGGAGACGGCCTTGCGCCGCGGGACCGTGGTGACGGAGCGCGCGCGCTGGAACGTCCTCAACCGCGATGTGCTGCGCTGGGTGATGGCGAGCCGCGGCCATGCGGCCGATCTCATGTCGGCGATCAACGAGGCCCGCCTCGTCTTCGAGCCCGCCGCCGCGGCCCTCGTTGCCGAGCGGGCGGACCGGATGCAGATCATCGCCATCGAGACCGCCTTCGCGCGCATGGAGGCGGCAGCGGCGACCGGCGACACCACAGCAGCCATCACGGCCGACCGGGCCTTCCACCTCGCCATCCTGAGCGCGACCGGCAATCCCATTCTCGAAGCCTTCGATTCCGCCATCGACGGGATTCTCGGCATCCTGTTCTCGGTGGCGGCCAACCACATGGAAAACTACCGGGCCAACCTTTCCAACCACCTGGCCATCATCGAGGCGATCCGCCAGCGCGATGCCGAGGCGGCGCGCGCGGCCATGACCGCCACCATCACCTTCACCACCCGCCGCATGAAGGAGGCAGGCCTCGTCGGCTGATCCCAAGTCCCGAGCCCATGCGGCCTCACCGAACCAACCAAGGAGTAAGCGCGTGTATACAAACATGAAGGGGTCGACCCACGTCCTCGCCCCGAGCGAAATCGCCCTCAAGGCCATTCCCGACGACGATCGCGTCTGGGTTCCCCAGGCGCCGAACGTCTTCTTCCGCCCGATGTTCCTCAACACGCTGACCGGCCAGTGGTGCAACCTGCTCAAGGTCACGCGCTCGGGCATCTTGTCGCGCCACCTGCATCCTGCCCCGGTCTTCGGCATGGTGCTGAAGGGCAAGTGGCACTATTTCGAGCACGACTGGGTCGCCGAGGAAGGCTCCTTCGTCTACGAGCCGCCGGGCGAGATCCACACGCTCAACGTTCCGGAAGACTGCGACGAGATGATCACCTTCTTCAATATCTCGGGCTGCATGGTCTACCTCAACGAGGAGAACAAGCAGATCGGCTACGAGGACGTCTTCACCAAGATCGACATGTGTCGTGCGCATTATGAGAAAGTCGGGCTCGGAGCGGATTATGTCGACCAGTTCATCCGCTGATTGGGCCGCGGGCTGGCTCGAGGGCCGCACGGTCCTGGTGACCGGTGGCACGGGCGGCATTGGCGGGGCGCTCGCGGAAGCCTTCCGCGATGCCGGCGCCCATGTCGTCGCCACCGGCGCGACGGAGCGTGAAGTCGCGGAAGCCGACGCGCGGGAAAGCGCGTCCGGCATCGTCCACCGCCTCCTCGACGTGCGCAGCACCGAGGCGGTGCGCAGCTTCGTCTCCGCCTTCGAGGCCCTCGACGTCGTGGTCAATTGCGCCGGCATCATCCGCCGGGGCGAGGAGCTGGACGCGGAGGTCTTCGAGAAGGTCGTCGACATCAACCTCAACGGCTCGATGCGCGTG
Organism: Shinella zoogloeoides; assembly: GCF_033705735.1. Lineage (NCBI taxonomy): Bacteria > Pseudomonadati > Pseudomonadota > Alphaproteobacteria > Hyphomicrobiales > Rhizobiaceae > Shinella > Shinella zoogloeoides. The sequence continues at coordinate 1,115,546 of NZ_CP131131.1, forward strand.
TGCGAGGCGGCCGCGCCGCTTCTCGAAAGGTCCGGCGGGTCGATCATCAACATCGCCTCGATGCTCAGCTTCTTCGGCGGCGGGCTGGTTCCGGGCTATTCCTCCTCCAAGGGCGGCATTGCACAGTTGACGAAGTCCCTCGCAATCGCCTATGCCCCCAAGGGCATCCGGGTGAACGCCATCGCGCCGGGCTGGATCGCAACCCCGTTGACCGTCGCCCTGCAGAACGACCCGTCACGCGCCGGGCCGATCCTTTCCCGCACACCGATGGCCCGCTGGGGGCGCCCCGAGGATCTGCGCGGCATCGCGCTCTTCCTTGCCGGCCCCCATGCCGGGTTCATTACCGGAAGCGTTATTCCCGTGGACGGCGGTTACTCGATCAGCTGATCCGATCGAACCGACGTTCGAGATAAGGAGACGTGCATGTCCTTGTCCGATAACGCCCCTGCGACACGCTTGGCGATCCCCGAGCGTGTCCGCCCTCCGACGACGCGCCGGTCGGACGACGCTCTGGCGCGCCTCATCCAGGCTTCCGAGCGGCCCGAATTCGACCGCCACCTGACAGAGACCCTGCAGGAGCTGATCTCCTTCGACCTCGCGATGATCTCGCTCTACCGGGACAATACGCTGGTGGAAGTCAGCAGTCGCTCTGCGCCCGAACGGATTCATGAAGACGTGCTCGGCTCGTACCTGAAGCACACCTTCACGCACAGTCCGTTCTTCCAGATGCACCGCCGCAAGATGAAGAGTGGTTTCTACCTGATGGAGAAGCTCGCGCGCACGCCGCAGCTTCGCAAACCCTCCTCGGCCGCGGAAATGCTGGAGATCGACGATGGCGAGGAGATCGGCTATCTCACGGCCGGCTGGCCCAAGCGCCTGAAGGAGATGGACCTCGCCCTTCGCCTCTCGGACCAGTACACGGTGCAGGTTGCCCTCTATCGCAGCGGCAACCGCGGCTTCAGCCAGGCCGACCTCGCTTCCGTCGAGCCCATCTACGCCTCCATGCTGGCCGTCTGCAAACAGCATTGGGACAAGCGCGTAAAGCACCTCGAAACCGACGACGACCCGATCCGCAGCGGGCTGCGGCGGCTCGGCTCGGCGGAGCTTTCCGCGCGGGAGCTGCAGATCATGCGCTCCCTGATCGCCGGCCTTTCGGAAAAGGAAATCGCCGAGGAGCTGGACGTCAGCACCGAGACCGTGAAGACGCACCGCAAGCGCGCCTACCAGAAGCTGGACGTCTCCTCACGCATCGAACTCATGGCACGGCTGCTCGGCCTCGACAGGTCGCAGCGCATCTGAGCCGGAATCGAACGGCCCGCCCTCTTCGAAGCTCGATGAGGGCGGGCCGGTTCAGACTCTAGATAGCCACTCGCGCGGGCGGCTTACGCGCCTTCGATGGCGCGGACCCAATGGTGCCTGTCTTCGCGGGTGCCGCGCTGGATGCCGACCAGCGCCTCGCGCAGCTTGCCGGTGACCGGGCCGGTCTCGCCGTTACCGATCCGGAACTCGCCGCCGGAATGCTTGACCGTGCCGATGCCGGCGACGACCGCAGCCGTGCCGCAGGCGAAGGCTTCCGTCACCTTGCCGCTCTCGACGTCGGCCTTCCACTGATCGAAGGAATAACGCTCCTCATTGACGGTGAAGCCTTCCTCGCGCGCAAGCGCGACGAGGGACTTGCGCGTGATGCCGGGAAGGATGGTGCCGCCGAGCGGCGGCGTCGTGATGGAACCGTCCTGCATGACGAAGAAGACGTTCATGCCGCCCAGTTCCTCGATCCAGCGATGCTCGGCGGCATCGAGGAAGACGACCTGGTCGCAGCCCTGCGCCGCCGCTTCCGACTGCGCGACGAGGCTTGCGGCATAGTTGCCGCCGCACTTGGCGGCGCCCGTGCCGCCAGCGGCCGCGCGGGTGTAGGTCTCGGAAACCCAGATCTTCACCGGCTTGGCGCCGCCCTTGAAATAGGGGCCGACCGGCGAAGCGATGACGCAGAAGATATATTCCTTCGACGGGCGAACGCCGAGGAAGGTCTCGCTGGCGAACATGAAGGGACGCAGGTAAAGGCTTCCCTCGCCTTCAGGAATCCACTTCGCGTCGATCCGCACCAGCGCCTCGACGGCGGCGAGGAAGTCCGCCTCCGGCAGTTCCGGCATCGCCATGCGGCGGGCAGAGTCGTTGAAGCGGCGCGCGTTCTCTTCCGGGCGGAACAGGACCGCGCGGCCATCCGCCGTGCGATATGCCTTCATGCCTTCGAAGATTTCCTGCGCATAGTGCAGGACGCTGCTGGCCGGATCGATCGGGAAGGGCGCGCGCGCCGTGATTTCGGCGCCATGCCAGCCCTTGTCCGCGCTCCACCGCACGACGGCCATATGGTCGGAAAACAGCGTTCCGAAGCCCAGGTTTTCGAAGGCCTTGAGACGGCTTGCCTCGTCCATGGGATGGGCGTTCGGCTTGACGTCGAAGGAAAGACGGTTGGCTTGCATGGAGATGATCTTTCAGCAGTTCTCGGAAGATGGCGAAAATGCTCTCTTACGCCCTGTTTCTCAACGTTGCCATGCGAAAAATGTCGTGGCGGCAATTCTGTTGCGGCGGGCCCGCCGCATCGAAAGGATTTTCCGCCCTTCCGGCCCTCTCACGCCTGACGGACGATGGCGCCGATGACATTGACGAGGAGACGCGCGGCAGTCAGTGCCGACAGGCCCTCGATATCGGCCGGGGGATAGAGCTCGACAAGATCGAACCCGGCGATCCTTCCCCGCTTGCCGAGGCCGGCGATCAGGTCGATCACCTGCATATAGGTGAGGCCGCCGGGTGTGCGCGCCGCGACGCCCGGCATGACGGCGGGATCGAGACCGTCGCAATCGAGGGTGATCACGATCCGGGCACCTTCGGGCACATGCCTGAGGGCGGCCTCGACGCCCTCGGCATGCACCTCGCGGGCGGTCACGATGCGGCTGCCGTACTGCCGGGCCGCCTCGATCTCGGCGGGGCGGGCGCTGCCGACGCCGCGCATGCCGACCTGCACCATGCCGGCGACATGCGCCATTTCGCTCGCCCGCCGCATCGGGTTCGAATAGCCGTAGCGTTCGCCATGCAATTCATCGCGCCAGTCCATATGCGCGTCGATCTGCACGATCCAGATCGGCCCCTGATCGGCAAATCCAGCGAGGAAGGGAATAGGCACGGAATCGTCGCCGCCAAGCAGGATCGGCACGGCCCCCATTGCAAGAATCTCGCGGGTCTTCGCCTCGATCTTCGCACGGTTCCCCGCATTGTCGTGCATGACGGTCGGTACGTCGCCACTATCGACGCAGCAGATCGGCCGGCCATCGAACAACGGGCCGCCGAGATCGAAATCCCAATGCTCCACAAGGCCGGCATCCGCCTGGCTCGCCGCACGGATGGCGTCGGCGGCCGTGGCATAGCCGGTGCTGTCCTTGCCGGGATAAGTGCTGCCATGGCTGGCCCCGAAGATCACCGCGCGGGGATTGCGGCCATCGGCAAGGCTGGCGGGCAAACCGAGGAAGAAGGGCGAGGCGGTCATGATGGCAATCCTGCAAATGCGCTGGCGTGAAAATCGTTCGCCGAGGAAGGTGGAAGCCGGCGCGAATGTCAACAGGAGTGAGGCGCCCGCCGGACAAAGCGCGCCATCCGCCCGAGGCACTAGGCGAAAACTATCACCTCGCCTTTTAGGTGAGTTTTAACGATATCCCTTCACTGTCCCGCTCTGGGAGCATTCGCTTCGACACCGCCATGAAGGCATGATTTTTCAGCATTTTTCGACATGCCAGACCTCGCGAGCCTTGAATGGCGCGCGGGCCGATGGTGGAGTACGGGGGAATTCCTTGAGCAAGCGTCTCAACCTTATGACCAAGATACTGCTGGCGGCATCGCTTGCCGTCATCGCCGCCTTCTGCGGTTTCTCGGTCTACATCGACAATCTCCAGCGCAATGCCATTTCCCGCGGGGTGGAATCGCAGATCCAGTCCTCCGGCCAGCTGGCCGCGACGGGCATCGCCAATTGGCTGAACGCCCGCGTCATGCTGACCGAGACCGCGGCGGAAGCCTCCGCGAGGACCGCCAGCAAGGAAGAGCTCCTCCAGCGTTTCGACAGCCCGCTGATGACGCACGAATTCGACATGATCTATTTCGGCGACCAGGCCGACGGCAGCTTCACCCGCATGCCGCCCGCCGAGATGCCGAAGGGCTACGATCCGCGCCAGCGCGGCTGGTACAAGGATGCCGTCGCGCTCGACGCGCCGCTCCTGACCGATCCCTATAACGACGCCGCTAGCAACCAGCTGGTGATCAGCGCCGCCATCCCCGTCAAGCGCGACGGCAAGCTGCTCGGCGTCGCCGGCACGGACTTCTCGCTGAAGGGCCTGATCGGCGTGGTCGACGAAGTCACGCTCGGTGGCATGGGCTCGGCCTTCCTCGTCAACAGCGCCGGCACGGTCCTGGTGCATCCCGACGTGGCACTGGTCTCCAAGTCCCTCACCGACGTGTTCCCGGACCAGACGCCTGCCATCGACGGCAAGGGCCTGATGGAAACCCGGCTCGGCGACAAGTCCGTCCTCGTCAGCTTCATGCCGATCAAGGGCCTGCCGGTCGGCAACTGGTATCTCTGCCTGATCGTCGACCGCGACATCGCCTATGCCAGCATCGGTGAATTCCGCATCGCCGCCTCCATCGGCACGGCGGTCGGCGTCATCGCCATGGTCGGCGTTCTCGCGTTGCTTCTGTCCGCACTGGTGGTCAAGCCGGTGCTGCGCATGACGGGCATGATGAGCAAGCTCGCCCGCGGCGACGTTTCCGAACAGATTCCGGATGCCGACCGCACGGACGAGATCGGCCAGATGGCCGCCGCCGTCGCCGTGTTCCGCGAGAACATCATCGAGCGCGGCCGCCTCGCCCGCGAGGCGGAGGAGAACCAGTCGCTCACCGAGAAGGAGCGCCAGCAGCGCGAAGCGATCAAGGCCGAGGAAGCGAAAAACGTCAATTTCGCGATCGGAACCGTCGCAGACGCGCTCGGCCGTCTTGCCGAGGGCGACCTCGCCTCGCGGATCGACACGCCCTTCGCAGGTGATCTCGACCGGCTGCGCAACGACTTCAACCATTCCGTCTCAAGGTTGCACAAGGCCATGTCGACGGTCGGCGAGAAGGCCATGGCCATCGACGGCGGCGCCAGCGAGATCCGCGCTTCCGCCGACCAGCTCGCCCGCCGCACCGAGCAGCAGGCGGCCTCCGTCGAGGAAACCGCAGCGGCGCTGGAAGAGATCACCACGACCGTCAAGGATTCCACCCGCCGGGCGGAAGAAGTGGGCTCTCTCGTCGCCCGCGCCCGCACGGGTGCCGAGAAATCCGGCGAGATCGTGCGCCGCGCCGTCACGGCCATGGAGGGCATCGAGCAGTCCTCCGGCGAAATCTCCAACATCATCGGCGTCATCGACGATATCGCCTTCCAGACCAACCTTCTCGCGCTGAATGCCGGCGTCGAGGCGGCGCGGGCGGGCGAAGCCGGCAAGGGCTTTGCGGTCGTGGCGCAGGAAGTGCGCGAACTCGCCCAGCGTTCGGCCAACGCCGCCAAGGAGATCAAGGCGCTCATCACCACCTCCGGCGATCAGGTCCGCTCCGGCGTGACCCTCGTCGGCGAGACGGGCGCGGCGCTGGAAGCCATCGTCCGCGAAGTGCAGGAGATCAACAGCCACGTGGATGCCATCGTTCTCGCCGCCCGCGAGCAGTCGACGGGCCTCAACGAGATCAACACCGCCGTCAACACGATGGACCAGGGCACGCAGCAGAACGCCGCCATGGTGGAGGAACAGACCGCCGCCAGCCACGGTCTTGCCACCGAAGCCGCCGAGCTCAACGCACTGCTCGCCCAGTTCAGGCTCGGCAATACGGTAGCGCCGAAGGCCGCGCGAACCGGCATGGCATACGCCGCCTGACCGGTTCCTGAAACGAAAAGCCCGCCGCGACAGCATCGCGGCGGGCTTTTTCATGAATGGCGTATTCTAGCGAATGATGACGTCCGTCTTTTCGAAGCGGGTGACGTCGATCAGGCCGACATCGGAAATGCGCAGTTCCGGGATCACCACCAGCGCCAGCAGCGAGTGCTGCATATAGGCGTTGTTGAGCGTGCAGCCGCAGGCGCGCATGCCTTCCACCAGCCGATTGGCCTTTTCCGCAACGACTTCCGCCCGCTCGTCCGACATCAGGCCGGCGACGGGAAGCTCGACCAGCGCAAGTTCCTTGCCGCCGGCAATCAGCACGATGCCGCCGCCGACTTCCTGAAGGCGATTGGCGGCCTGCGCCATGTCGGCCTTGTTGGTGCCGACGACGATCATGTGATGGCTGTCATGGGCGACCGTCGAGGCCATGGCGCAATCGGTATCGTAGCCGAAGCCGGAGACGAAGGCGTTCACCACGCCGCCCGTGCCGCGATGGCGTTCCACCAGCGCGATCTGGCAGACATCGCCCGGCCGGTCCATCGCGACCACGCCGTCCCTGACCGGCAGGCTGCGCTGCAAGGCCTTTGTCGGCGCCTGGTTCTCGACGACGCCGATCACCCGCACGTCCACCTGCGCGGCGCCGGCGGCGGCGATGTCGAAGTCCGCGGCGGTCAGCATCTTGCCGAGCTTGACCGTATTCTTCGCGCTGGCCGGGTAGTCGTAGGCCGGAATGTCGGCGACAAGCGCGCCGTCTTCCGCCAGCAGCCGCCCGCGGGCGAAAACCATCTCGACCGGAAGGGCGGCAAGGTCCGAGGTCACGATCAGGTCGGCGCGGCGACCGGGGGCAATCGAGCCCAGTTCGCGTTCGACGCCGAAATGCTGCGCCGTGTTGAGCGTCGCCATCTGGATCGCGGTGATCGGCCGCAAACCTTGTGCAATGGCGTGGCGCACCACCCGGTTCATGTGGCCGTCATTGACCAGCGTGCCGGAATGGCTGTCGTCCGTGCAGAGCACGAAGTTCCGCGGATCGACGCCGCGTTCGGTGATGGCCTTGACCTGCGCGGCCACATCGAACCAGGCGGAACCGAGGCGCAGCATGGCGCGCATGCCCTGGCGGACGCGCGCGATGGCGTCGTCCACGGTGGTTCCCTCGTGGTCGTCGGCCGGGCCGCCCGCCGCATAGGCATGGAAGGCCCGGCCGAGGTCCGGGGAGGCATAGTGACCGCCGACCGTCAGGCGGGCGTTCTGCGTCGCGGCGATTTCCGCAACCATTTTCGGGTCGTTTGCGGCAACGCCGGGGAAATTCATCATCTCGCCGAGGCCGATGATGTTCGGCCATGCGAGGGCCTCGCGCACGTCCTCGGCGTTCAGCGTTGCGCCGGCATTTTCCAGGCCCGGCGCGCTCGGAACGCAGCTCGGAACCTGTACGAAGATGTTGAGAGGCAGGCTCTGCGCCTCGTCGTTCATCAGCTTCACGCCCGCCATGCCGAGCACGTTGGCAATCTCGTGCGGGTCGATGAACATGGTGGTCGTGCCGTGCGGGGCGACCGCGCGGGCGAATTCCGTCACCGTCACGAGGCCGCTTTCCACATGCATATGCGCATCGCAAAGGCCGGGAACGAGGTAACGTCCGCCGGCATCCACGACCTTGGTCCCCTCGCCGATCGTATGGCCTGCATCGGGGCCGACATAGGCGAAGCGCCCGGCGGCAACCGCGATGTCGGTGTTCGGGACGATCTCGCCCGAATAGACGTTCACCCATCGGCCGTTGCGGATGACGAGGTCCGCGGGCTTGCGCCCCATTGCGACATCCACCAGAAGCGGCGCGGTTTCAGACCATGATTGCAGCATTTCCGCCTGTTCCTTCCTAACCCGGTTTATGCATGCGGCGGCACGTCATCGCGCCGCCGCAAATAATCATTGAACCTGCATCACCAGCATGGCGGCGAGCACCGCGACGAACCACATGACCGGCCGCACCTCCCTCGCCTTGCCGAGCACCAGCTTCATGACGACGAAGCCTATGATGGCGAGCGACAGGCCGAGCGTGATGGAGAAGGTCAGCGGGATGAGCACGATGGCGAGGAAGGCCGGAATGGCATCCTCCATGTCGCCCCAGTTGATCCGCCCCATCGGCTCGGACATGAAGAGGCCGGTCAGGATGAGGACCGGGGCCGTGGCGATTGCCGGTACCAGCGACAGCAGTGGCGACAGGAACAGGAACGGCAGGAAGCAGAGCCCCGCGATGAAGGCGACGAGGCCGGTGCGCCCGCCCTGCGCGATGCCCGCACCCGATTCCAGGTAGACGGTCGCCGGGCTCGTGCCCAGCGGCGCGGAGATGAGGGCCGCGACGGCATCGACATGCATCGATTCCTTCACGTTGCGCGGCATGCCGTTCTCGTCCTTCAGGTTGGCTGCTTCCGCAAGGCCGAGGAAGGTCGAGAGCGCTTCCACGAAATTGGTGAAGAGGAAGACGAAGACGAAGGGCACATAGGCGATCTGCAGCGCGCCGATCAGGTCGATCCGGCCGACGAAGCTGAAGTCCGGGGCCGCGAGAAGCCCGCTCCAGTTGACGAGCGTGTGCACGTCGGGTGTGCCGGCAAAGGCGCTGCCGTCGCCCCACCAGCGGCCGATCGGGATCGCCAGCACGGTGGTGACGATCATGCCCGCCATCATGGCGCCCGGCACCCGGCGGATCACCAGCGCGGCGGTAATGATGAAGCCGGCGATGAAAGTGAGCGTGACGGGCGTGAACTGGGTGAGCGCGACGATGGTGTCGGGGCTCGCCACGATGAACTTGGCGTTCTCGAAGCCGATCAGCGCGATGAAGAGGCCGATGCCGCAGGCAATGCCGTAGCGCAGGTCCTTCGGGATCGCGTCGATGACGGCCGTGCGAAGGTTCAGCATGGCAAGGATGGTGAAGAGCACGCCCGCCCAGAAGACGCAGCCGAGCGCGATCTCCAGCGGCACGTTGGCGCCCATCACCATCGTATAGGCAAAGAGCGCGTTGATGCCCATGCCGGGCGCGACCAGAATGGGGCTGCGCGCGTAAAGACCCATCGCGCAGCTGCCGACGAGGCTGACGAGCACCGTCGCCGTCACGCCCGCCGAAAAGGGAATGCCGGCGTTCTGCAGGATCGCCGGATTGACCACGATGACATAGGACGCCGCCAGGAACGTGGTCAGGGCGGCGATGATTTCCGTGCGGATCGTCGATCCGCCCCGGGTAACTTCAAACAGGCGGTCGATGGTGCCGGCGAGCCGGGACTGTGACCGGCTCGCGGGATCTTCCGCGACTTTCGATTGATAGTTCATGTCGTTCCTCCCCTATTGAACACCATCGATGCCGCCTTGACGGTTCTCCTACTCCGCCGCAAGCGTTTTCGCAGCAGCGGACCCGTCCGGATCGAGCGGCGAAATGATCTGCAGATTGACGCAATCGACGACGCCGAGATCGGTGATGGCATAGTCGGGGATCGCGGTGATCTGCAGCACGAACATGTACATGAACGGCCAGGGCAGATCGCAGCCGAGGCCGCGCGCCGCATCGTCGAGCCGTATTTCCAGCGCCGCCATCTCCGCAGGATCGATATCGGAGACGATGCCGCCGATGGGCAGGTGCAGGAATTCCACGACCTTGCCCTTGTCGACCACCACCTGGCCGCCATTGTTGGCGATGAGGTGGTTGATGGCGATCGCCATGTCTTCCGGATCGGCGCCGATGCAGATGATGTTGTTGTCGTCGGGCGCCGTGGAGCTGGCGATGGCGCCGGATTTCAGGTTGAAGCCCGAGACGAAGGCGACGGGGCGGTTCTGCGTCTTGCCGTAACGCTCGACGACCGTCACGTACTGCACGTTCTGGCTGACATCGGCGAGGACCTTGCCGTCGACGACCGGCAGGGTGACGTCGCGCCGCGTGCGCACGAAAATCTTCTCCGGCGTCAGCGCGATGGCAAGCACCTTGGCGGAAGACGACGTGCCATCGAAAGGCACGGCGATGTCGGCGGCGGTGACGGGCTTCGCCTTGACCGATTGCAGCAGGCCGGCGCTGCGCTTCGGCGGAACGAGTTCGATCGCCATCCGCCCGTCGCGGGCGGCGAGCTTGCCGTTCGCCACCACGGCCTCGATCTGGAAGTCGCGCAGGTCGTTGACGATCAGGATGTCCGCCGTGCGGCCCGGCGAGATCGAGCCGACCTTGTGGTCGATGCGCAGCGCTTCGGCGCCGTTGATCGTCGCCATCTGAATGGCAGCCATCGGCGAGATGCCCATGGCGATGGCCATGCGGACCATGTTGTCGAGATGGCCGCGCGACAGGATATCGCTCGCCACCACGTCGTCGGTGCAGAAGCTGATGCGGCGCAGCGCCTTCACGCCCATCTCCGTGACGATGCGCAGATTGTCGGAGAGGAAGTGGGAAATGGAGGATTCGCGCACGACGACATGCATGCCGGCGCGCAGCTTTTCCAGCATCTCTTCGGGCGTGTAGCTCTCGTGGTCGGCCCGGACGCCCGACTGCATGTAGCCGTTGAGGCGTGCGCCGCGGGTCATCGGGCAGCAGCCCAGCACCGGCAGGCGGCTTGCCGCGCCGATCTCGATGGCCTGCAGGACGTCCTCGTCCTCCTCCTGGATGAACTCGCGCACCGTTTCCCAGATGCCGACGCATTCCGGCCAGTGATGGGTGTCGCGGTGGTCCTTCGGGCTGAAGTAATGGCCGACGGTGGAGCGCGGCATGGTGTAGGGCGTCTTGCAAGGCGCGCCCCAGAACACCTTGAGCGGCGTCTCCTTGACCTCGTCGAGGAATTCGCGCGCCGCATCCGGCCCGCCGACGACGATGATCTGGTCGAGGCCCGTCACGATCGACGTGGTGCCGAGCGGCACGACGGCCTTGGCGAAGCTGGTGAGCGAGAGCTTCGAGCATTCGACATGGAGGTGGCCGTCGATCATGCCCGGGGCAAGGTACTTGCCGGTCGCGTCGATGACCTCGGTCTGCGGCCCGATATATTCGCTGATGTCGCCGACGGCGATGATGCGGTCGCGGTAGATCGCGATATCCGCCTGGTAGATTTCCTCGGACACGACGTTGACCAGCCGGCCGCCCCGCACGGCAACGGTTGCCTTGGATTCCCCGCCGGATGCGGCGCGAATGAATTCTCGAATGTCGGACATGCAGACCTCCCTGTTTCGGCCCGACTATTTCAGCCTCGCACCGTTTGAACAACTGGCCGAATTCAGGCTATTATCGAACGTATCGTCCAATTTCTTGAACGAAAGGCAGGCGGGAGAATGGACTTCTCGGTGATGGAATGCTTCGTGAAGGTGGCGGATGCCCGCTCGATTTCGGCCGCCTCGCGGTTGCACCGCCTGCCGAAATCGACCCTCAGCCACCGCATACGCCAGCTCGAGGACGAATTCGGCGTCGAACTCTTCGTGCGCGAGGGGCATCAACTGCATCTGACGGATGCGGGCTCGGAACTGCTTCGCCATGCGCGAAAAATCCAGGCGAGCTGCGACGATGCCGCGACCGCGATGGCCGAGATGCATCAGGAGGTTGCCGGGACCCTGCGCGTCGGCTCGACCGGCGAATTCGGCACCACCATCACGTCCGAACTGCTTTATGCCTTCCAGAAGACCTATCCGCAGGTCATTCTCGACGTGGTCTTCCTGTCGGCCCGCCAGCCCTTCACCGACGTGTCCGACATGGCGCTCGACGGCATCTTCCATTGGGGCGAGCCGTCCGATGTCGATTATGTCAGCCGCCGGCTGGCGACCGCCTCCTACGGGCTCTATGCCAGCCCGGACTATCTGGCGCAGCACGGCCATCCGGCCACGACGGACGATCTCGCCGGACACCGGAGTCTTCTCTTCCGCAACACAACACGGCTACAGCCCTGGTATCTCTCCCGCCAGGGCGTCGAGGAAACCGAGATTCTCGTGCCTTCCAGCTTGATTGCCAACGACTACTGGACCCTGAAATATTTCGCCGTCGCCGGACAGGGCATCACCTATCTGCCGGGCTTCTTCGTGGAAACCGAATGCCAGAGCGACCTGTTGTTGCCGGTCCTGCCCGAATGGCGCTCGCGGGAGACGGCGATCAACCTCATCTATTCCCGCCGCCGCCACGTCTCGCGCCGCTTCAAGGCCTTCGTGACCTTCTGCATGGAGTTCTACCGCCGCCGCGAGCGCGACCAGATCCCGCGCTACTTCGTCGAGAAGATCATGCGCGGTCAGAATGAAAAATAAAAAATTCCGCATAAAACAGTATGTTGTAATGCCAATAGTCAAGAAGGATGCAAACATCCTTATGCACCTGTCAGCGATAGGCGAGTGCTCATACGCACATCCCATCGTCGCAACGAAGTCGGCAGCATGCGGACCGTCTGGGGCTTCAATGACAACCGCTTGCGCGCCTGTGTGCTAGAAAGCTTCTCTCAGGCCGAACGCTAAGCGTTTGACTCCAGACTCGCAGGCCGACGCTGCTGCTTTGTTTCTGCGCACTCTTCGTTCGACTGGCGTTACCGGAAGAGCGCATGGAGGTCCCTGCTCATCGAATATGGGACCCGGATGCGCTCCCCGGAAACGTCAGCTCCAAATGCACGTCTAATGCACGGCAGTTTTTGCACGAAGAAGACGGTTTACAGCGGACAAAACGTCTCCTTCCACCGGATTCAGGTTCTCCTTGAAATAGTTATATGAGATGACGAAACCCGGCTGCATGAATTACTTTTCTGCCGGATTACCCATAGACTAATCACAACTTTTGATAACAGATAGTCGTAAAAAAGGATTAGCCCGTTAATCTATATTGATCATTCCGAAAGAAGATAATGCTGCTTCCGTCCTGTTTTTTACGCGAAGCTTCTTGTATATGCTTCGTACATGCGCCTTGATGGTGTTTTCCGAGAGCTTCAGATTGTGAGCGATAAGCTTATTTTGCGTGCCCTTGCACAGAAGATCCAGTATCTCGACCTCGCGCACCGTCAGATGCGCTTCATGCATCGCCGGAAGCGGGGAGGCTGAAGGAGAAACCGGCATGCCTGCCTTTTCCGGAGATTTCAGCCGACGCAGCAACGTGGAGGGAAAGTGCTCTCCGCCCTTTATGAGCAGCTCCACCCCGGTCAGAAACACGTCCAGGCGCACATCGAGCGGCAAAATGCCATCGATGTGCCTGTCTTCGGCCAAGAGGCCCACAATGGGATCCAGCGCGACGGAATCCCCAATCAGAATGCCGATGGAAATCGATGCGGTTTCCGCCTCCATATCCGTCAGAATCCGGGCAATATCGGTTGCATCCTTGCCATGAAACAGCATGAGGTCCATGCGCGCCCGATGCGTCCGCAGCAGATTTTCCGCCTCCCGATCGACCAAGATTTCATGATCGGAAAAGCGGCGTTTCAGCGCCTCCGACAAGCACTCGATCAGAAAATCCGGCTCCGCCACTATAACGATCAGACGCCGTTCGCTGCCCTCGCGCCGCTGTCGCGGCTGCCCCGGTCTCACAGCTTCACCCACAGCCCTTCCCCACCAACGCAATACAGATGAGAAGCAAATGGCAGGAATTTCTTTCTCGCCTGCCAGCTTTTTAATTCTTCGATGATACAGTATTAATCAATTTTTCGTCAAATAATCACTTCGGGCGATGCCCACGGCAAAAATCTTATCGTTCGCTCGGCGTAAATATATCGGAAAACGGGTCTTTCGGCCGTAAATGCAATCAAAACAATATTAGCGCGACGGGGAATTCCCCAAATAGTTGCGAAGCGAGCTAAAACATCTGCGCTACCGCCTCTACGACCGATGGGAAAAACGGCCCTCTGCGGCACTGCCTGGCAGGTAGGAAGGCCCGGCATTCGCGCATGAGCGCGGCCTGTGTCTGCCTATCGAGCCTGCCATCGAACTGTCGAACCCTAATCCCTTTTTCACGAAGCCGGGCTTTCACGATGTAGATGAACAGGTTGCCGTTCGTCTTGGGCAACGCGCTGACGATTTGCCGCTTTTCCGGCTGGGTCAGGGCGTTGAAGCGTGTATTGAGTTTTGCAAAAGCGGAATGCCTGGCTGTTGCCGCGTCGATGAGGAAGCCCTCGATGTCCTTCTCCGGTTCGGACAGCATATCCTGCGATGCCAGCAAAATCGTCTTCGCCTTGGCGATGTCCTTGCGGACCAGCAAGGTTCGACCGTCCCGCTTGCCGTCCCGATAGGCGGCAATCAGGTCGAGCGTCGCGGCAGCATCGCGATCTGCCATGGCCTGACGAAGGACGCTCATTGCGGACTTGCTGCTCTGTTGGCGACCCCGGCCGTAGAACAGGGCCTCGGCAAGAACCGAAGGCGCGCCGGCGATCCTCGCCTCCATCGCATCGCGCAACCGGGCAAAACCCGCCGATGCGGCTCGGGCAGAGGGGCGCGAAGCCTGGAAGCGGCCAAGGGCCAGCACGGCACCGCGGTTCCCCGTCTCGACGGCGGCACGATAATGCGCTTCCGCCTCCTTGAAATTGCGACGGCCGAAGCGTCCGTCGGCATAGCCTTGCGCGAGGCGCAGCCTGGCCGAAACGCTGCCATCAGCGGCAGCCGCACGGTAATATTTAAGCGCCAGCGCCGGATCGAGCGGCGCAGCCTCGATCCGGCCGAACATATCTCCAAGCGCCAGCAGAGCATCGGCACTTCCGAGCGCCTTCAACGCGGCCTGTGCCTTGGTGAGGTTGCGCGGTGTTCCCTGACCCGCCGCCATCATTTGCGCCAGACGGATCTGTGCCTCTTCGCTACCCCGCCCGGCGGCCTCACGGTAGTGCGTTAGGGCCAGAGCGGGATCGGCTTTCACCGCCATGCCGTCCGCATAGAGATTGCCGAGTTGCACATGGGCATCGACCGAGCCGAGTGCGCTTGCCCGACCCAGCGCCGAAAGCGCGAGGGTGGTCTGCAGGGGAATGCGACCGGAAAGGCCAACACCGGCGAGTTCCTCGAGAACAGCAGGATTGTCGGCCTTGGCAAGCGTCCGAAGGGCGGCAAGACCAGCCTGCGGATCGCGCTGCGTGCCCTCGCCCCGGATCGTCATTTCGGCGACACGAAGGCGCGCCTGAAGATTGCCGGCCTCTGCGGCGGCGCGATAGGAGGCGAAAGCCTCCTCCGGCTTCTGCGGCCTGTAGCTGTCTCCGAGCCGCAGCAGTGCCGTAGTGCTTCCATCGGCCGCTGCCTGCTGATAGTGGCTGCGGGCGCTCGCGATATCGACCGGCACTCCCTCGCCCTTCGCGTAGATGTCTCCAAGCGCAAGGGACGCGTCGGCAGTGCCCTGTCCTGCCAGGGCCGAAAGTTCGGCAAGCCCCGCTTTCACATCCTGCGCGACGCCTTGTCCGGCCACTTTCATTTCTGCCTGCCGCACCTTTGCCGCAGCATTGCCGAGCGTTGCGGCCCGCGCATAGGCGGCAAAGGCCTGGGTTTCATTGCCGGGGCCCAGAGCCCCCTGCGTATAAAGATCGCCGAGAGACATCGCGGCGCGGGCATCGCCTCCGGAACCTGCCAGCGCCATCAGTGCGGCCTTTGCCGCGTCCTCGTCGCGAACGACCCCCTGGCCTCGCGCCGTCATTTCCGCAAGACGGATTTTTGCAGTCGCATTGCCGTCCTGCGCCGCTTCCCGATAGTAGCCTGCCGCCTTGGGATAATCGACCGGCACAAGGCGGCCGTCGGAGTAGAAATCGCCCAGCCGCGAAAGCGCGGTCGCACTGCCTCCCGTTGCGGCCTGCCGATAATAGCGTCGGGCGAGTTCGGGATCGATGCCAAGCCCTTCTCCCTTTGCGTAGACGTCCGCCAGCGTCAACGCGGCATCCGTTCTTCCCTGCGCCGCCAGCGCTTCCAGTTCGACACGCGCAGCGTTCGCGTCCTGGGATACGCCTTGCCCGAGCGCTTTCATTTCGGCCTGCCGCACCTTTGCCGCCCCCTCGCCGAGCACTGCCGCGCGGCCATAGGCGGCAAACGCCATTTCCGGATCGGGCGAGCCGAAGGCACCTTCGATGTAGAGATCACCGAGCATCATGGCGGCATGGGCATCGCCTCCCGCTCCAGCCAGCTCGTCCAACGCGGCCTTCCCGGCATCCGCATCGCGCGCTGCCCCCTGCCCCCGTACCGTCATCTCGGCAAGTCGGATTTTAGCGGCAGGATTGCCCTTATCCGCGGCCGCACGGTAATATTCCACCGCATGTGCATAATCGGTCGGCACGAGCCTGCCGTCAGAATAGAGGTCTCCGAGCCGTACGAGGGCCGTCATGCTTCCGGTCGTCGCGGCCTGCCAGTAATAGGCCCGCGCCCGTTCCGGGTCTGCACTTCCCGCATCTCCCTTCGCATAGAAATCTGCCAGCGCCAGCGCCGCATCGCCCGAGCCTGCAGCGGAAAGTGTCTCCAACTCGCTCCGCCCCGCATCGACGTCCCTTGATACGCCCTGCCCGAGCATTCGCAACTCGGCCCGCCGCACCTTGCCCGCAATGTCGCCGAGGGATGCCGCGCGATCGTAATAGGCAAAGGCCATCTCCGGATTGGCACCCCCGAGCGCGCCTTCCGCGTAAAGGCCAGCGAGAGCCGTCGCAGCCGATGCGTTTTTCTCGATGCCTGCCAGTACATTGAGAGTGGCCTTTGCGGCGCCTGCGTCACGCGCGGTCCCCTGTCCGCGCGCCGTCATCTCGGCAAGCCGAATCTTCGCGGAAGCGTTTCCCGTCCGCGCGCCGTCGCGGTAATAGCCGATCGCCCGGCCATAGTCGGCCGGAACCAGGCGACCGTCGGAATAGAAGTCCCCAAGACGCGTGAGCGCCGTGGTGCTTCCTTCTTCGGCGGCCTGTCGGTAGCGGTCCAGCGCACGCGCCGGCTCGACAGGCGTTCCCTCACCCGCCGCATAAATGTCGCCCAACGCAAGAGAGGCACCGCTTTCGCCATCCGCAGCAAGAGCCTCCAACTCGGCGAAGGCGGCCGGGCCATCCCGGGCCATGCCCTGGCCGGCCGCTTTCATTTCTGCCAGCCGCACCTTCGCGGCCACATTGTCCTGATCCGCCGCCCGACGATAGAAGCCCGCCGCCAGAGTGGGCTCGGAAGCATGTGCTTCCCCCAGCCGCACGAGCGCCGTCGTACTGCCCTGCCTTGCGGCGTCCTGATAATATTTCAGGGAGAGCGCCGGATCGGATGCGACAACCCGCCCGTCCCGATAATAATCGCCAAGCAGGAGGGAGGCGGTTGCCTCTCCTTCGGCCGACAACTCTCTCAACGCTTTCAGCGCGCTTTCGGCATCACGAACCATTCCGCGCCCACGCACCTGCATTTCCGCAAGCTGCACGCGGGCAACGGCGCTGCCCTGCTTGACGGCGCGACGGTAGTGGCCGATTGCCTTCGCATAATCCGCCGCCACCGCCAGACCGGACGAATAGAAATCGCCCAGTTGCAGCTCCGCATCGCGCGATCCGGAACGGGCGGCTTTTTCCAGGGCCGCGAGGGCGATGTCCGCCTGTACCGGCACCCGCCCGCTGAGGCAGAGTTCAGCGAGGGCATCGAGTGTGCGCAGGTCGCTGGTCGCCACCAAAGCGCGCAAGGCAGACAGCCCGGCTGCGAGATTGCGTTCGGTTCCCTCGCCGCGGATCGTCATTTCGGCGGCGCGCAACTGGCCTTCGGGATCGCCGTTGCGAGCCGCCGCCTGATAAGCGGCAAAGGCCTTCGCTTCGTCCCGCTCCACTATTTGCCCACGCCTGTAGAGATTGCCGAGCCCGACAAGGGCGCCATGCTCTCCATAGGCGGCGGCTCGTTCATAGAGCCGGCGCGCAAGGTCGCCATCCGGTTTTTCGTCTGTCGCGACCGGCTCGGGGCGAGGCTCGGAGACGGCGAGGATCGCATCCGGGCCTGCGCTGTCCAGCATGCGGTCGTAGTCGCCTAAAAGCTTCTCGACGCCGGCCGTATCGACCTGACGTGCGGCATAGAGATCCGCAAGCTGCAGCAGCGTGCGTCCAAGTGCCGGCTGGAAAGCCGGTTCGGCCGTTTCCGCCGCGAAGGCAAATCTCGCCACGGCCCAGAAAAGGGCGGCTGCAAGCCCCAAGCGCAGCCCCTTTCCCATCACGGCCTCCCCGAACGCTCATGCGGCCCATCCGGCAGGAGCGTGCGGCCCCAGGCCCGTATGCGCCGCGCCGCCCGCCAGCCGGTCGCGACAAGCCTGTCGGAAGGCGGTGAGACGGGGAGCTCGCCACCCTCGATCAGGTCGATCAGCCTTTCCGGTGTCAGATCGCTCGTCACGATGATGCGGGAGAGCGCAAAGAGATTTTCCGTACTGCTGCTCAGCGCATGACGTACGCGGCAAGCGGCAAGATAGCCGATTTCCTCCGCAAGCCGTCGTGTCACCGGCGCGGCGTAGCCGTGCGGATAGGCAAAGCTCTTCACTGCCCGGCCGAGCCCGTCCTCGAGGGCATGCTTGCTGTCCGCCATCTCGCGGCGCGCGCGGGCACGGCTTAACGTATCCAGTTCCGGGTGGCTGACCGTATGCGCCCCGATTTCGACGCCCGCCTCCTGAAGGTCACGGAGCACCCTCCAGTCCAGCATGGGCCGGGCGCCCTCGCCCAGCGGCGCAAGCCAGCGAGCGGTCGCCCCGACGAGACCGGAGACGACGAAGAGGGTCGCGGGAAAGCCGCGCGCCGTGAGAACAGGCATGGCGCCTTCGGCAAAATCCGCAAGGCCGTCATCGAAGGTGATGACACAACTCCGCTGCGGCAGGGAAAGACCGCCACGCCGTCTCATCGCGAGTTCCTGCACCGTCATCGGACGATAACCCCTCGCAGAGAGAGCCCGAAGCTGGCCGTCGAATTCGCGCGGGGTCACCAGCCAGCGGCGATAGGCCGGTGCGCAGTCCGTCGCGACGCTATGATAGACCAATATGGGAACCGGTCGCATGTCACGCCTTCCTCTCCACCGCCCGGCCGCTTGCAAGCGCCCGCAGATAACCCGGCACACCGGCAAGGATGCCGAGCCGCTCCATCCAGACGAGCCGGCGGGGATAATCGGGCGGCAGGCGGTTCGTCTTTTCCGAGGTCGGCCCGACCATATGGCGTAGCCCGGCAGGGAAGGCAGCCATCAATCGCAGCGCCCGGCGCGGTTCGTCCAGGACGATTTTCGTGAGATAGGCGCCCAGCCCCATGCCGTAGCAATAGGCCTGTCGGCGCATGCCCTCCTCGCCGCGGCGATGATAATGCCAGACGATACCCTGGGGCTGGTAGACAAGACGAAAACCGGCACTGACGACAGAGAAGAAGGCGGCAAGATCGTCGCCGCCGCGCGCCAGCGTACCTGCCCCGAGCGCATCGTCGAAACCGCCGATGGCCCGTAGCGCATTCGCGCGGAAACCCATGTTCGCACCCGAACCGAACTGGCCGGCGGTGAAGGGAAAGAGCACGCCGTCGGGCCGGTTTGCATCGAGATCGTAGACACGGCGCTGCAACCCTTTGCCGAAACCGCCGTGGCGCTCGGTCCAGAACTGTGCGCGGGTCTCCAGTTCGGCCGGCAGAATGAGGCCCGTCACGCAGCCGACCGCCTCGTCCTCCTCCATCGGCGCCGCCATGGCGGCCAACCAGTGCCGGTCGAGGACCACGTCATCGTCCGTGAAGAGCACGATATCCGCCGTGACATGCCGCATGCCGGCATTGTGGGCACGGCCAAGCCCTGCCACGGGCTCGAGCACGTAGCGGACCCGGTCGCTCCAGCGTGCCGCGAGCATCCGCGCGGTGGCGGCGGAAACTGGCGCATTGTCGACGACAATCACCTCGTCCGGCACCCGCGTCTGGTCGAAAAGCGACACGAGACACCGTTCGAGGCTCTCCGCGCGTTCGCGGGTCGCAATCACCACCGATACCCGCTCCCTCGGGCCTTGCGAGGGCTCCCCGGCGCTCGGCAAGGGATGCACGGAACCCATCGCCTCCAGCAGATCCGACGCTTCGATCACCGGCCCCGGATGTTCCATTTCGAGAATTGCGAGCGGCCGCACGCCGCAGCGCAAGAGGCAGAATATCCCGCCATAGGGGACGTTTCCCGGCCGCCTGAGGTCGATTGCCGGAAGCGGACGCTCAACATCGACGCTGACGATTTTTACCGGATGGAACATGTCGGCTTTCATATCCGTCCTCCCGCCGGGAAAAGACCGGCCAGGGAAAACCGCGCCGAAAGATAGCCGGCCGCCGTGAAACCCAGCCCTGCCACGATGCCGGCTGCCCGCAAGAGGCCGGACGGATCGCGCCGGATCACCGTATCGGCAAGGCCGCGTGCAAAGCCGCCCGGCAAGGTGCGGGTCACATAGGCGCCTTCCGCCGCAAGGCCGTCTCGCGCGCCGACACTCGCCGCCACCGCCCTCTTCGAGCGGCCCTCGGCAAGGCATCGCCGGCGAAAATAGCCCCAGCGAGCCCGAACGCCAGCCACCTGATGACGCACGATCGCCTCGGGATCGTAAAGGATCACACCATCGGGGAACGTCTGCCGTGCGCGGATGCTGAGTTCCGTCTCCTCGCAGCCGGCAGCATCCTGCCCGGTGCGGCCGATGCCTTCGCGAAATTCGCCAACGGCATCGAAAACCATCCGGCGGAAGGACATGTTACAGCCGATCGGGTTCCGGATGGGATGCAGCCCCTCGGGCAGCCCCCGGTAACTGCACCCCACGACCCATTGGAACTCTTCGGGGAACCAGCGGGGGCGCCCTTCTTCCCAGAGCGGGACGACCTTTCCGCCGACACCGAGCACCGCCGGATCGTCGTAATGGCGCTCCATGCGGCCGAGCCAATCGGGCTCCGCCAGGGCATCATCGTCGAGAAAGGCGACGAGCTCCTGCCCTGCCGCGGCCCGAATGCCGGTGTTGCGGGCGCCCGAAAGCCCCCGCGCCGCGGCATTGGCAATGACCTCGGCCGCCGGGAAGGCGGCCCGAGTTTCTTCCAGCAGCCTTTCATTGTGGTCGATGACCACAATCATCCGGTCCGGTCGTCGTGTCTGACTGAGGACGGAGCGGATGGCGCCGGCGAGCTGCACACGGCGCTCGTCGGCATAGGCGCAAATGACGACAGCGATCGAGCCCATGGCCGGTCATCCCGTCAGAGAAGACCGGTTCCTGAGAGGGACGGCCACCGGCGCAGGGCGGGCCAATCCCAGGCGGGCAATGGTCTTGAGCACCCGCCAGCCATCGGGGAAGGTGCGCAGATTGCTGACCCCGTGGACGCGCGGATATTCGCGGCTGGGCAGCTCGGCAACGGCCAGCCCCGCCTGAAGCGCGCGAATGTTCATGTGCGTCTCGATCTCGAAACCGGTGGCGCCTTCCACCCGCAGATGAGGCAACACGTCACGCCAGAAGGCGTTGTAGCCGTAGCAAAGATCGCTGAACCGGCCACCGAAGCGAAGGCGTACCAGTTGCAGGAGGCCCCAGTTGCCGATCCGGCGATACCATTCCATGTCGCGGGTGTCGCCCCCTTGCAGGAAGCGCGATCCCTTGACGAAATCCGCCCCCGCGAGAAGCGCGCCGACAAAGCCCGCCATTTCGGCGGGATCGGCCGAGCCATCGGCGTCGAGCGTGATGAGGATGTCTCCCCGTGCCGCTGCGAAGCCGGCGGCCAGCGCCGCGCCCTTGCCCAGGCGGGGTTGCTCGATCACGACGATGCCCGGCATCAGCCCGAGCGCCACATCGATGGTGCCGTCGGCGGAATTGCCGTCGACAAGAATGACTTCATCGACCCAGCCCGGGATGCGGGGAAGGACATGGGGGAGGTTTTTGGCCTCGTTGACGGTCGGCACGATAACGCTGACGCGAGGCACTGATATGGCGCCGAGCGGCTTTGCCGGGCGCACTGATCTTCTCAAAGCGGAATGGACCGGATCACTCATGGGACTCCAAGCTCCTATCCGAACCGGACAAAGAAAGGGCGCACCTTTCCATCGCCTAGCTCGACACTGGAAGTGAATGGTTTGAATTTTCCGCTGTATGACGCTTTTATTACAGAATTCACATATTGTAAACTATTCCTTTCTTGCGCATGAAAGGGGCGTATCTTCCGATGGGAAAGAGAGCCAGTATGGGTTCCCTTTCCGGATATCCGCGAGGTTCGCTTGCAGCCGAAACACCGCACCGCAAAGCGCCCGTCCGCCGATGAGCAGGTGAAGACGTGGATGAGCCTGATGGCAGAATGGGACGCGCTTTCCAGGGAGCTGGAAGCCGCGCGAACGGTCAAGATCGGCCGCGCCGAAGCGGCTGTTCTCGCCCGCATGCAGACGGTGAAGGAGCGGATCGATGCCTTTCTCGGAAGAGCCGCCCAAGAACGCCGCCCCGTAAAGGGGCCCATCGTCATGGGAACGTTCACCCCGTCCTCAGGAGAGGAAATCGACTAGCCGCGGAACGACGGTGACCGCGAATGTCAGAGCGCAGGCCCCTGCCACCCAGACCAGCGGCCGCAGGCGTTTACGGGAGACGCCGGCCTGCCCGGCCAGTTGCGTTGCGGCCAATGCGGCAAGGGCGGCAAGACCACTGACCAGCGCCGGCCATCCCGTATTCGCCAGCACCGAGAGATCGGGAGGCGCCTCGTGCACCCGGACATCCATGCCGAGCCCGCCACCGCCATCATCCTTGAGGTCGATCGAAAAATCCGACACGGTCTTCAACGCCGAAAGATTGAGACGCAGCTTTTCGAAAAGTGCCCGCTCATAGCGATCGCCGGGACGGAACGGCACGGCACGGCGAATATCCGCATCGTTCAGCCTGCGCAGCCCCCTGAAAACCACCTCGCCGAAGTGAAGTCGCGGTCCCGTATCCAGGTCGAGGACCGCAGCAGCCACTCCATCCGCGCCCCGTGTCCAGGTCAGTTCCCGCTGGCGAACCAAAGGAAAATCCTGTCGGCCAATCCGCTCGATGATGCGCCGGATGAGGGTTTCGGACGCTTCCGCCGTCGCCGCACGCCCGACGAAATCCCGCACCGTTTCCGCCAGATCGCTGACGATCTCGGGGCCGAAATCCGATCGGCGCACGCCCTTCAGTTCGATGGAGCCGACCGAATAGAGTCTTCCGGGAAGGGGCTTGAGGACGACCTGTCCGTCCTCATGTGCGGCGTTGATATCCGCGTCGAGATAGCCGAGATTCACCATGAGTATCCGCAGCCGCGCCATTTCGAGCCGCACGGCCTCGTCTTCCTCAGCGGGCGAGGCCACACTCTCGAGAACGGTCGGCAACTGAAAAGCGAGATGGAGCGCCGTGGCGACACCGGGCGCCGTTAGCCCCTCGGTTTCCAGCCGCGCGGATGCGCCTGCCGCCGGCAGGCTAGACACTGCCCAGAAAGTAACGGCCACCATCAAAGCTTTGGATTTCACGAAAGGATCGGACATTTCCGGCCTCCGGGACCAACTCACAGCCAGTAAAACATAAATTCAGAGAAATGCACCCCGGGAACGGGTTAGCCCATTTATTTTATTCTTGGTTCGTCTTATGATCGCGCCGCTCATCGTGCCTGACCCAACCAGATTGTTGGAGAAGTTGCATGATCCCCATCACAACAGTGCCGTGCTCAGGTTACACCGTCGAACCCGCTCCCATCTCGGACTCCAGCGAGCCGATCTGGCGGGATCTCTTCTGCCGCGACGGGACGGCTCTGCCGAGTCAATCGCCGGAATGGGCAAGAGCCGTAACGGACGCCGGCGGTTTCCGCACCCTTCCACAGTTCTTCAAGTTCGATGACGGCAGCCGGGCAGTGCTTCCGCTTTTCGTCAAGGGAGCAGGCCGGCTGCGCTACGCCTGGTCGCCGCCGCCCGCCTGGGGCTTCGGCGGGGTCCTGAGCGATGGAGAAATGACGCCAGCCAAGCTCTCAATCGTGCTGGAACAGCTGGAAACGCTGCCATCCCTCGGCTTCAAGATCAGACCCAATCCCCTGACTGCGGGACTCTGGGCCCAGGCGGCCCGGCCCGGCTGGAGCGCCATAGACCGTTGCGCCCATGTGATCGATCTGGCGGGCGGCTTTTTGGCCGTGCGGGGCCGTTTTCGTCCGAACGCGGGCACCTATATCCGCCGCGCCCAGAAAAGCGGCGTGGAAATCGAGGTGGGCAACCACGAGGGCCTTATCGACGAGTTCCATCGCCTGCTTCAACTGTCCCTGGTGCGCTGGGCGCGCAAGCAACACGAGCCGGCGGTGCTGGCGCGCATGCGCGGGCTACGCCGCGACCCGAAGGCAAAATTCATCACCATGGCCTCGCAAATGGGTGATCGTTTCCGCCTCTATGTCGCGCGGCTCAATGGGCGGGCCGTTGCCGCCATCCTCGTTCTCATGGGGCAGCAGGCCCATTATACCCGCGGAGCGGTGGACGAAGCGCTCGCCGGCGAAAGCAGGGCCGCCTATCTGCTTCAGGCAACCGCAATCGAAGATGCCTGCCGGTTCGGCTGCACCCATTATCACATGGGTGAAACCGGCAATTCCGCCTCGCTGGCCCAGTTCAAATCCCGGTTCGGCGCCGTTGCCGTTCCCTATTGCGAATATCGCTACGAAACACTTCCACTGGCCCGACTGGATGGCCTTGCCCGCCGGACCGTCAAGCGCATTCTGGGGTTCCGCGATGCACCCTGACCGAGTAGCTGCGTTTCTGGGATTTGCCATACCGCTCTTCTTTCTCTCGTACCCTACTTTCGCCGCCGATCCCGCTCCGCTTTCCGCGGACGGACAGTGGCGCCTGATCTTTCAGGACGAGTTCGAGGCGGAGACCCTCGACGGCGGAAAATGGACGACCTGCTATTGGTGGAACAAGGATGGCTGCACCAATCTCGGCAACAGGGAGTTGCAATGGTACAGGCCTGAAAACGTTTCGCTTTCCGATGGAAAGCTCCATCTTACGGCGCGACGTAAGAAGGCAACGGGTATCGAGGGCCGCAAGTTCAGATATACGTCCGGCATGGTAACGACGGGGCGCGACTATGCGGAATTGCCCCGTCCTTCTCGCATGCGCTTTCGCTACGGGCACGTCGAGGTTCGGGCCAAGGCGCCGGCGGGAAAGGGCTTCTGGTCCGCGATCTGGCTGCTTCCGGAAACGCGTGAATCCCGGCCGGAGATCGACCTCATGGAGGTGCTCGGCGATTCCGGCACCTCGCTGCGGATGCACTATCACTACACCGACGACAAAGGGAAGGAACAGGACCCCGGCAAAACGGCCACCGTGGCAAACCTCACGCGGGACTGGCACGTCTACGGCCTGACCTGGGACAAGGACAAGCTCGTCTGGTACCTCGACGGCCAAGAGGTATGGCGCTGGACCGACGCGGCTTCGATCGCCAGCGAGGACATGTATCTGCTGCTCAATCTCGCCGTGGGCGGCGAGTGGCCCGGCCCGCCGGGCAAGCGGACGAAATTCCCCTCCAGCTACCTCATCGACTACGTCCGCATCTGGCAACGGAGCGAGAAATGATGACCGTTGCCACTTTCCGCCGCCTTGCGAGCTACCCGCCGCTGCTGCAGGCTCTCGTCGCCTCCCCGCTCCTGCGCAATGGCTATGCACTCGTTGCCAGCGCCGGGCTGACCTCGCTGCTGGGCCTCGTCTTCTGGGGGCTCGCCGCCCGGCTTTATACGCCGGAGCAGGTCGGTATCGGGGCGGCCATGATTTCCACCATGCTGACGCTCGGCAATATTTCCCAGCTCAACCTCGGCAATCTCCTGAACCGCTATCTGCCCGCCGCCGGCATGGGAGCGCGCAGGCTGGTGCAGGTGTCCTACGGGCTGGCCGCGGTAGCGGCCGGCCTGCTGTCAGGACTGGCCGTCGTGGTCGTCCCGAATTTCGTTCCGGAACTTGCCTTCCTCCACGATCAGCCGCTGGCCGGGGCCGGATTCGTGATCGCCACCATCGTCTGGACGCTCTTCGCGCTCCAGGACAGCGTATTGGCAGGACTGCGCCGGGCTACCATAGCCCCGATCGAAAATGCCCTGTTCTCGCTTGCGAAGCTTCTTCTTCTGGTGGTTTTTGCCGGCGTGGCGCTTCCCGGCTCGGGGCTCTATGCCGCCTGGGTCCTGCCGTTGCCCTTGCTGTTGCTGCTCGTCAACTGGCTGATCTTCTTCCGCTTCCTGCCTCGCCATCGCATGACCGGCGCCGAACGTCCGGACAGGCGCTCCCTCGCCCGTTATTTCGGCTGGGATTATGTCGGAACGCTCGCCTCCATGACCGCGATGGGCGTGGCGCCGCTGATCGTGCTGCACCATGGCGGCTCGAAAGAGCTCGCCGTCTATTACATCTCGTGGGAAATCGCTTACGGCGTCTATCTGATCAGCCGTTCCATGGGCATCTCGCTCCTTGCCGAAATCGCCTTCGACCGCACGAAATTCCACCTTCTCGCCATCAACGCACTGTTCTACACGCTGATGCCGCTGGCCGTCGCCGTCGCCGTCATCTTCCTCGGCGCACCGCTCCTGCTGCGCCTTCTCGGCACGCAATATGCCGGCGAGAGTTCACTCATGCTGCGGCTTCTCGTTCTCTCCTGTCTGCCCTGGAGCGTGGTGACGCTGATGCTCGCCCTGGCGCGCGCCAACGGCCGCACGCAGGTCGTCGCTGCTGCGCAGATCGTCACGCTGGCCGTTGTTCTGGGTGTCGGCACGCCTCTTGCAGCGACTTACGGCGCGGCGGGAATGGCAACCGCCTGGCTCGCTGCCCATTGCCTTACCCTGGCCGGCCTGCTGATCGATCTCTTCCGCCGCCTCGGCTCCTCCGGCCGCGTGGAGCTTGTGCTACGCCTGTTGTCCGCGCTGGCTCGGATGCGCGGCCATCTTCTGCCTGCGGCGCGGTCCGGGCCATCTCTCCTACCCGACATTACCCGATTCTGTGCAGAGGAGGGTATTGCCACTCCCGATCCCGGCAGCATCCGGGAATTTCGCCGCGAAAGCGATGTGCGGACCGCCGCTTTCCAAACGTCCACAGCCGAATGCTTCATCTTCAAGCAGGCGACATCGCTGGAAGGAGCGGCAGCCCTTTCCCGCCATATCGTGCAAAGCGAGGCCCTCGCCCAAAACGCGGGCATCGGACTTTCGACGAGCCGCATCGTCGCCAGCCGTTCGTCCTCGTCCTGCAGCCTCGTTGAACGCGCTTTTCCCGGCGAAGACGGACGGGTGACGCTGGCAACCCCGGCCCGGCATTTTCCAGCCCTCGCCCTTGCCATTCAGGCCATCGGCAAGATCCATCGAAGCACGGCGCGAATCCAGTACCTCGACGACGGCTGGATGAGCCGCTGGGTCGACGATGACATCGCACGGGTCGCGCCTTCCCGTTCTCTCCTCGTGGATCGTGCCGGCGGGCTTTCGGGCTTTCGGGATGCACAGCACAGGTTCTGGGCGGGTCGGCCTATGCCGCTCGGGCTTGGCCACGGGGATTTCGCACCCGGAAACCTGCTTTTCCTCGTCGGGCCGGGTGAGGCCGAGGTAAAGCTCAGCGCCATCATAGACTGGGAGGCGGCCTGCCCTGACGCCCCTCCGGGGCTGGATGAGATATTCCTGCTTCTGACGGCGCGGGCGCAGCGGAGCGGGGAGGAATTCGGGTTTGCCGTGCGAGGCTTGCTGTCGGAACCTCGCCTGTCGTCCGAAGAACAGAATACAATGGAAAGCTCCCGCAGCGCGCTGGACAACGCCTATGGCGCCTTCACCGATCCGAAGGTCATCCATGCCCTGTGCGGCCTCGCCTGGTGGCGGCACGTTGCGGCCAACCTCCAAAAGTCCCCGCGCTTTGCAGAAAATCCACTTTGGATGGCGGTCAATATCGACCTTGTCCTCTCCACGTTCATCAGGTCGCAAGGGGTGGAAAGATGAGCCAGGCAGCAGAGATGGACCTCCCGACAACCTCCGGAACGGTCGCGCCAGCCCGGCTCGGCACGATCATCCTTACCATCGTGCTCGCCGGGGCGCTCTTCCTGTGGACGCGCTCCCTTGGCATGAGCGACCCGGATCGGATGACCGATCTCGGGCTCGTTTCGATCGTTCCGTCTATCTTTCACCTCTCCATCGCCCTGCTCGCGGCAGGTTTTTCCTGGCTGATGATCCGGGGACGCACGAGCGGCCCGCTACCGCTTCTTTACCTCGCCGCTCTCATCCTCGTTCTCGCCGCAACGCCGCCGATCGTTTACGGCACGCTGCGCTATTCGTGGGCCTGGAAGCATCTCGGCATCGTGGATTACATCCAGCGTCACGGCAGCGTGGACCGCACTGCGTCGTTTCTTGCGGCCTATCACAACTGGCCCGGCCTCTTCGCGGTTACGGCCTGGATCGCCGACCGGTTCGGGGTGAGGGCCGTCGATCTGGCGCCCATCCTGCGCTTTACGCCCCCCGCCCTCGACCTCGCGATCTGTGCAGCTTATCTGCAACTGATACGCCGGTTGACGGATGACCCTCGCCTTCCCCTGACAGCCGCATGGCTCTTCATTACAGCCAACTGGATCGGCCAGGACTATTTTTCGCCACAGGGCTTTTCCTTCCTCTTCTACATCATTCTTCTCGGTCTGTTCCTCGGCCCCTTGCGCCGGACGGCTGCCCCTTCGCCGTCCGGCGGATTTTCCGGAGTGCTTGCCAGTGCCGTCGCCATGGTGCTCATCGTCGCCGTCGTCGTAACGCATCAGTTGACGCCCCTGCTGGTCATTCTTTCCATCGGCGTGCTGACGGTCGGCCGCCGGCTCTCGCCGGTCTATCTTTTCTTCGCGCTGATCGCCCAGCTGCTCTGGCTGCTCTGGGGCGCGGCCCCCTTCGTTATCGAGCGGATTCATGACGAGCTTGCCGCCATAGGCACGTTGTCGGAAGCGACCAGTAAAATGGCCAATGTCGGGACGGTCAGCGCCGAGCGGGGCCAGGCCATCATGATCGGCCGGGCGCTGACCGCCACCATCGCGCTCTTCGCCGTTGCCGGCGGCCTCCGCCGCCTATGGAACGGATTCTTCGATTATACCGCCGTCGCGCTGCTTCTTGCACCGGCGCCCCTCCTGCTGGTCGCCTATGGTGGAGAGGCGGTGTTCCGCGTCTATATGTTCGCGTCCCCGTTTCTCGCCTTCTTCGCGGCCGCGCTCTTCTTCCCGTCGCCCGCCGCCGGCAGGACGATCCTCAGCTTTCCACTGCTCTTCCTGCTCTGCCTGTTTTCGGCGACAGGCTTCCTTTTCGCCAACAATGGCAAGGACCGCGAGTATCGCTTCACCAAGGATGAAGTCGCGACGGCCAAATGGCTCTACACGATAGCCCCTCCGGGAACGCTGCTCGTCGAAGGCGCGCGAAGCTACCCCTCGCAATTCGCGAATTACGAGAATTTCACCTATCTGCCGATCTCCGAGGAAGATCACGCGGCAAGGCGGGAGATCGTCACCGACCCGGCCGGTGTGTTTTACCGCTGGATGACCGACCCGCGCTGGAACGACGCGTTCCTGATCCTGACCCGAAGCCAGAAGGCCTATCTGCAAGCGTCGGGCATGCCGCCGGGTGATTTCGACCGCATGGAGAATATCCTGCTGGCCTCGCCGCGCTTCCATCTCGTGCGCGCTTCCTCCAACGCAAGGATTTTCAGGCTGCAGGCCGACCGGCCGCGGGCGGGCGGTTATCTGCCCTCGCGGCGATAGGACATGACCGCCGCCGTCCTGTTGGTGACATGCAGCTTCCTGTAGATGCTGCGAATATGGGTTTTTACGGTATTTTCGGAGAGATGAAGCCGATGGGCTATCAGTTTGTTCTGCGTTCCCTTGCACAGTAGCTGGAGAATATCGGTCTCCCGGGCTGTCAGTTGGGAACAATCCATCGTGATTTCACTGCCCGTTGCCCGCTCCTCATGCTTGCACTCACGGCGATGCAGCAACGCCGACGGAAAATACTCTCCTCCCTTCAGAAGGAGATCCACGCTGGTCAGCAAAACACCAAGATGCATGTTCACCTGCAGAATACCGTCGATTTGACGCTCTCGCGCCATTCCCTCCAGCAAAGGATGGATCCCGGACGCATCATCCACGATGACGGCAACGGAAACCCGGAAGGCTGGGTGCCTCGCACGCTCGATTCGGGCGATTTCGACCGGGTCGCGACGATAGTACAAGATGAGGTTGGCACCCCCGTCCCCCGTATCCCGATGATCGTCGACAACCACTTCGCGATCCTGGAACCGCCGGCGAAGCGCTTCCGCCAGACATTCCACAAGGCAATCCGGCCGTGCGACAATGACGATCCGCCCCGGATCGTCGCTACGATCGGTCGGACATACGGGATCCAATAGCGCTGTTTCGGAAACGAACATGGTCACCTCCGCAGACCAAGACGTTTCAGATGGCGAATTATTCGCATTATCTAAAATTTTTTTTACGCATATTTGGAAGGCCCATGCGGAGCCAAGTGGCGATGTGCTATTCTCGCGATGTCATGAATGCATGCGAGGTCGCCCCATGCCGGAGTTCGACAACGCTTTCACCGGCTCGGTCCCGGAGAACTACGATCGGTACATGGTACCGCTGATTTTCGAACCCTATGCGGAGGACATGGCTCGACGCGCTGCCGCCTTCTTTCCGGGCAGCGTCCTGGAGATCGCGGCGGGAACGGGCGCCGTTACACGCGCGCTGGCGCCGAAGCTGGCGGCTGGCGCGCGCTATGTCGTGACCGACCTCAACCAGCCGATGCTCGACTATGCCGCGTCGCGGCAACCTGCCGGCGGACACCTCGAATGGCGACAGGCAGATGCGATGGCGCTACCGTTTTCCGACGGAAGCTTCGACCTCGTCTGCTGTCAGTTCGGCGCAATGTTCTTTCCCGACCGCCCGGCGGCCTATCGCGAGGCAAGGCGGGTTCTCAAGCCTGAAGGACGGTTTCTACTGAGCGTCTGGGATCGGATCGAGGAGAACGTCTTTGCCGACGACGTGACGAATGCGCTGGCGGGGATGTTCCCGGACGATCCGCCGCGCTTCCTGGCACGCACGCCGCACGGCTATCACGACAGGGACCGGATTCGTCGCGATCTGGAGGAGGCCGGTTTTATCGACATCGGGATCGATACCCGCGCGGAACAAAGCCGCGCGCCCTCACCTCGCCTCCCCGCCGTCGCCTATTGCCAGGGAACCGTGCTTCGCAGCGAAATAGAAGCCCGGGCGCCCGGAATGCTGGAGGCAGCGACCGACCGCGCCGCATCGGCAATCGCCAGCCGGCACGGCAATGGCGAAGTCGTCGCGAAGATTCAGGCCCATGTCATCGTGGCGAGGGCCTAGCCTCTGCGACATGCGCCCGCGCCATCATACAATCCTGGTACGGATTCCGGCAATGGCTATCCCGCGACCGAGGCGACGATCTCTCCGAGACGCCCCCGTCGCCCTTCCTCGCCGACTTCATGCGCAAGAGCGAGGAAGGCGCCGATGCGGCGCTCGATCTTTTGCGCGTGGTTCTGGACGATATCGGCGAGCCGGTGATCGAGATAGGGATTGGCGAAGCGCTCCAGCGTGACGGCCATGTATCGCTCCGCCGCCTCGCGCTGTCTGAGAGCGGCGAAGACGGGCAGCACTTCCTCCCGGTAGATCGCCGTCAATTCCGCATGCACCGCCGGACGCGCGATGAATTCGCGCACGATCGGATCGCCCTCTCCGCCCTGCCGCCGCCAGATGTCGACGAGGACGGTGTGGCCGAGGTTGAGGATATGCAGCTTCAGCCGCTCGATTTCCTTGAGATCGTCGACCAGCTCGATGGCCGGATGGGTGGAAGGGACGACGACCCCGGCACCCTTCTGGATCGCCCAGAGCGCATAGGGTTCCGCGACGGCGCCGGCGGGTTCCAGCGGTTCCGAGACGATGCGGTCGACGAGGCTGCAGGCCCAGACCACGTCCTTCTCGATATAGGAGAGGAGTTCCGGCGTACCCGCCTGCGCGGACGCAGCCGCAAGGACGGCCTCCTTCAGCACCTTGCCGTTGTCGACAACGAGTTCCATCGGCATCACGACGAGCGGTCTTGCGCCCGCTGCATGGCGGGCGGCGAGCAGGTGGTAGAGTTTTGCCGGATAGCTCATTGCCGGATGATAGGCCCGCTCCCCGTCTTCCGGCCGCGGCTGGTAGCCGGCATCGCCCGTGTTGGAGAGCACGAATTCCGCCTCCTCGACGAAGACCCGCACGACCTCCGGCCAATCGGTCGCGGCCGAAAGGCAGCGCTTCACGGAGGTGACGGTGCGCGTCTCGTCCACGGCCTGCCCATTGGCAAGACCGCGAATGCGGACCGGATAGCCCTCCGGCGCGGCAAGCGCGGCAAGCCTCCGGCTGCGTGACGCATCGCCGGAGGTCTGGACGACGGTGATCGCCCGCGCCGGATCTCCCTCGGAAAGGAACAGGTCCACATGAGCCTGCAGGAACCGGCTGGTGCCGAACTGGATGACGGGCGTCTTCACCGTGATCTCCGCCGTCAGAGCGCGAGTTCGCGCCGGAGCGTTTCGAGCCGTTCCATGGCGATGACGCCGTCGCGGATCGTCGGCGCGGGCGTTTCGCTACCGGCGAGCGCCGGAACGACGTCGGCGAGCAGCGAATGATAGCCCTTCGGGTCCTCGTTGGCGGCGGCGGTGAAGTTCGGCTTCCAGGTCAGCGTGTCGACGGCGTCCGAAAGGGTCGCCGCCGGGTCGTCGACCTTGAAGGGCGGATTGCGGTTCCAGCGCACTTCGATGACATTGTCGACCTCGATGCGCTGGTGGTCGCCCATGATCTCGATGCGTTCGACGGGCGTGCCGCGCGACTGCGCCGTGCCCATGGCGATGGTGCCGATAGCGCCGCATTCGAAATCGAAATTCACATGGAAGAGGACCTTGCCGGGCGCCTTCTCCACCTTGCGGGCCGTCAGCCTAGTGACCGGCGAGACGAGGAAGGAGACAAGGTCCATGTAGTGCACGCAATGGTGCAGGAAGAAGCCGGTATAATCGACATTGCCGGCGAAATAGCCGGGCGCCGTCATGTAATAGCCGGTGATGCCGTAGATGTCGCCGAAGCGGCCGGAGCGCAGGATGTTCGCCGCGATCTTGTTGCCGGCGGAATAGCGCTTCATGAAGCCGACGAGGAGCGGCTTGCCCGACTTCTCCGAGGCCGCGAGCAATTCGCGCGCGCCGGCGGCGCTGCCCGATGGCGGCTTTTCCATGAAGACGGGAAGCCCGCGCTCCAATGCCATCTTGCCGAAGCGCAGATGCTGGTCCGGACCGACAGCCATGCCGACCGCGTCGATGTCGGCGCGGCGGATGAGCTCCTCCGCATCGCTCGTCAGGTTCGTCACGCCGAACTGCCGGCCGGCCGAGGCCAGCCGGTTGCCGTCGATGTCGCAGAGCGCGACGATCTGCACGTCATGGCGAACGAGCTGCGGAAGCAGCATCTGGGTGGCGTGGACGCCGCAGCCGATCCAACCGATCTTGAGTGTCATCGACGATATTCCGTGAGCAGGATGTGGGACTTGATGAATTTTGCGCTTTCCGACAGGCGTTCGCTCTCGTCCTCGTGCGGCGCGCGCCACTGGGCGAAGGGAACGCCGAAGCGGTCGTCGTTGCGGCGGAAGGGTTCGAGCGAGACGGGACCTTCGTAGCCGATCTCGTGCAGCGCCCGGAACACCTCGACCCAGTCGGTCGCGCCCGTGCCGGGGAAACCGCGATGGTTCTCGTTCGCCTGGAAATGCACGACGCGCCTGCCGCCGAGCCGGATGGCCTCCGCGATGGAAGCCTCTTCCATATGCATGTGGAACGTGTCGAGCATAAGCTGCACGGCGGGGTGGTCGACCGCATCCAGCAATTCGATCGCCTGCTGCGTGGTGCACAGGACATCGCTCTCGAAGCGGTTGAGCGGCTCGACCGCGAGCACGACGCCGAGGCCTGCGGCATGGTCGCCGGCTTCCTTGAGGCCCGCCACGCAGCGGGCCTTGCGGGCAAGGCGCTCTTCCTCGGCGACCGGCTGCGGCGGCCGACCGGCGAAGACCAGCGGATTGCCGGTAAGCGGGCCACCGACGATGGTCGCGCCGAGCGCGGCGGCGCAGTCGGCCGCATATTTCAGATAGTCGATGCCGGCGCGGTGGGCGGCCGGATCGTCCGAGGAGAGGTTGCGCTGCAGGTTGACGCGGGCGGCGAGCACGACGCCGAGGCCGGCAGCCTCCAGCGCGCGGCGCGTCTCGGCAAGATCGAGCTCGCCGGGTTCCGGCACGAGAAGCTCGACGAAGTCGTAGCCGAGCCTTTGCATTTCGGCAAAGAGCGGGAAGTGCTCGGCCGTGAAGGGCCGCGCATATTGCATGGAGATCAACCCGACGGGGTTCATTGTCTGTCCTCTTTCATTCGCATTCAGCCCTTCACCGCGCCCTGGGTCAGCCCGCCGATCAGGCGGCGCTGCACGAGAAGGAAAAGGATGGTGGCGGGCATGGCGCCCACGACGGCGCCCGCGGCAAGCAGGCCCCATTCGATCTGGTATTCGCCGATCAGCGTCTGGATCGCGACCGTGACGGGCCGCACGTTCTTGCCGCCGAGGGTCAGCGCGTAGAGATATTCGTTCCAGGCGGTGATGAAGATGTAGATGCCGGTGGAGATGATGCCTGGCATCGTCAGCGGCAGCACGACACGGCGCAGCGCCGTCAGCCGCGAGCAGCCGTCGATCATCGCCGCCTCGTCGAGGCTCCTGGGGATCGCGCCGACATAGCTCGTCAGCATCCATACCGCGAAGGGAATGGCGACGGTCGCATTGGCGAGGATGAGGCCGAAATGCGTATCGAGGATGCCCGCTTTGCGCATCAGCACGAAGAGCGGCAGGATGAGCAGCACGATCGGGAACATGTTGATGAGCAGGAATTGCAGCATCAACACCTTGCGGCCAGCAAAGCGGAAGCGCGAGAAGGCGTAGGCCGCCGTCACCGCGACGGCAAGGCCGAGCACCACCGTGCCGCAGGCGATGATGAGGCTGTCAAGCATGTTGCCGAGGAACGAGGTCTGGCGCAGCAGCCGCACATAGTTGTCGAGGCTCCAGCCGGCGGGCGAGACGGAGACGCCCGTGGCGTTCAGCGTCGCGGTCGGCGTCAGCGAGGTCAGCACCATCCAGGCGAACGGCCCCATGGCGAAGAGCACGATCACCAGCACCGGCAGGTCGGTGGTGAGGATGCGGCGGAGCGTGGAGGGCTTGTTCATCGTTCGACCTCCCGCATGGTCCGGGCGAGATAGACGGCGACGATCGCGCCGAGGAGGATGGTGAAGGTCACGGCGATGGTCGTGCCGTAGCCGAAATCGAGGTTCTGGCGGGCGCGCACGAACGCGTAGAGCGGCAGCGTATGGGTCGCATAGCCCGGCCCGCCGCCGGTCATGACGAAGATGACGTCCATGGAATTGGCGACCCAGATGACGCGCAGCAGCCCCGCCGTCGCCAGCACCGGCGCGATGCCGGGCAGCGTGATGTGCACGAACTGCCGCCAGGCCGAGGCGCCGTCGATGGAGGCGGCCTCGTAGTGGCTGCGCGGAATGCCCTGGAGGCCGGCGAGGATCATCACCGCGAAGAACGGGAAGCCCTGCCAGGTCAGCGTCGCGATGATCGCATAGAGCGCGAGCTTCGGATCGGCGAGCCACGGCACGGCGGACTGCACGACAGAGAGATAGAGCAGGATGTCGTTCAGGACACCCGTATTGGGATCGTAGATCCAGCGCCACATCAGCGCGATCACCACGCTCGGCAGGGCCCAGGGAATGATGATGAGGGCGCGCGCGAGGCCGCGCCAGGGAAATTCCCGGTTGAGCAGCAGCGCCGTCACGAGGCCGAGGCCCATCTGCAGCGGCACAGTCAGGCCGATCCAGATCGCGGTGTTGCCGAGCGCCGTCCAGAAGACGGGGTCGGCGAAAAGCTTGACGTAGTTGCCGAAGCCGACGAAGCGGCTGGCATTCGGCTTCCAGAGGATGAGGTCGTAGAAGCTGGTGATCAGCGCCTGCACCATCGGGAAGAAGACGATGAACAGGGTGACGAGCACCGCGGGCGCCAGCAGCATGTAGGGCATCAGCCGGACGCTCCAGGGCGTCGGGATGGTCACGGCAGTCGATGGTGAGGCGGTGGTCGCGGTCATGCGGTCGTTCCCGGCCGGTTGGCATTCGAAAGATCCCATCCGCCCAGACGTTCGGGCGGGGCGGATGGGAGGGGTGGAGCGGGCGCAGGACCGTCCGCTCCGGGGAGGTCACTGCTGCGCGAAGAGCGCCTCGAGCTGCTGCATCATCTGCTCGGAGGTGATCTGGCCCGTCAGCGCCTGCTGCATCGCGGTCTGCCAGGCCGTGTTGACGAATTCCGAGGTCGCCGTGTTCTGCGGCAACACATGAGCGAAGGGCAGCGACTGAACGGTGGCGTCGACGAAGCGGCGCTCATGCTGCGTCCAGTTTGCCGAGCCGCTCTTGGTGACGGTCATCTGGCCGGTCGCCTTGTTGAACTCGACATTGTTCTCGCCCTCGGCGAGGAAGGAGATCCACTTCCAGGCCGCATCCTTCACTTCCGAATTGGAGAAGATCGCAAGGGATTCGTCGCCGTAGGACGTCCAGCGACCACCGCCGCATTCGGGCACCGGCACGGCCGAGACCTTGTCGCCGAGCGCCTTGACCATGTCGTTCGACGAGCCGATGTGATGGATCGTCATCGCCGTGGTGCCGTTCTTGAAGGCAGCGGTGATTTCCTGGAAGCCGTCGTTCGGTGCGGAGGCCGGAATGACCTTGTCCTTCTGGAACAGATCGATGAGCCACTGGTTGGCGGCGATCGCCTGCGGCGTCGTCAGGCCGCCCGGCTCCAGCTTGGCGCCCTGCGAGAGCACGAAGGCGCCCCACTGGTCCCAGCCGCCCTTGCCCCCGCGAAGGCCGAAGCCGTAGGTCGCCGGCGCCTTGGTAAGCTTGATCGCGGCGTCGCGGAACTCCTCGCAGGTCGTCGGCGGCTTCAGGCCGGCTTCGGCGAAGAGGTCGGCGCGATAGTAGAGATAGAGCACGACATACTGGATCGGCAGGTAGTATTGCTGGCCTTCCGGCCCCTTGTTGAGCTCCAGCAGGTTGTCGAGCAGGTCCGCCTTGCCCGACCAGGCGTCGATGCGCTCGGCAAGCGGCTCCAGCGCGCCCATTTCCACGAGGCGCGGCTGGGCGAAGAGCTTCACCATCGCCGCATCCGGCGCATTGCCGCCGACCAGCGCGGTATAGAGGTTATCGTAGTAGCTGTTCCACGGAACGTTCTCCGCTTCCACCTTGATGCCCGGATTGGCCGCCTCGAACTTGGCGACGAGATCGCCCATCGGGTTTTCCGGATTGTCGAAGTGATACCAGAAGCGAACGGTTTCCGCCGATGCGGTGCTGGCAAGCAGCGCCGTCGCAAGCGCGGCCCCGACCGCAAGTTTCCTCCAGATTTTCATTGTCTCCTCCTTTGAAAATCGAATTCAGTTTGTACCGGTCATCCGCCGGGCATCGGCGCCCGCTGCCGCCAGCGCCTCGCGCGCGGCGGCAAGATCGAGCGTGTTCTGCAAAAAGCCGTGCGTGACACCCGGCACGACCGTCAGGGTCTCGTCGCGGCCGAGGCCCTTCAGGCGCTCGTGCAGCACAATGCTGTCGGACAGCAGCGGATCGACGCCCGCCGCCATCAGATGCAGCGGCGGCAAGGCGATCAGCGCCTCGTCCGATGCGAGCAGCGGACAGGCCAGCGGATCGGCCGAAACATCGCGACCGCCGACATACCAGTGCCAGTAGCGCTGCATCTTGGCGGTCGTCAGGCCCGGCCCGTTCTCGAAATCGCGATAGGAATCGGTGCGGAAATCGCCCGCATAGGTTCCGTAGAAGAGCAGCGCGCCGGCGACGGGCGGGCGCCCTTCGGCCTGCTCGTGCAACATGGCGGCGAGCGCGAGGTTGGCCCCGGCGGAATCGCCGGAAAGGATGAGCGGACCGGCGGTCACGCCGAGCGGCGCGGACGCGGCAAAGGCGAAGCGGATCGTCGCGACGACATCCATGAGGCCTGCGGGATAGGGATGTTCCGGCGAGAGGCGATAATCGGGCAGCAGCACCGGCAGGCCGCTTTCCAGCGCGAGGACGCGCGCGCAGCGTTCATGCGTTTCCGGACTGCAGAAAGCAAAGCCGCCGCCATGCACGAAGACGACCGCGCCGGCGCCGTGCCCCGGCGGCACGAGAACCTTGAGGCGCACCCGCGCCGAGCCGAGGCCCGCATCCGCGTCGATCCACGCTTCGCCGACGGCCGCCATCTCGGGCAGGTCGACATTCCAGCGCCGGTTGCTTTCCTCCGAGAGCGCCCTGCCCTCGGCCGGCGAAAGCGTCGTCGGATCGGGCTGCGGCCCGGTCTCGGCGGTCACGCGGGCAAGCAGCGCGGCCATTTCCGGCGAAAGCCGGATAATGTCGGGCACGATGCTCATTGCGTCGCCTCGGGAAAGACGTCGGGACCGAGGTCGACGATGGTTGCGATGTGGTGGCGAAGCGCCGCGCTCGCCTGCGCGACATCCCTGTTCTCTATCGCCTCGATGATCGCTCCGTGGCGCTGGGCGGTCGCCACCAGATCACGCGGCGTGGTGCTGCGCGAAATCTTGAAGCGGTGATTGTGCACGAGGCAGCGGTGCAGGATCGGATCGAGCGCGGGAAGCTGCGCATCCTGGAAGATGCGGCGGTGGAAATCCCGGTCGAGGGATGCAAGCTCGAGCTCGTCGCCGGCGGCGGCCGTATCGAGCATTTCGGCGAAGAGCGCCTTGAGGTCGGAAACGAGCGTGCGGCTCGGCATCTGCAGCGCGCGCAGGATGCCGCTGCACTCGATCTGCTGGCGCACGCGGAACATCTCGACTGCCTCGGCCTCGGTGCATTCGGAGACCTGCGTGCCGCGATGCCCCTGCCGGCGCACCAGCCCCTCTTCCTGCAACTGGAGCAGCGCCTCGCGCACCGTGCCCTGGCTGCAGGAGAAATGCGCGGCGAGATCCAGCTCCGTCAGCGCCGCGCCGGCCGGCAGGACCCCGAGCATGATGTCGCGCTTGAGCGCATTGAAGGCGGCCGCCGATTTTGCCGGCCTTGCCGCGCCTCGCGCATTCGACGGTGCAGAAAAATAGGTCATCGGCCGGCTCGCATGGTTGCCAATCGCGTCTTATATCATTATTGATATTGATATCGATAATGAAGGTCAAGGGCAGAGTTGACCTTTCGGAGGAGAAAGCCGTGACAGCAATCGCCTTGAGGCAGATCCGCAAGACCTATGGGTCCCTGGAGGTCATCCATGACGTCGACATCGATATCGCCAGCGGCGAATTCCTGGTCCTCGTCGGCCCGTCCGGCTGTGGCAAATCCACCCTCCTGCGCATGATCGCCGGGCTGGAGGAGATTTCCGGCGGAACCCTCGATATCGGCGGAAAGATCGTCAACGCGCTGCCGCCCTCCGACCGCGACATCGCCATGGTCTTCCAGGACTACGCGCTCTATCCGCATATGAGCGTACGCGAGAACATGGCCTTCGGCCTGAAGATGCGCGGCACGGAGACGGCGACCATCGACGGCCGCGTGTCGCAGGCCGCCGACATCCTGAAGATCGAACCCTTCCTCGAACGCCGGCCGGCGCAGCTTTCGGGCGGCCAGCGCCAGCGCGTCGCCATGGGCCGCGCCATCGTGCGGGAACCCTCGGCCTTCCTCTTCGACGAGCCGCTTTCCAACCTCGACGCCGCCCTGCGCGTCGAGATGCGTCTGGAGATCGCCAAGCTGCACAATCGCATGAAGGCGACGACCGTCTACGTCACCCATGACCAGGTCGAGGCCATGACGCTCGCCGACCGCATCGTCGTCCTCAATGCCGGCAAGATCGAGCAGATCGGCCCGCCGCTCGACCTCTACCACCGCCCCGCAAGCCTCTTCGTCGCGCGCTTCATCGGCAGCCCGACGATGAACACCATGCCGGCGGCGATCGTCGCCACGGACACCGGCAGCGCAATCCGCCTCAGCGACCGCACCCTGCCGCTTGCCGGTCTCGACACCCCTCCTCCGCCCGGCGCAGCCACCTTCGGCATCCGCCCCGAGGACCTGATCGCCTGTCCGCAGGAGGAAGCCTGGTTCAGCGGCGAGCTCGCCGTCGCCGAACGGCTCGGCAGCCAGACCTACGGCTATGTGGAGATCGGCCAGCCGCGCATGCTGACCGTCGAATTCCCGCGCGACACGCCGATCCGCGTCGGCGACCGGATCCACGTTCGCCCGAACATGCAAGCGATCCACCTTTTCGACGCGGCCTCGGGCCTCCGCATCAACTGAGCGGGGGCGCGAGCAGGCCGGCGCCCGGCGCGGAGGCCAGGTCCTGCTGCCTGCCGATGGTCAGCAGCCATTTGTGGAACCGCTGGCCGACGGGTCTTTCGAGGGCCGCCCGGTCCCAGGCAAGGTAGTAGCTTTCCGGCAGCTTCATGCGGATATCGAAGGGAACCACCAGGCTGCCGGCGGCGACCTCGTCCCGCACCATGGAGATCTGCGCAAGAACGAAGCCCCTGCCATTGGCGGCGGCATCGATGGCGCTGCTCGACAGGGTGAAGGAAAGGCCGGAGAACGTCTGGCTGCCATCGGCGTCGATCAGCCGTGCCCAGTCCCGCCACTGTGGCGACGCCTTGTAGTCGGATTCCCACTCGACATTGAGGAGCGGGAATTTGAGGATATCCTGCGGACAGTCGAGAACCCGGTTGGCGAGCAGCGCGGGCGAACACGCCGGCACCACCCAGTCGGTGAAGAGGTTCGCGACATGCTCGTGCACATTCGCGCGCCGGCCGTAGGTGATGCGGAAATCCACATGCTCGATGCCGATGCGCGGCTCCTGCTCCTCGCCGAGAATGCGCACGCTCGATTCCGGACAGAGGGACTGCCAGTCGAATATCTTGCGGCTGACCCACTTGTTGGCGACGGATGTCAGCGCGCTCAGCACGATCCCCGTCTCGTTGCGGGCGCGCGTCAGCACGCTGGCAGCGTGGGAAAGCTGCTGGAAACCCTTCGCCACTTCCCGGTAATACACTCGCCCCCATGACGACAGCTCGACCCGCCGGCCCCGCCGCTCCAGCAGCGTCAGCCCCAGACATTGCTCCAGATTGCGCACCAGCTGGCTCACCGCGCCGGGCGAAACGCCGAGGTCCTCGGCTGCCGCGCTGACCGAGCCGCACCGTCCGATCGCCTCGAAGGCTTGCAGGCCGCGCAGGGACGGGTTCGGCATGGTGAAGCTCCTCCGGAAGCGACGCAGTTTAGAATTTCTAAAAAAGAACGCAGCCGCTGGCAACTTGTTGGCACGAAAAAATCAACGAACATTCGCTTGGCAAAACGCAAGGAGAGCGAGATGTTTCTCAAGAACGCCTGGTATGTTGCGGCCTGGGACAACGAGGTCGGCCGCGAACTGAAACCCGTGACCATCCTGGGCGAGAACATCGTCCTCTACCGCCTTCAGGACGGCACGCCCGCCGCGCTGGAAGATGCCTGTCCCCATCGCAAGCTGCCGCTCTCCATGGGCCGCATCAAGGGCGACGACGTGGAATGCGGCTACCATGGCCTGACC
This sequence comes from Shinella zoogloeoides, assembly GCF_033705735.1. NCBI lineage: Bacteria > Pseudomonadati > Pseudomonadota > Alphaproteobacteria > Hyphomicrobiales > Rhizobiaceae > Shinella > Shinella zoogloeoides. The sequence goes on from NZ_CP131131.1 coordinate 1,156,964, forward strand.
TTCGACTGTTCGGGCACCTGTACCCGCGTTCCCGGCGCCGAGCGCATCCCGCATGTCGCCAAGGTGCGGTCCTATCCGGTTCACGAGCGCTACGGCCTGTTGTGGATCTGGATGGGGGATGCCGCCAAGGCGGACCCGAAGGACATCTTCGAGGTCGAGCATTTCGACGATCCCGCCTGGGGCATCAACCGCGGCGAATCCATGATGCTCCACTGCAACTATCTCTACATGACGGACAACCTGCTCGATCCGTCCCATGTCGCCTGGGTGCACCAGTCGTCCTTCGCCAGCTCGGCCTGCGAGGAGACGCCGCTGGAGACGACCGTCAAGGAGGACGGCGTGACCGTCTGGCGCTGGATGATCGATTCCGAGCCCGCCCCCTTCTATGCGCCCTTCCTGCAATTCGAGGGCAATACCGACCGCAAGCAGCACTACGAGGTGCGCTATCCGAGCAACGCCATCATCAAGGCGATCTTCGCGCCGGCCCACACGGGCGGGGAAGGCCGAGCGCTGCCGGACAACACCTTCCTCATGGACAGCTACAACTTCATGACCCCGGTCGATGAGAACCGCACCAAGTATTACTGGTTCCAGATGCGCAATTTCGCGCCCGACGACGCCAAGGTCTCCGCGAGCTTCGCCAAGTCCGTGCGCGGCGCCTTCGAGGAGGACCGCGTGGTGCTGGAAGCGGTTCATCACGGCATGGCCAACATGCAGACGCCCAATCTTGACCTGAAGATCGATGTCGGGCCGATGCGCTTCCGCCGCAAGCTCGCCCAGATGATCGCCGCCGAGACGCAGGCCGCCACCGTCGCCGACGCCGCAGAGTAAGGATAGACCCCGGATGCCCGATGCCGCGGCTTCGCGCTTCCGCCCCTTCGAGGTCGTTTCGAAGGTGCGCGAAAGCGCCACCATCACGTCTTTCCGCCTTGCCCCCCTCGAACGGCAGCACTGGCGGCCGTTCGAGGCGGGACAGTTCCTCACCATGCGCGTTCCCGACCGCAAGGGCGGGCATGTCCTGCGCAACTACACCGTCTCCTCCTCGCCGCGCGAGGAAGGCAGCTACCGCATCACGGTGAAGCGCGAGGCAGCGCCCTCGCAGGACGTGCCGGAAGGGCTGAGCTCCTGCTGGCTGCATGACGAGATCGAGCCGGGTGCCGTGCTGGAGATCGACCCGCCGCGCGGCGCCTTCCGGCTCGATGCCGCAAGCCGCCGGCCCGTCCTGCTCCTGTCCGGTGGGGTCGGACTCACGCCGACGGTCTCGATGCTGGACGTGCTGGCGAGGGAAAGCGATCGCCCGGTCTGGTTCATCCATGCCTGCGACGGCGCGGCCGTCCATGCCTTGCGCGACGAAGTGGAGCGCCTTGCGGCGCTGCGGCCGGGCATATCGGTACATTTCTGTTACCGCTTCGCCGAAGACGGCGAGCTCGCTGCGGGCCGCTGCCATTCCACCGGTTTCGTCTCCCGCGCGACGCTCCAGAGCCTTCTGCCGCTCGACGACTACGAGGTCTATATGTGCGGGCCACCGCCCTTCATGCAGGCTCTCTACGGCATCCTCACCGGGCTCGGCATTGGCAAGGAACGCATTGCCTACGAATTCTTCGGCCCGGCAAGCCTCCTGTCGGAGAGCGGTGCAGCGCCGATGCAGCCGGAAACGCCGCTGCCCGTCACGCCGGTCGCGGATGCGGATGGCGACGGGCTGCGCATCGTCCTGCAGAAATCCGGGCGCAGCCTCGCATGGGACGGCAGGAGCGAATCCATCCTCGCCTTCCTGGAGACGAAGGGGATCGAGCCCGCCTTTTCCTGCCGGGCGGGCGTCTGCGGAACCTGCGAGCAGGGCCTCGTCTCGGGAGAGGTGGATTACTTCGAGGAACCGCTCGACGAAATGCCGGCAGACCGGGTACTCCTGTGCTGCACCCGCCCGAAATCCTCCATCGTGCTCGACCTCTGACGCCGGAGAGGCCTGCGGGAAAGGGCCCATTGCCTGCAAGGAAGGCGCAAGCCGCCTTCCTTGAAACCAGACCAAGACAGGCCGGCCAACGGCCTCACAGGGGAATGAGAATGAACGCCAAAGCAGTTCTGCACACAGACAACCGGGAGCACTGTCGCATGTCCCCTTCCGCCCTCTTTTCCGGCGATTTTTCGGACCTGCGCAGCCGGTTTCTCGCTGCTGCAAGCCAGGCGGGCGCCAGCCTCGTCGCCTACCCCCATCCCCTGCACGGGCCGAACGGCGAGCAGCTTTCGACCGACATCGCCTATCTCGGACGCCCCGATGCCGCAAAGCTGATGGTGCTGATCTCCGGCACGCATGGCGTCGAAGGCCCCTTCGGCTCGGCCTGCCAGACGGCCTGGCTCTCGCAGAACGCACCCTGGCAGCTTCCCGACGACACCGCCGTCCTCGCCATCCACCTGATCAATCCCTGGGGCACCGCCTGGAGCCGCAGGGTGAACGAGGACAATGTCGACCTGAACCGTAATTTCATCGACTGGCAGAAGGGGCCGCCGCGCAACGAACGCTATGCAACGCTGCACGACGCCGTCGTCTGGCGCGCCTGGGAAGGCCCGGAGCGCGAGCGCGCGGCCGAGGCCTATGACGCGGCGAAACGGCGCTTCGGCGGCTATGCCGGCCTCGCCCCCATGATCGAGGCGGGCCAGTATGCCTTTTCGGACGGTCTCTACTATGGCGGCGACGGCCCTGTCTGGTCCAACCGCACGCTCATCGAGATTCTCTCGACATTCGCGCGGCAGGCGTCCGAGGTCGTGGTCTTCGACCTGCATACGGGCGCCGGTCCCTATGGCTATCCGGCTCTCCTCTCGGTGGCCGAGGGCGAGCATGCCGGGCTCGACTGGGGGCGGCATATCTTCGGCCCCGCCCTTTCCGTCGTCCTCACCGGCACGGACGCGACGACGGACACGGGCATCGCCGCGACCGCCACCGGCTATGTCTCGGCCGCCGTGCGCAAGGCGCTGCCGAAGGCGCGCGTCCTGCCGCTGGTGGTGGAATGCGGCACGCTCAACGGCGAAACGGTCATCGAGGCCGTCCAGGCGGACAACTGGCTGCATCTCTACGGCAAGGTGGACACGCCGCTCGGCGAGCGCATCAAGAAGGCGCTGCGCGCCGCCTTCATTCCCGAGGACGAGGACTGGCGGAACACATGCCTTGCCACGGCGCTGCGCCATTTCGACCGCGCCTTTGCCGATCTCAAGGCCGTCGGCGGCGCGAGCGCCGAAAAGCCCGTCCCCGCCGCCGCGCCGGTTGCGGTCATCGCCCATGCGGAGACGGTGCATCCGGGCGCCGGCGAGCGCCCGGCGCTGGAAGTGCACGACCTTCACAAGCGCTTCGGGCAGCTTTCGGTGCTGAACGGTGTCAGCCTTACGGCCCAGCCCGGCGAAGTGGTCTCGATGATCGGCTCCTCGGGCTCCGGCAAGAGCACGTTCCTGCGCTGCATCAACCTGCTGGAACAGCCGCATGACGGGCGCGTCGTTATCGACGGCGAGGAAATCCGCATGAAGAAGACACCGGACGGCAATGCCGTTCCGGCCGACATGCGGCAGGTCGAGCGCATCCGTTCGCGGGTCGGCATGGTGTTCCAGAACTTCAATCTCTGGCCGCACATGACTGTGCTGGAGAACATCATCGAGGCGCCGCTGCATGTCCTGAAGGAAGAGCGGCAGGCCGCCGTCGACCATGCGCATGCGCTCCTGAAGAAGGTCGGCCTTTCCGAAAAGCACGCCCAATATCCCGGCCAGCTCTCCGGCGGCCAGCAGCAGCGCGCGGCCATCGCCCGCACGCTCGCCATGCGCCCAAAACTCATCCTGCTCGACGAGCCGACCTCCGCGCTCGATCCCGAGCTTGTCGGCGAGGTGCTGCGCGTGATCCGGCAGCTGGCCGAAGAAGGAAATACGATGATCCTCGTGACGCACGAAATGCAGTTCGCGCGCGAGGTCTCGCACAAGATCCTCTTCCTCCACCAGGGAAAAGTGGAGGAAGAGGGTGCACCGGCGGACGTCTTCACCAATCCGCGCTCCGAACGCATGCGCCAGTTCCTGGCCCGTACGCTCTGACGCCCGCCGGCCGACAACAACGTTCAACATGGGGAACCAGAACATGAAGCTGATGAAAAGCCTGCTGCTCGCCGCGTGCTTCGCCGCCGGCACTACCGCCGCCTGGGCGGCCGAAGGCGAATTGTCGATCGGAACGGAAGGCGCCTACCCGCCATGGAGCATGGCGGACGCCGCCGGCAACGTCACCGGCTTCGACGCCGATGTCGGCAACCTGCTCTGCGCAAAGCTGGAGGTGAAGTGCCAGTTCGTCGTGCAGGCCTTCGACGGCCTCATCCCGGCCCTGAAGGCCAAGCGCTTCGACGTCATCATCTCGGGCATGTCGATCACCGACGACCGCAAGAAGGAGATCGACTTCTCCATCGGCTATGCCGAGCTCGCCAACATGTTCGTGGCGCCGAAGAGCTCCGACCTTGCCGGCATCAAGGACCTCGACAGCCTAGTCAAGGCGCTCGACGGCAAGAAGGTCGGCGTGCAGGCTGGTACCACCCACGCGCACTATCTCGAGAAGAACGTGCCGAACGCCGACCTGAAGACCTACGACACGCTCGACCAGATGCAGATCGACCTGGCCAGCGGCCGCGTCGACACCGCGTTTTCCGACGTGTCGGCGCTGGAAGACTTTCTCGCCAAGCCCGACGGCAAGGATTTCCAGCTTGTCGACGTCAAGATCGCCAGCTCTTCCGATCCGACCCTCGGCGAAGGCATCGGCGTCGGCATCGCCAAGGACAATACCGAGCTGAAGGCCCGTATCGACAAGGCGCTCTGCGAGCTGGTCGCCGACGGCTCCATCGGCAAGGCCAGCCAGACCTGGTTCAAGTCGGACATCTCCCGGCCCTGTCAGCAGTAGCAACAGCGCGTTCCCCGGCAGCAGGCGCCGGGGAACGCCGCATCCGGAAGGCATGAAGGGTTCGGGCGGGAACGATGGAACTGGGAATCTGGCAGGTATGGGAGGGCGGCTGGATCGCCGCGATCCTGCGCGGGGCGGCGGTCACGGTCGCCCTCGGCATAGCGAGCATGGTCTTCGGCATCGTCATCGGCGTCGCCTGCGGGCTCATCAAGTGGGGGCGGATCTTCCCGCTGACGCTGGTCGTCGACTTCTATACGTCGATCGTGCGCGGCGTACCCGAGCTCCTGATCATCTATCTCCTCTTCTTCTCCTCGGTGGAATTCGTGGCGCGCGTCGCGGCGGCCTTCGGCTATGCGGGGCTTGCCGGCAACGGCTATGCCTTCGTCATCGCCGTCATCGCCATCGCCTCCATTTCGGGCGCGTATTCGACCGAGGTGGTGCGCGGCGCCCTCGCTGCCATCCCGGCCGGCCATATCGAGGCGGCGCGGGCGCTCGGCATTCCGGGTCGCCGCATCTTCCGCCGCATCATCGCGCCACAGATGCTGCGGATCGCCGTACCCGGCATGAACAATGTCTGGCAGACGACGATCAAGGACACCGCGCTCGTCTCGGTGGTGGGCCTGCAGGAGCTGATGCGCGCGGCCTTCGTCGGCGCGGGCTCCACCCGCCATCCCTTCATCTTCTATTTCATCGCCGCCGTCGTCTACCTCGCGATCACGCTGGTGAGCCAGGGCGGCTTCGACCGGATCGAGCGCCTGCTCCAGCCGAAGAACAGGAGCTAGGCCATGGATCTCGAACTCGTTCGCCTTGCCGTGCCGACGCTTGCCAAGGGCGTGTGGCTGACGGCGGTGCTGACCATTACCTCCGTCGCCATCGGCTTCAATCTCGGGCTGGCGCTCGCGGTCATGCGGCTGTCGAAGAACCGGCTGTTGAGCAGCTTTGCCAAGGGCTATAGCACGGTCTTCCGCGGCACCCCGCTGCTCGTGCAGCTCTTCCTCTTCTATTACGGGCTCGGCCAGCTTTCCTTCGTGCGCGACAATCCGGTGCTCTGGTGGATCGTCGGCGACGGCGTGCGCTGTGCCGTGCTGGCGCTGGCGCTCAACACGGCGGCCTATACGTCGGAAATCCTGCGCGGCGGCCTCATGTCCATTCCGGGCGGCCTGATGGAGGCGGCGCAGGCCTGCGGCATGTCGCGGTTCCTGTGCTTCCGCCGCATCGCGTTTCCACTCGCCATCCGCCAGGCGTTGCCGGCCTATGGCAACGAACTGGTGCTGGTGGTGAAGGGAACGAGCCTTGCCTCGACGATCACCGTGCTGGAGATCACCGGCCATGCCAAGCGGCTGATGAGCCAGACCTATGCGATCCTCGAGATCTTCGCCATCGCCGGCATGCTCTATCTCCTGATCAACCTGATCCTCATCACGCTCATCCGCCTTCTGGAGGCAAGCCTCACGCGCTACCTGCCGCGCTGACCGGCATAAGGGAAAGGCAGCCCTCACTTCGGATTAATGTTTTCATATTAGGACTTGTTGTAAGGGGCCTTGCTACCAGCCGGTGACGAAGATGGAAAATCCAGCAACGAGCGCGCAACCGAGTGCCGACACTCAAGCCACACCGCAATCGGCACTCTATGGCCTGCTGGAACGGCTGAGGCGCACCCTTGCCGGCCCCTTCGACCGCCGGACGATCCTGGAATTGCGCCGGCAGATCGAGCGTCAGTCGGCCCTCACCCGCCGGATCGAGGCGGCGCTTGCCGGCGCCGACATCTTCGAACGCGCCTCCATGGCCGCGGGGATGGGCACCTGGCAATGCGAACTGCCCAGCGAGCGGCTGACCTGGAGCAGCGGCACTTATCACCTCTTCGGCGTGCCGCAGAATTGCGGCCTGGTGCGCGGCGATATCCTGAGAAGCTACAGCGAGGATTCGCTCTCCCGGCTGCAGAGAATCCGCGGCGAGGCGATCCGCGACGGGGACGGCTTCGGGCTGGACGCCGAGATCGAGAGCCCGGAATTCGGCCGGCGCTGGATACGGATTTCCGCGACGGTCGAACGCCGCGACGGCGAGCCGGTCCGGCTTTTCGGCATCAAGCAGGACATTACCGCCGAAAAGACCATGCTCGATCACATGCGCCATCTCGCCGAGCACGACGTGATGACCGGCCTTGCCAATCGCACCCGCTTCCAGATGCGGCTCGCCGACATGTGCGGACCGGACGGATCGGGCGGCGTGCTGATGCTCGTCGACCTGGACGGCTTCAAGGAGATCAACGACACGCTCGGCCACGCCCTCGGCGACGAGTGCATCATCGAATTCACCCGCCGGCTCCGCGCGACCTGCACGGGCGCCGAACTGGTCGCCCGCATCGGCGGCGACGAGTTCGCGATCCTCTTCGACCCTTCCAGCAGCCGGGAGGCGATCGAGCGCACCGCGCGGCAGGTAGTCGATGCCGGCAAGCTGCCGATGAGCTGTTCCGGGCATGTCTTCAGCGTCAGCGCCTCCATCGGCTTCGCCTTTGCCGAAGCGGAGACCCCGACCAGCCTCTTCACCAAGGCGGACCTTGCCCTCTATGCCGCAAAGGCAGACGGCGGCGATACTTATCGCGAATTCCTGAAGTAGAACCTGAGCAGGCCGGCAGTCTACTGATCGGGAGAAAGACCGGTCGTCTGCTCCATGCGGCGCATGCACTCGTCGTTTCCGGCGAAACGGTAGGTGCTGTAGACGGCAAGGCCGTACCCCTCGTCGCCGGCAAGAACCACGCTGGCCGACTGCAGGTTCTGGAAGCGCCGTTGCAGGTGGTTCCACTGGTTGAAGATCTGCCGCTCCTCGGCGGTGATCGTATGCTTGAGGAGAAGGTCGCTGCCGGCGGCCGGCGTATGGGCCACGTCGACCTTCTCGTCCGGCTCTCCGAGCTCCTTCGTCATCCGCGCGGTGACATCGGCGAATATCCGGCGGGTGAGATGGCCTTCATCGTCGTCGGCACGATAGGGCGTGACGGCGGTCAGGTTGCAGACGCCGACGCCATCGACGAAAGCGAGGATATATTCCTCGTAAAGAGGATCCGCCCCAGGCAGCTTCCGGCATACATATTGCCCTGTGGCATCCGCCGGCCCCTCCGCCAGCGGCTCGCAGCCGAGCGCCGAGGGCCGCGCATCCTGCGCGACGCCGAAGGGCGCGAGATTCGGCTGGATCGCCATCGTGTTGGCGATGATCGCAGCAAGAAGGCCGAGAAATGCTTCCATGGGTGACGTCGAGATCCTGTTGCGAGCGGCGGCTTCCTGACGAAGTGTACCACGCGAACGTTTGTGAATTTAGGCGCTGTAACACATTGGCTGCGGTCTCGCGATCACATCAATGGGAATGGAGACGCCGACCCCGGCGGTTGCGTTCGAGGGGCCGGTTGCTATGGTGAGCGAATGCCACAGCCGCCCGGTCGGCTGCGTCTATCCATTTACAGGACAGGCTCCATGAGCGGCTTGAAGCGACTTTCGGACGAGGCACTGGTTGCCCGGCTTCAGCATGCGGCCTTTTCCTACCTCATCGACCATACCGACGAAGAAACCGGGCTCGTGGCCGATACGTCCCGCCCGGGATCGCCCTGCAGCATCGCCGTCGTCGGCTTTGCCCTCTCCTGCTATCCGATCGCCGTCAGGAACGGCTGGCTGTCGCGCACGGAAGCCGCGCGGCGCACGCTGAAAGTGCTGAAATTCTTCCTCGCGAGCCCCCAAAGCAAGGCAGCCGACGCCACGGGTTACCGGGGCTTCTACTATCACTTCCTCGACATGAAGACGGGCAGGCGCGTCTGGCAATGCGAGCTGTCGCTGATCGACACCGCCCTCCTGATGGCCGGCATCCTCGTGGCGGGCTGCTACTTCGATGGAGGCGGCGAGGAAAGCGACATCCGCGACCATGCAGATGCCCTCTATCGCCGCGTGGACTGGCACTGGGCACAGAACGGAACCTCGGGCCTGTCGCAAGGCTGGAAGCCCGAATGCGGCTTTCTCCACTATGGCTGGGAAGGCTACAACGAGGCGACGATCCTTTACATCCTCGGCCTCGGATCGCCCACCTTCCCGCTGACGGCAAGCTGCTACGACACCTGGAGCCTGACCTATCAGTGGGAAAACCTCCTCGGTCATGATGTCCTCTATTCCGGGGCCCTCTTCACGCATCTGTTCTCGCATGCTTGGATCGACTTCCGCGGCATTCGCGACGCCTTCATGCGCGAGAAGAACAGCGACTATTTCGCGAACACGAAAAGCGCGATCGCCATCCACCGAGAATACGGAGAGCGTAACCCTTACGAATTCGAAGGCTATTGCCGCGACTTCTGGGGTGTGACGGCCGGCGACGGCCCCTCGGTTGCGGCGATACGCCAGAAAGGCCGGGACCGCCGGTTCTTCGGCTACATGTCGCGCGGCGTGCCCTATGGCCCCGACGACGGCACGATTTCCCCCTGGGCGATGCTCGCAACGCTGCCTTTCACGCCCGATGCGGCGCTTTCGGGCACGCGCCACCTCCTCGAGAACTATCCGCAGATCTGCCCCGGCAACCGGTTTTCCAGCGGCTTCAACCCGACCCTGCAGCCTGCTTCGGGCGGCTGGATTTCCGAAGGCTGGTACGGGCTCGACCAGGGCCTTCTTGCCATGATGATCGAAAATCACCGCAGCGGCCTGATCTGGGAGATTTTTCGGGGCTGCGGATATGTGCGCGACGGTCTTGCGCATGCTGGCTTCGAAGGCGGATGGTTATAGACATGCAGCGCACGGCACCACGGAAAAGGCCCGCAGACGAGGCCCGCTATCTTCGGCGGGTGCGGCCGCAGGACTGGCGCGATCCGGAGCCGAAAGGCATCTACGATCTCGTGGTCGTCGGGGCGGGATCGGCGGGACTTTCGGCAGCCGAATGGGCCGCGCGGCGCGGCTTTTCGGTCGCGCTCGTCGAGCGCGCGCATCTTGGCGGCAATTCGCTCAATGCCGGGTCCGTGCCGTCCAAGGCGATCATCCGTACCGCGCAGATATACGGCATCATGCACGACGCCGACGAATTCGGTGCGCCCATGCCGGTCGAATCCGCCCTCGACTTCGGCGATGCGATGGCGCGCATGCGCAGTATCCGTACGCGCGTCGCGGTCTATCATTCGGCCCATGACCTCACCGCCCTCGGCATCGACATCTTCTTCGGCGCCGCCCGGTTCACGAGTGCCGACGCCCTGTTCGTCGACGATACGCGCCTGCGCTTCCGCAAGGCGCTCGTCGCCACGGGCGCGCGGCCGCGAATCCCGGACATTCCCGGCCTCGACGAGACCGGCTATCGCACGAGCTCGACGATCTTCGACATGACGGCGCTGCCGCAGCGCCTTGCGGTCGTCGGCGGGGGGCCGCTCGGCTGCGAACTGGCGCAGGCCTTCTGCCGGTTGGGGGCGCATGTGACCATCGTGCAGAACGATCCGAAATTCCTGCCGCGCGAAGAGCGTGACGCGGCGGAGATCCTCTCCTGGTCCATGGCGCGCGACGGCATGGAGATCCGCCTGAACACCGCCGTCGTCGGCGCGCGGCGCGATGGCGACGTCAAGGTGCTGGAAACGCTCAACAACGAGATGAAGGGCGAGATCGCCGCCGACGAGATCCTCGTCTGCACCGGCCGGCTGCCCAATGTCGATGAGCTCGATCTCGATGCCGCCGGCGTGGCGTTCAGCCCCCTGCGTGGCATCAAGGTCGATGAATTCATGTGCAGCAGCAATCCCGACATATACGCCGCCGGCGATGTCTGCCTGTCGCTGAAATTCACCAATGCGGCGCAATCCTCGGCGCGGATAGCGGTGGAAAACGCGCTGGCGCAGGGCCGGCTGCGGCATGACAATTCGGTCATTCCCTGGTGCACCTTCTGCGATCCGGAGATCGCCCATATCGGCCTGCAGGTCTGGGAAGCTCGTACGCAGTCCATCCCGATCAAGAGCTATACGGTGATGCTGAGCGACGTGGACCGCGCCATCACGGACGGGCAGGAGACCGGCTTCGTTAAGATCCACATCGCGGAAGGCAGCGACCGCATTCTCGGCGCGACCATCGTCGCCTCGAGGGCCAGCGAACTGATCAACGAAATGGCCGTCATCATGAGCACCGGCATCGGCATGGAGGCGCTTGCCAAGGTGGTCCACACCTATCCCGCCCAGTCCGGGGCGATCATGCTGGCGGCGCAGGCCTACCGGCGCGACGTCGACAGGGTGGCCCGGGGCTCCCCTGAAGGCGAGCCGGCCTGAAGCGCCCTCAGGCGTGATCGCGGGCGGGTACGAGGCGGATGGTGTGTGCGAAGAAGTCGCCCTTCATCTCCTCCGCGCCCATCGCGATGATCGCCGATCCCGCCAGTTCCTCCCGGAATATGGCGGCGATCCTCTCGCCGTTGCCATCGGCGGCAAGGTCGCCGATATCGTCGATGACGATCCAGTCCGGGCGGTGGAGCATGAGCTGGACGACACTCAGCATCCGCCGCTCATCGTTTCCAAGTTCATGCTCCCAGCGCGCATTGCGGTCGAGCAGGGATGAAAGGCGTTCCAGCCCGGCCCGTTCCAGCGCCTTGAGGATATCCTCATTCCGGCAGGCATCGACGTCGCGCGGATAGCACAGCGCCGCCCGGAGCGTGCCGAGCGGCATGTACGGATCGCGCACCACCACGGCGAGGCCGGCATCGCGCGGCAGTTGGATGCTGCCCCTGCCCCAGAGCCAGAGGCCGGCAAGCGTGTGCGTCAGCAGCGTCTTGCCGGCGCCCAGCGTCCCGGTGACGAGCAGGCGGTCGCCGGGGCGGACCGTCACATGCGGCTCCGAGAGCCGAATCTTTCCGTCCGGCACGTCCATTTCCAGCCCGTCGATGACGATGGCGGGCTCCGGCGAGCGGGTGAAGGCGATGCGGTCGTCCGCCCCGTCGGCCGTGTCGGCTTCGAGGAGGGCAAGCCGGAATGCCGCGACACGCCGCAGCGTTGCGCGCCAGTCGGCGATGGAGCCGATATTGTCGACGAACCACCGCAGCGAGGCATGGAATTGGTTGAACGCGCCGACGGCCATCATCAGCCCGCCGAATGTCATGTCACCGCCGAAATAGACCGGCGCGGCGATGATGATGGGCGCGACGATCGTCACCCAGCCATAGCCCGAGGTGACCCAACCGAGCCGGATCGTCGCGGAAACGATGCGGCGGGTGGCGAGGATGACGGCTCCGAGATCACGCTGCAGCCGCCGCGCCTCGTCCGCCTCGCCGGATGCGACCGATATCGCCTCGATCTGCTCGTTGACCCGCACGAGGGAATAGCGCAGGTCCGCCTCGCGCGCATAGCGGTCGCCATTCAGCGCGATCAGCGGGCGGCCGACCATCCAGCTGAGCCAGGATGCCGTTCCCGAATAGACGACCGCCGCCCAGACCATGTAGCCGGGAATCTGGAAGGCGGCGCCCCACAGATGGAAGACGAAGCCCGAGGAGAGCGCCCAGAGCACGCCGACGAAGCTTGCAAGCAGGACGCCGGCCTGCAGCAGCCCGACGCCGAGATCGACGGAAAGATCGCACAAGCGATGGGCATCCTCGTGCAGCCGCTGATCCGGATTGATACCGATCTGCCCCCTCCGGGCGACGCAGAACGCGCGGCCCGGCCGGAGCCATTCGTCGATCATGTCACGGGTCAGCGCCTCCCTGAGCCGCAGATGCAGCATCTGGTTGAGCCATTGCTGCACGACATTGAGGACGAGCAGCGCGCCCGCGATCTCGAAGAAGACGAGGAGCTGCGCGAGGAAGGCCTGCATGTTGCGCTGCTGCAGAGCGTCGTAGAACGGCCTGTTCCAGCCGTTGAGAACGATCTGGCCATAGGCCGTGGCAAGAATGACCGCGAAGATGCCCGCGGCGAGCAGGACCAGTGTACGCCTGAGCGGCGAGCCGCGAAAGGCGTCGGCCATGGTGGCGAGATATTGCCGCAGCGGCCGTTCCTCCACACCGTCACGCATCCGGCCGGACCCTGCCTTAACCGCGATGCCGCCGCTGTCTCTGGTCATGCCGAGCCCTTCGAAGAGAATGGCGCGAGACTACACCGCGTCCTCGGGCGCCGTCCATTCAATCGGGCGTGACATGTCGGATTGCGAGGAATAACCGCGCGAATGGAGCCGCTGCGGAGCAGCCGCGAAACCATTCCATTTTCAGCAGAAACGAGAGATCGAAATGGAATTTTTTTCTTCAACTGTGGACATTACGGCATCGATGTGTCATAAGATGTCCAAATTGCGACGCTATATCGCTTTTGCGAAGCCCTTCGGCCTGCGCGTCCTTCCATCCCGCTGATAGCGTCATCAGCTCACAACAGACAAAGGAGAGCGCCCTGCTTCCGGAGCCGGGCCCAGTACAATATGGCTTTTATAACTGAGAGCGATCTTGCGGCGAACGACCGGCCGGTGAAGATCAGCATCAGGAATGTTTTCAAGGTTTTCGGCGAACGGCCGGAAAAGGCGCTCGAGCTTCTAGAGGCCGGCAGATCCAAGGCCGAGATCCATGCGGCGACCGGCTGCACCATCGGCGTCAACAACGCGACCTTCGACATCCGCGCCGGCGAGATCTTCGTCATCATGGGGCTTTCGGGCTCCGGCAAATCCACCATGCTGCGCCTCATCAACCGGCTGATCGAGCCCACATCCGGATCGATCGAGATCGAGGGCCGCGATGTCGCCCGCATGCCGCGCGGCGAACTGATCGCACTGCGCCGCCGCGACATCAGCATGGTCTTCCAGTCCTTCGCGCTCCTGCCGAACCGCACCGTCATCGACAACGCCGCCTTCGGGCTGGAAGTTGCCGGCGTCGGCGAGGCCGAGCGCAAGCAGCGCGCCCGCGCCGCACTGCACGCCGTCGGCCTCGACGGTTACGACGACAGCCGCCCCGACCAGCTTTCCGGCGGCATGAAACAGCGCGTCGGCCTTGCCCGCGCGCTCGCTGCAGAACCCACCGTGCTCCTGATGGACGAGGCCTTTTCCGCGCTCGACCCGCTCATCCGCACGGAAATGCAGGACGAGCTGGTGCGCCTCCAGGCCGAGCACAGCCGCACCATCGTCTTCGTCAGCCACGACCTCGACGAGGCCATGCGCATCGGCGACCGCATCTGCATCATGCAGAACGGCGAGGTGGTGCAGGTCGGGACGCCGGACGAGATCGTGCTGAAGCCCGCCAACGACTACGTGCGCTCCTTCTTCCGCAATGTCGACGTCTCGCAGGTCTTCCGCGCCGGCGACGTCGCCCGCAAGACGCAGGTGACGATCATCGAGCGCCAGGGCGTCTCCGCCGCCGCGGCGCTGGAGCGCATGGAGCACTACGACCGGGACGTCGCCATTATCCTCGGCCGCGACAAGACCTATCACGGCATGGTCAGCCGCAATTCGCTGATCGAGACTGCCCGCGACGGCGCGAGCGATCCCTACCGCCGCGCCTTCCTGCCGGATATCGAGCCGATCCCGGCGTCCGAGAGCCTCTCCAACGTCCTCGGCAAGGTCGCCGCCAGCGCCTTCCCCGTGCCGGTCGTCGACGAGGCGAACCGCTATCTCGGCTCCATCAGCAAATCCGCGCTTCTCGAAACGCTCGATCGCACTGCCTGATCCAGCCCCTTCGGAGATAATCCCATGACTTTCGATATCGGTGACGGCGTCGACAGCGCCGTCAACTACATCCTCGACAATTTCGCCCCGCTGCTCGACCTCATCGCCGCTGCCATCGGCGCGGTGACGAACAGCATCCAGACGACGCTCATGGCAACGCCCATGCTCATCGGCCTTGCCGTCTTCGTGCTGCTGTCGCTCTGGCGCGTCGGCGTCGGCTTTGCCGTCTTCACCGCCCTTTCGCTCTGGCTGGTCGATCATATGGGCCTGTGGTCCGCCATGATGGAGACGCTGTCGCTGGTCCTCGCCTCGACGCTCGTCGCCATGCTGATCGGCCTGCCGCTCGGCATCGCCATGGCGCGCAGCGACCGGACCGCCGCCGTCGTGCGCCCCGTGCTCGACCTCATGCAGACCATGCCCGCCTTCGTCTATCTCATTCCGGCGGCGATGTTCTTCGGCCTCGGCGCCGTGCCCGGCACCATCGCGACGGTCATCTTCTCGATGCCGCCGGTCGTGCGCCTCACCAATCTCGGCATCCGCCAGGTGCATGTGGAGTTCATCGAGGCCGGCAACGCCTTCGGCTGCACCGCCGCGCAGCTGCTCTTCAAGGTGCAGCTTCCCAATGCCCTGCCCTCCATCATGGCCGGCATCAACCAGACGATCATGCTGTCGCTTTCCATGGTGGTGATCGCCTCGATGATCGGCGCGGGCGGCATCGGCAACACGGTGCTGACGGGCATCCAGCGCCTCGATGTCGGCACCGGCTTCGAGGGCGGCATCGCCGTCGTCATCCTCGCGGTGATCCTCGACCGGATCACCCAAAGCCTCGGAAAGGAACGCGCCGGCCTCTGGCGCGCCCTCTTCCGTCGTCAGGCGCCGCAGCCGGTGGGCACCACCGCGACCGCCTGAAGATGGCGGCGTCACGCGCCGCCGAATGCGAACCTTCAAAAAAGGAGCAACCATGTTCAAGACACTCGCAACCATGAGCCTTGCGGCCGGTATCGCCGTCGCCACCTTCGGCACCGCGCTGGCCGCGGACAAGGCGCCGGTCAAGATCGGCTGGGCCGCCTGGTCCGACGCCGAATTCGTGACCAAGCTCGCCGCCAAGCTCATCAAGGACGAGTTCGGCCAGGAGGTCGAACTCGTGCAGACCGATGTCGCCCCGCTCTACCAGGGCGTCGCGCGTGGCGACCTCGATGCCATGATGATGGCCTGGCTGCCGGAAACCCACGCCGACTATTTCGCCAGGGTGAAGGACAAGGTGACGACGCTCGGCACCGTCTATGACGGGGCGAAGCTCGGCTGGGTCGTGCCTAAATACATCCCCGAGGACGCCATCGCCTCCATCGAGGACCTGAAGAAGGACGACGTGAAGGACAAGCTCAAGGGCCGCGTCGAGGGCATCGATCCGGGCGCGGGTCTCACGCGCCTCTCCGAACAGGCCGTCAAGGATTACGGACTCGACGGCTACAAACTGCAGATCTCCAGCGAGGCCGGCATGCTGACGACGGTCGACCGGGCGTTCCGCAAAGAGGAGTGGTTCGTCGCCACCTCCTGGAGCCCGCACTGGATGTTCGGCAAATACGAGCTGCGCTATATCGACGATCCGAAGGGCGCGCTCGGCAAGGCCGAGCATGTCGATATCCTCGCCCGCAAGGATTTCCAGAAGGACAATCCCGAGGTCGCGGCCTTCCTCTCGCGCATGAAGCTGCCGATCGGCGATCTGGAAGCCGCGATGTTCGACGCCCAGGAAACCTCCTATGAGAAGGCTGTCGACAAGTATATCGCCGGCCATCCCGATCAGATCAAGGCCTGGCTCGCCAAGGAAGACGGCTAAGCCCTCTCTCCGCCTGCCAAGCATGACGGAAGGCCCCGGAGCTATCGTTCCGGGGCCTTCCTGCTTTTTGAGCGGCCGCCTTGCGAAGGAACATTGTTCCCTGCTGCCGGTTCTACCGGAGAAATTTGCAAGAGCCGGCGGAGTGCAGCGTGAAGTGGTTGAGAGACAATAGCCTGACCGTCGTCCTGGCCGTGGCCACCGTGGCGACATTGGTGGGCATGCTGTTCACCGGGCTCTCCGTCTATAACGAGGAACTGGCGCAGCATCAGCGGCCAGCGGTCGGGATTGCCGCCTATCTCGTCAGCGGGCATTTCCTGTCCGCCGTCTTCGAGAACTGGGAAAGCGAATTCCTGCAGATGTCGGCCTATGTCGTGCTGACCGCCTTTTTCTTCCAGCGCGGCTCGGCGGAATCGCGCGACCCGGACAGGAAGACGGAGCCGCAAGACGAGGAGCCCGCATGCCACCACGGCGACCGGAACGCGCCGCTGCCCGTCCGGCTCGGCGGCATTGCGCGCACGCTCTATTCCTATTCGCTCGGCATCGCCCTCTTCGGGCTCTTCCTGTTCAGCTTCATCCTGCACATGCGATACAGCGCCGCCGCGCAGGCGGCTGAGGCGGTGCTGCACGGGCGGCCGGCGCCCGGCCTTCTCCAGCATCTCGGCAGCGCGCAGTTCTGGTTCGAATCCTTCCAGAACTGGCAGTCCGAGTTCCTGTCGACCGCCGCCATCGTCATCCTGTCGATCTTCCTGCGCTATCGCGGGTCGCCGGAATCGAAGCCCGTCGCCGCCCCGCATTCGCAGACGGGCGACTAGCCCTCGGAGGCTCCATTGACCGCCTGGGATGCAGCCCGTTTCTGCCGCGCCAACTGGCGGCACCTCTGCGTCGACATGCAGCGCATGTTCGCCGAGGATACGCCGTGGCACGTCCCATGGATGGAGAGGGTAAAGGATGAGGTCGTCGAAGTCTCCGGGCGGCACAGCGAGCGAACGATCTTCACCCGCTTCATGCCGCCGGAGACGGCCGAAGACGCATGCGGCGCCTGGCGCGACTATTACAGGAAATGGCCGATGATGACGCGGAGTGCGCTTCCCCCGGAGCTTCTCGACATCCTGCCCGAGCTCCGGCGCTTCACCCCGCCGGCAAGGCAGTTCGACAAACAGGGCTATTCGCCTTGGCTGGACGGCCGCTTGCACGCGGCGCTGCGCAGGGACGGCGTGACGGCGCTTGCGATTTCCGGCGGCGAAACCGATGTCTGCGTGCTGGCGACGGTGCTGGGCGCCATCGATCTCGGATACCGCACCGTCCTTCTGGAAGACGCGATCTGCGGCAGCGCGGATGAAACCCACGACGCCTCGCTGACCGTGCTGGGAGAGCGGTTTTCCGTACAGCTCGATCTGGTCCCGACGGCTGATTTCCTGGAAGGCTGCGCCCGATCCGCGCCGCTTTACTGAACCCTGCAGGTTTCCTTTCGGCACAGGGCATGGCAATGCTTCCACGCGAATGATCGTTCAGCCCTTCAGCATGACGGAACACCCATGTCCCTACCCCGGAAAATCGGTTTCATCGGAACAGGCGCCATCACCGACGCGATGGTGCGCGGACTTCTCGCCGACCCCGCCGCCGTGCCCCATGTCATGGTCTCCTTCCGCAGCGCGGATGTCTCGGCAAGGCTCGCCGCCGATTTCGCCGAGGTTCTGGTTTCGGACGACAACCAGGCCATCGTCGACGGCTGCGATACGGTCGTTCTGGCGATCCGCCCGCAGATCGCCGAAGAGGTCGTCCGCCCCGTACGCTTCCGCGACGGGCAGAAGGTAATCAGCGTCGTGGCGGCGACCAGCAGGGAGACGCTCCTCGACTGGATCGACGCGGATGTCGACCTCACCCAGGCGGTTCCCCTGCCCTTCGTCGCCCGGCGCAAGGGCGTCACTGCCGTCTATCCGCCGGATGCGGGCGCGGCGGCCATCTTCAACGTGCTCGGCAATGCCGTCGAATGCGAGACGAAGGCGGAATACGATCTTCTCGCCGCGGCCAGTGCCCTGATGGCCACCTATTTCGGCATCATGCACCGCACGACGGAATGGCTCGCGGAAAAGGGCCTGCCGGAGGAAAAGGGCCGCGCCTATCTCGCGCCGCTCTTCGCGGGCCTCTCCGAAACCGCGCTTCATGGCGGCCGACATGTCGATTTCATGGAGATGAGCCGCGAATACGCCACCAAGGGCGGTCTCAACGAGCAGGTCTTCCACGATTTCGACCACAAAGGCGGCACCAGCGCGCTCACGAAGGCGCTGGACAGGGTGCTCGAGCGGATCAGCCGCTAGAGTATTTCCAGCAAAAGTGCGAAGCGGTTTTGCGTTCGGAAATACGGCAATGCTTAGGCGTTGTTCAGCTCCGCTCGATATCGCGCCGCAGCACGATGGAGGTGGTGAGGTCTTCGACGTTTTCCAAGGTCGAGACCTCGTTGCGCAACTCGTTCAGCGCGTTGATCGACCCCACCTCGACTTCCACCACGAGATCGAGCTGGCCGCTGACAGAGGAGACCTTGCGGACCGAGGCGAAGCCGGCAAGCCGGTCGAGCACGCCGATCGAGGGGGTGCGCTTCAGCGTCACGAGCAGGAAGGCCTGGATCTGCCCATCGTCAAGCTGACCGATATCGGCCCGGTAGCCGCGGATGATGCCGGCCTTTTCGAGCCGCGTCACCCGCTCCGTCGTCGCGCTGCGCGAAAGGCCGACCCGCCCGGCGAGCGTCTTCATGGGAATGCGGGCCTCGCGCGAAAGAATGCTGAGGATCGTCCGGTCTATGGCGTCCGTATCCTGCACCGCTCTCTCCCTGAAATGACACCGACAAGATGACGGTTATTATAAACAAAGTGCAGGCACAACCGGCATAATGCCGGATGCGGCGATCCGGCGTCCGTGCAAATCTCCACGGCGAAACGAGGATTGCCATGAACGACATGCTGACGACCACCCCGGACTTTTCCATCGAGGCCGCCGCCGCCCTCCTTCGCGAGCATTACGGCCTGACCGGCACGCTTTCGCCGCTCGCCAGCGAACGCGACCAGAATTTCGAGGTGGAAACGCCCGAGGGGATCTTCATCCTGAAGCTCGTCAACGCCGCCGAGCCGGAGGTCGAGAGCGATTTCCAGACCGCGCTGCTCGCCCATGTCGGTGCCCATGCCGGCGATCTGCCCGTACCGCACATCCGCCCGACGCTTGCCGGTGCCAGCCTTGCCCGCGTCACCAGCCCGGGCGGCGCCAGCCACCGCGTCCGCCTGGTCAGCTGGGTGCATGGGCAGCCCCTTGCCGAGACGCAGCGCAACGATGCCGCGCTCGCATCCCTCGGACGGATGCTCGGCCGGTTCGATGCCGCCCTGAAGGGCTTCATGCATCCCGGCGCGCTGCGCGACCTCGACTGGGATATCCGCAAGGCCGGCCGCTCGGCCGACCGGCTGCACCATGTCACGGCTTCCGAGGACCGCGCGCTGCTGGAACGGTTCCTCGCCCGCTTTTCCGCGATCGAGTCGCGCCTTGCGACCCTGCGCGCCGCCGTCATCCATAACGATGCCAATGACTGGAACGTGCTGGTCGATGCGGCCGATCCGGATCGCGTTTCGGGCCTCATCGATTTCGGCGATGCACTCCATGCACCGCTGATCGCGGAAGTCGCCATCGCCGCCGCCTATGCCGGCCTCGACCATGCCGATCCGATCGGCGCGGCCGCCGCCATCGCCCGCGGCTTCCATGCGGAATATCCGCTTCTGGAAGAGGAGGTCGATCTTCTCTACGACCTCATCGCCATCCGCCTCGTCACCTCGGTCACGATATCCGCCTCGCGCCGCGCCCATACCGACGACAACCCCTATCTTGCGATCAGCGAACGGCCTGCCTGGACGCTGCTGCGCAAGCTCGACCGCATGAACCCGCGCTTTGCCACCGCGATCCTGCGCAAGGCCTGCGGCTTCGAGGCCGCGCCCGGTGCGCGCACCGTCATCGACTGGCTCGCGGCCAACCGCAAGACCCTGGCGCCGCTGCTCGAACGCCCGGCGGCGACCTATCCGGCCGCACTGGTACCCTATGGCGACCCGGCCCATCCGATGACGGTCAAGTCCGCCGCCCAGCAGCCGGACGCGGCACAGACCATCTGGGACGCCTATTGCCGCGAAAACGGCATCGAGCTCGGCATCGGCCCGTGGGGCGAAGAGCGCACGGTCTATGCCGGCGAGATGTTCGTCTCGCGCTTCATCGAGGGAACGCGCCGCACGCACCATCTCGGCCTCGACCTCTTCATGGCGGCAGGCACCAAAGTCTTCACGCCGCTTGCCGCCACCGTCGTCAGCGTCGAGATCGAGAAGGACCCGCTCGGCTATGGCTGCCTGATCGCGCTTCGGCACGAGCCGGAGGGCTGCCCGCCCTTCATCTCCCTCTGGGGCCATCTCGCCCATGAGGCCATGAACCGCCTCAAGGCCGGCGACCGGCTGCAGGCCGGTGCGCTGGTCGGCGAAATGGGCGCACCGTCGGAAAACGGCGGCTGGGCGCCGCACCTCCACCTCCAGCTTTCCACCGACACGGACCTTTCGGCCACCGAGATCCTCGGCGTCGGCGAGCCGCGCTATCTCGACGTCTGGGCCGAACTCTTCCCCGATGCCCGCACCTTCGGCGGCATCGCGCGGGAATTCTACGAGCGGGAGGGCCGCTCGCATGAGGAGATCGTCAGGATGCGGCGCGAGCTGCTTCTGCCGAACCTCTCCATCTCCTACGAAAAGCCGATCAAGTTCGTGCGCGGCGAAGGCGTCTGGCTGATCGACGACGGCGGGCGGGCCTATCTCGACTGCTTCAACAATGTCTGCCACATCGGCCATGCCCATCCGGCCGTGGTGGAGGCGATGGCCAAGCAGGCCGGAACGCTCAACACCAATACCCGCTACCTGCACGACAATATCGTCGCCTATGCCGAGCGCCTGACGGCGACGCTGCCGAAGGAGCTGACGGTCGCCGGCTTCGTCAACAGCGGCTCGGAGGCCAACAGCCTTGCGCTACGCATGATGCGCGCCCATACCGGCCGCGAGAACGCCATCACGCTCGACTGGTCCTATCACGGCACGACGCAGGAGCTGATCGACATCAGCCCCTACAAGTTCCGCCGCAAGGGCGGCAAGGGGCCGAAGCCGCATGTCCATGTCGCGACTGTCCCGGACAGCTACCGCGCGCCGGCCGACTGGCCGCTCGAGGAACACGGCAGGCGCTTTGCCGAAAGCGTCGCGGAGCTGATTTCCGCCATGCAGGCGAAGGGCGAAGGTCCCGGCTTCTTCATCGCCGAATCCATTCCGAGCGTCGCCGGCCAGGTCTTCCTGCCGGAAGGCTATCTCAGGGAGGTCTACCGGCTGGTGCGCGAGGCGGGCGGCGTCTGCATCGCGGACGAGGTGCAGGTCGGCTTCGGCCGCGTCGGCAGCCATTGGTGGGCCTTCGAGACGCAGGGCGTCGTTCCCGATATCGTGACCATGGGCAAGCCGATCGGTGACGGCCATCCGATGGCCGCCGTGGTGACGACCCGCGAGGTCACCGAGAGCTTCAACAACGGCATGGAATATTTCAACACCTTCGGCGGCAACCCGGTCTCCTGCGCCATCGGGCTTGCCGTGCTCGACGTCATCGAAAGCCAGGATCTGCGCGGCAATGCGCTCGCGATGGGCAACTACCTGATGGACGCCTTCCGCGACATGCAGAAGCGCCACGAGGTGATCGGCGACGTGCGCGGCCTCGGCCTCTTCCTCGGTATCGAGCTGGTGACCGACCGCAAAAGCAAGGCACCCGCGACCGAATTCGCCCGCGCTGTCTCCAACGGCGCCCGCCGGCGCGGCGTGCTGATGGGCACGGAAGGCCCGCACGACAATGTGCTGAAGATGCGCCCGCCGATGATCTTCTCGAAACGCGATGCGGACCACCTGATCGCCGTTCTCGAGGACACCTTCGCCGACGTCGCAAGGACGCTCGGCTAAGGCAAGCCACACCAAGGACCGAATAGCCTGAGCCGGGAAAGCCCTTTTCCGGCCGGGATGACGCATATCCAAACAACGGAGGAGGAACCCATGAAACTGAAAGTTCTGGCCATGGCCGCAGCGGCGCTTGCCGCCGGCACGGCCGCACACGCCGGCACGTTCGACATCATCAAGGAGCGGGGCGAGGTGCGCTGCGGCGTCAGCCAGGGCGTGCTCGGCTTTTCGGTGCCGGACAAGGACGGGAAATGGGGCGGCTTCGACGTCGACTTCTGCCGCGCCGTCGCCGCCGTGACGCTCGGCAATCCGGACAAGGTGGCCTATGTGCCGCTTTCCACCAAGGACCGCTTCACCGCGCTGCAATCGGGCGAGGTCGATCTTCTCTCGCGCCAGACGACGTGGACGCTCTCGCGCGACACCGATCTCGGCATGAGCTTCGTCGGCGTCGCCTACTATGACGGCCAGGCCTTCATGATCAACAAGGACCTCGGCGTGAAGAGCGTCAAGGAAATCTCGGGCGCCTCCGTCTGCACGGAAACCGGCACGACGACCGAGCAGAACATGGCCGACTATTTCAGCGCCAACAAGATCGAATACCAGGTCATCGCCTTCGAGAAGCCGGACCAGACCGTGCAGGCCTTCAATACGGGCCGCTGCGACGTCTATTCCACCGATGCCTCCGCGCTCTACGCCCAGCGCCTGACGCTCAACGACCCGGACCGCTTCGTGGTCCTGCCCGAAGTCATCTCCAAGGAGCCGCTCGGCCCGGCCGTGCGCCAGGGCGACGACCAATGGTTCAAGATCGTGCGCTGGACGCTCTTCTCGCTGATCGAGGCGGAGGAGATGGGCATCACCCGGGAGAATGCCGCCTCGCTTCTCGAAAGCGGCACGGTCGCCCAGAAGCGCTTCCTCGGCATCGAGAGCGAAGCCGGCAAGACGCTCGGCCTCGACCCCAAGTGGGCCTACAACGCCGTTGCCGCCGTCGGCAATTACGGCGAGATCTTCGAGCGCCATCTCGGCAAGGAGAGCCCGCTCAAGATCGATCGCGGTCTCAACCGCCTCTGGAGCGACGGCGGCCTGATGTACGCGCCGCCGGCCCGCTGACGGCCGAGAATCGGGAAAACCTTCGCCGTGGCTCGACGCTGCGGCGAAGCGCTTTTTGGCGGCGGGATGGCGCCTCCAGCCGCCATCCGGTTTATGTCTGGTGGCCCCATTTTCGGCGATACACGCCTGAATGGAATTAGGTGGACAAGATTTCACAATCCGGAAGCCGCCATATTCCTAAATCAATAGACAAACTTAGTATATGTAACAAATTGAAATTTATACGTATTATGCCTTTCTTAAAGGGTAACCTTCACCCAAAATTGTCACCACAATTATGCCTAGAGTCTGACGGCACATTCTGACCGGTTCAACATTTGCCCGGCAAGGCCGGCAAGGAGCACGGGTCATGGCGCGATGGGCAAAGGCGGTCGTTGCGGGCGTGCTGTGCATGGCGGCCGGCGTCTTTCTGGGGGCGAACTGGAGCAGCGGCTCGCTCTCGGGCGCCACGCATGCCGAGAACGCCGCCCCCGCCTCCGCTGTCCGTCGCAACATCGGCAAGCCCGCGGTCGTCGTCGCGGCCGCCGTCGCCCGGGATTTCCCCTTGAAGGTGCAGACCTTCGCCACCGTGCAGGCGCCGGCCACCACGGCGATCAGCGCCCGCGTCTCCAGCCAGATCACCGAAATCCATGTGAAGGACGGTCAGATCGTCAAGGCTGGTGACCTCCTCTTCATGCTGGACGACCGTGCGCTGCAGGCGCAACTGGCGCGCGATCAGGCGACCCTAGCCAAAGACGAGGCGGGGCTTGCCAGCGCCATGGCCGAGCTCGACCGGGCAAAATCCCTCCTCGGCTCCAGCATCTCGCAACAGACGCTGGAAACCGCGCAGGCCGCCGCCAAGGCCGCGCAGGCGACCATCGGCGCCGACAGGGCGACGATCGATGCCGATAATGTCCAGATAAGCTATACCCGCATCACTGCGCCCTTCGACGGCAGGCTCGGCACGGTCGGCGTCAGCGTAGGCGACATGGTGGGCGGCACAGGCGCGATCACCAGCCTTGCGACCCTCACCGCCATCGACCCCGTGGAGGTCTCCTTCCGCCTGCCCGAGCGAGAGCTCCCTGCCATCAAGGCGGCGCTCGACGCCGGCCGGCCGCCGACGGTCACGGTGCTGCGCCCGGACAGCGGGGAGACGCTGGCCAAGGGGCCTCTCGATTTCATCGATTCCGCCGTCGACAACACGTCCGGCACCATCGCCATGCACGCGACCTTCGAAAACGGCAGCCAGGCCCTGTGGCCCGGCCAGTCGGTGACGGTCGTCGTCGAGAAGAGCGTCCTTGCCGCGGCGATCACCGTGCCGGCCGTCGCCATCCAGCCCGGGCAGGATTCCGCCTTCGTCTTCGTCGTCAAGCCGGACGATACGATCGAGCGCCGGCCGGTGACGGTCGCCGCCTCCGACGACATGTCCGCCGCCGTCGACAAGGGGCTTACCGCGGGCGAAAAGGTGGTCGTCGAGGGCCAGTTGAACCTGCGCCCCGGCCAGGCGGTCACGACGGCCGACGCGCCATCGACCGATTCATGAGGATGGACGGGCCATGTCGCTCTCGCAATTCTGCATCCGCCGCCCCGTCGCCACGCTGCTCCTGTCGATCGCCATGGTCGTCGCCGGCCTCTTCGCCTATGTGAATCTTCCGGTCGCGGCGCTGCCGCGCGCCGATTTCCCGGTCATCAACGTCTCGGCCTCGCTGCCCGGCGCCTCGGCCGAGACGATGGCGCAGTCGGTGGCCACGCCCCTCATCAAGCAGTTCTCGACCATCGCCGGCATCGACAGCATCTCTACCACGAACGCGCTCGGCAGCACCTCCATCGCCATCCAGTTCGAGCTGACCCGCGACATCGACGCCGCGGCCGCCGACGTACAGGCTGCGATCACCCGCACGCAGCGCCAGCTTCCGCCGGAAATGACCAATCCGCCGAGCTACCGCAAGGTCAATCCCGCCGATGCGCCGATCCTGCTGCTGGCCCTCAGAAGCGACACCGTTCCGCTGACCCGCCTCGACGCCTTCGCCGAGGACGTCATCTCCCCGACGCTATCGACGCTCGACGGCGTGGCGCAGGTCTCGGTTCTCGGCAGCCAGCAATATGCGGTGCGCATCCAGATCGACCCGGATGCGCTGGCCGCCCGCGGCATCTCGGTTCCCGCGCTCCAGCAGGCGATCACCGACGCCAACAGCGACACGCCCCTCGGTACGCTCCGGTCCGAGGGGCGGCAACTGACCATCGTCACCGACGGCGGCCTCGAGAATGCGGCCGCCTTCTCGAAGATCATCGTCAGCAACGGCGCGGGCGGCCCCGTGCGGCTCGGCGACGTGACGAAGGTTGTCGATTCCGTCGCCAATACGCAGGTGGCGAGCTGGTACGACGGTTCGCGCGCCATCATCCTCGCCGTGCAGCGCCAGCCGGATGCCAACACCGTCGCCGTGGTGGACCGTGTTCAGACCATGCTGGAGACCTTTCGCCAGCAGTTGCCTGCCGGCGCGAGCCTGGAGACGCTGAACGACCGCTCCCGCTCCATCCGCGCGGCCGTCAGCGACGTGCAGTTCACACTGATGCTGACGATCGGCCTCGTCGTGATGGTGATCTTCCTGTTCATCCGGCGCCTGCGGGCGACGCTGATCCCGGCCGTCGCCGTGCCCGTCTCCATCATCGCCACCTTCGCGGTGATGTATCTGCTCGGCCTTTCCATCGACAACATATCGCTGATGGCGCTCACCATTTCCGTCGGTCTCGTGGTCGATGACGCCATCGTGATGCTGGAGAATATCGTTCGGCACATGGAGGAAGAGGGCAAGGGCGCCTTCCAGGCGGCGCTCGACGGCGCGTCGGAGATCGGCTTCACCATCATCGCGATCTCCCTCTCCCTCGTCGCGGTCTTCCTGCCGATCCTCCTGATGGGCGGCGTCGTCGGCAAGATCTTCAACGAATTCGCTGTGGTGGTCACGGTCGCGATCCTCGCCTCGGCCTTCGTCTCCCTGACCCTGACGCCCATGCTCGCCGCCCGCCTCCCCAAAGGGGCGATGCCCACCGAAGGCGTGCAGGAGCGCGGCATCGGCGGCTGGCTGGAGAAAGGCTTCGCCAAGGTCCTTTCCGGTTACGACCGGGGCCTTGCGTTTTGCCTGCGCTTCCGCTTCGCGGTCCTTCTCGTCTTCTTCGCCACGATCGCCGTCACGGTCTATCAGGTCTCGACGATCCCGAAGGGGTTCTTCCCGCAGGAGGATATCGGCCAGCTCCAGGTCACCACGCAGGCACGGCCCGACATTTCCTTCGACGCCATGTCCGCCCTGCAGGCCAAGGTCGAGGACGTCTTCCGCAACTCGCCCTATGTCGCCAATGTCGGAAGCTCGGTCGGCGCCTCCGGTCAATCCTCGCTGCTGAATTCCGGCCGACTTTTCGTGGAACTCAAGCCGAAGACCGAGCGCCCCGCGCTTGCAACCGTGCTGCGGGACCTGCGCCGGCAGCTCTCCACCATCGCCGGCGTCCAGACCTTCATGTCGCCGGCCCAAAACCTCTCCATCGGCGCGCGCGGTTCGGCGAGCCAGTACCAGCTCGTGGTCCAGAGCCTCGACCAGGACAAGATGAACGAATGGTCGGGCAAGCTCGTCGACGCGATGCGCGCCGAGCCGGCTTTCTTCCTCGATGTCAATTCCGACCTGCAAAACAGCGCGCCGCAGGCACGCCTTGTTGTCGACAAGGACAAGGCGGCCGCGCTCGGCGTCGACACGGGCACCTTGCGCAGCGCGCTTTACGGCGGCTTCGGCTCCCAGCAGATCAGCACCATCTTCTCGGCATCCGACAGCTATGACGTGATCATGGAACTCGATCCCGCCATCCACTGGTCGCCGGAGCGGCTGGAGCAGATGGAGGTGCCCGCCGGCGGCGGCAAGCTCGTGCCGATCGGCGCCTTCGCGCATATGGAGATGACGGCGGGCCTTCTCACCGTCAACCAGCTCGGCCAGCTTCCGGCCGTCACCCTTTCCTACAACCTGCCCGCCGGGGTGCCGCTCGACGCCAGCATGGCCGAGATCGCCCGCCTGAAGGCCGAAATCGGCCTGCCCGCCGATGTCTCCACGCAATATTACGGCACGGCGAAGACCTTCCAGGATTCCGTCGCCAACCAGGGGCTGCTGATCCTTGCGGCAGTCCTGACCATCTACATCGTGCTCGGCATCCTCTACGAGAGCTTCATCCATCCGCTGACCATCCTCTCGGGCCTGCCATCGGCCGTATCGGGCGCGCTCCTCGCCATCGGCGTCTCGGGCTTCGACCTCTCGGTCATCGCGGTGATCGGCCTCCTGATGCTCATCGGCATCGTCAAGAAGAACGCCATCATGATGATCGATGTCGCGCTGACGCTGCAGCGGCAGGGGCTTGCTGCGCGCGACGCCATCCACAAGGCCTGCCTGCTGCGTTTCCGCCCGATCATGATGACGACGCTGGCGGCGATCATGGGCACGTTGCCCATCGCGCTCGGCAGCGGCGCCAGTTCCGAGCTCCGCCAGCCCCTCGGCGTGGCCGTGGTCGGCGGCCTGATCGTCTCGCAGACCCTGACGCTCTTCGTGACGCCGGTGATCTACCTCTACATGGAGGGGCTCAAGGATGCGGTCCGCAGGCTCTTCGGCGGCACGAGGAAGAGCGCACCCGCCGATGCGCTTTCCGTCAGGGTGTCGTCCGAGTCCTGAACTGGCCGGCTCGTTCTTCACTCGAAGGCGTAGTCGGCGGGAACCATCTGCGTCTCGATGGCGAAGGTGACCTCATCGCCGAGTTCGGGAATGGCGAAGTCCAGACCCCATTCGCTGCGCTTGATGCTGCCGGTCGCCGAGAAGCCGATCTTCGGCACGCCCATCATCGGGTGCTCGGCCATCGAGCCGTTGAAGGTGACGTCGAGTTTCGCCGGATGCGTCTCGCCCCGGAAGGTCAAGAGACCCTCGACGGTGCCCGTCTTCTCGCCCGTCACATGAACGCTTTTCGAGACGAAGGTGATGGGCTTGTCCGCCAGGAACGTCTCCTCGCCGCCGATTTCCCTGTCGAAATCCACCTTCTCCGGCCAGGGATAGTCGGTGCGGACCGAGAGGGGATCGATGGTGACCGAGAGCGTCGAGGCTTCCGGCCTTTCCGGCTTCCAGTCGAGGCGCGCATCGACCCTGGTGAAGCGCGCCGTATAGTGCGACAGACCGGAATGGTTGAACGACCAGTTGAAGCTCGAATGCGATGGGTCGGTCTTGTAGGCCCCGCCCGGCGCCGGGTCGGTGGGGGCGGCAAATGCGGCGGTGCTCAGGCCAAATGCGAAGGCGAATGCGGTGATGCGAAGCATGGATGTTTCCTTGGCTGCAGGGTGATACGAGGCGGGTTCAGGCGGCCTTGTCGCGGCCGATGGCCTGAAGGCGCTCGAAGACACGGGCCGGATTTGGAACGTCGAGATCGAACACGATCCCGAACGTATCGGCGAGCTGGTCGGCGCTGGTGATGCGCTGCTCGGTGAGGCTTGCCGCTGTCACCCGACGCAGACAGTCGTTCTGCAGGGCGACATAGCCGTCCGCCGTGTGTCGCAGGATCGCGAGCGCATTGGTGAACGGCGAGCCGGGATCCTGCATCAGCCAGCCCTGCGTGGCGGCCATCGCGGCCTCGTCGCTATGGTCGGGCCGGAAGTCGAAGCTCTTCGCGATGCCGCGCACATGGTTGTTGAAGCGCAGCCAGCCGCCGTCGGCCGGCACGATCGAGAAGTCGAAGCCGCGCTGGCTGATCGGTCCGGCGGCAAGCGGAACCGGCTCGACGATGGCATCCGCGATGCCGACCTCGGCGAGGTAGGGACGGTCGAGATCGACCCGCAGCGTCAGGTGGTTGCCGATGGCGATATCGCCGAGCCTTTCCCGGTCGACGCCGCCGCAAAGACGGGTCACGCAGAAACCGAGGGCAGCAAGCGCCGCACCGAAGAGGCCGTTCATCTCGTAGCACCAGCCGCCGCGCCGCCCCTCGACCATCTTCGCAAAGGCCGCGGCCGGGGCGACAGAGGACGGCCAGCCCATGAAGGCGTCCAGCGCCTCCCAGGTGAAGGTCATCAGATGGGCGCGGTGCAGCCGCGACAGGCTTGAGACATCGAGGCGGGCCGGCCGCTCCATTCCGATGCGGGCGAGATAGGCGTCGAGTTGCGCGGCAGTCAGGGTCATTGCGTTTTCGTTCGAAGGCACGTGCGTCATCCTTCAGTCTCCTTTCGATGGACCGTTGTCCGGGTTCCGATGTTGGTTTGAGAGGGTTCAGGCGACCTTGCGGTCGTCGTCGGGCGGGAAGGTCAGGCCGAAATCCTTCGCAAGGGATGCGATCTCTTCGGGCGTCCCGGGCTTGCAGAGTTCGACGATCGGAAAGAAGCTTTCGAAGCCGCCCGGCGTGACGACGACCATCAGGCGCCCCTCCGTCTGCCCGACATTGCAGAAGCGGTGCGGCACGCCGCGCGGCAGGGCGATGCAGCCGCCTTCCGTCAGTTCGACATAGTCGCCGGCGCACCAGAAGCCGAAGCGGCCGGCAAGGACGCGGAAGAACTCGTCCTCACGCTCGTGCGCATGCAGCGGCGGACCTTCGCCGGCCGGCACGAATGCCTCGAACATGCCGAGCGAACCGCCCGTATTGGCCGCCATCATGCGGATGACATGCCTGCCGAATGCCATGGCCGGCGTCCCGTGCCCAGAAGGCGATATCGCCGCGTGGGTGAAGTTTTTCATCTCGTTCTCCAGGTTCGGGCCGCAGCGATGCAGCCTCTCTTGCGGCCGGATACAGAAATCGCGCCCCCGCCCCGGCATCCGGAGCGTGGTTCGATGTCTTTCTCGCAGGCGGCACGAGCCGCCGATGACGGGCAGATGATGGTTATCCAGGCCGTCCAGCCTGTACGCTTTCCCTATAGCGCGGCCTGGAAAACGGCGTTCCTAAATGAATGTGCAAGCCGTGCCTAATATCCTAAAAGTTTGCTAAGAATGGCGGGGACACGCAGCAGGGGACGGCAGTGCGGCTCGACGACAGGCTTATCGACTTTTTCACTCGACCGCTGATGTGCATCGTCGCGGCGGCCGACGCGGCGCGCCGGCCATCGGCCGGGCGCGGCATCGGTTTCCGGCTCCTCGAAGGCCGCGAGACAATCGACGTCATGTTTTCCGCCTGGCAATGGCCGCGGCTCGAAACCTGCATCCAGCAGACGGAGCGGCTGGCCGCCACCTTTGTCAGCCCATCGGACTATGTCAGCTTCCAGCTCAAGGGCTCTGCTACGATGCGGAACACAGAGCCACGTGACCTCGAACATGCCGACCGGTTCATCGTGGCGGCGACGAACGAACTCGAGTCGCTCGGCGTCTCCGACCATCTCATCGCGCCGTGGCTGACCGCGCGGGAGGCGCGGGTCGCCCGGCTTGCGATCAGCGAAATCTATGTACAGACCCCCGGCCCCCTCGCGGGCATGCTGGCAGGCGCGAGGTCCTGATGAGCTTGCGTCTTTCCGACCTTTCCGCCTGCTTCGAGGGTGTCATCCCCTCCATCATCGCCACCGCCTCGGCCGATGGCATGCCGAACATTTCCTATCTTTCCCATGTGGTGCGGATGGATGAGGAGCACGTCGCGCTCTCCAACCAGTTCTTCGCCAAGACGGCGGCGAATGTGCGCGCCAATCCCAAGGTCACGCTGATCCTCGTCGACGGCTTCACCGGCGACCAGTTCCTGCTCGACATCGGCTTCGTGCGCTCCGTCGATGCCGGACCGCTCTTCGACAAGATCGCCCGCCAGTTGAAAGCAAGCAGCGCGCAGGTCGGCATGTCGGACGTCATGCGGCTGAAAAGCGCCGATATCTTCCGCGTGCACGGCATCGAGAAGGTCCCATCGCCGGTGGAGACCATGCCGGCGATGGGAGGCCGGCCTCCCGTGAGCCTTCCCGCCCTTTCGGCGGCGATCAAGGCCATCGAGCGACAGGCCGAGGCGGACGAGATCATCGACAGCCTGCTGTGCGGCGTCGAACGCGTTCTCGGATACGGTAATGCGCTCGTCCTGATCCACGACGGCCACCGCGGCTGCCTGATCACCACCGGCAGCATCGGCTATCCGCGCTCGGGGCTCGGCTCGGAGATCGCCGGCAGCGAAGGCATGATCGGTGCCGCGGCGACGAGCGGCCAGACGGTCAAGGTCAGCGACATGAGCCGTGTGCGCCGGTTCGGCGAAGCCATCGGCCTCGACGCGGAGAAAGAGGAAGAGGCGACACGCAGCATCGCCTTCCCGCACCTGCCGACCGTCATGAGCCAGATCGCCGTTCCGATGCTTGCCCGCGGCGCCGTGACGGGCGTGCTTTTCGTCGAAAGCGAGCAACGGCTGGCTTTCCGCGAGGAAGACGAGGCGGCTCTCGAAATCCTGGCGGGACAGGCAGCGAGCGCTCTGAGGGCCAGCGAGCGGGAAGCGGCCGCCACCGAACCGGGGCAGGTGCTCCCCCTGCTCCGACCGGCGGCCGGCCGGGAAATTCGCGTCGCCCATCACCGTTTCGACGATAGCGTCTTCATCGACGGCACCTATATCGTGAAGGGCGTTGCCGGCATGCTGCTGCGCCTCATGCTGGAATGGCACCTGAACGAGGGGCGCAGCGAATTCACGAACCGGGAAATGCGGCTTGCCGCCGGCGCCCGTATGCCGGAAATCAAGGACAATCTCGAAACCCGCCTCCTCCTGCTCAGGCGCCGGCTCGAGGAAAAGCAGGCGCCCGTCCGCCTCGTTCGCGTCGGCAGGGGCCGCGTCCGGCTGGAGGCGGAAGGACCGCTCGTCCTCGACGCCGCCGCGGGCGATCAGCCACACGGTGGCGCCGCAATGTGAAATAGAACCGCGGGCGGGCATGTTTGTCCGCGCCCCGGCGAAAGGCCTGTGCTATCTGGAGGAAACGATTCTTCAGTAGATTGTCCCATGAGCCCCAAGACCCGCGGCTATCTTTTTGCCTTCCTGGCGATCTGCATCTTTGCCGGCCAGGATGCGATCACCAAGTATCTCGGCGATCGCTACCCGGCGCTCTTCATCACCATGATACGGTTCTGGGCGTTCGCGCTCTTCGTGTTCGGCTTTGCCGCCACCTCGCCGGGCGGCGTAAGGGCGGCCATCCGCACGCGGCGGCCCTGGCTGCAGATCGTCCGCGGGCTCCTGCTCGTCGCGGAGATCGTCATCATCGTCTTTTCCTATGTGCATGCCGGGCTGGCCATGAGCCAGTCGATCTTCCAGGCGACGCCGCTCATCATCACCGTCCTGTCGATCCCCCTTCTCGGGGAAGCCGTCGGCTGGCGCCGCGGTACGGCGGTGCTGATCGGCCTTCTCGGGGTGCTGGTGATCATCAATCCCGTCGACATCCATTTCGACATGTCGCTGCTCCTGCCGCTGGCCGCATCAGTGCTGTTCGCGCTCTACAGCATCGCGACGCGCGCGGTGAGCCGCGAGGATACGGCGGTGACGAGCCTTTTCTATGCCGGCGTCGCCGGCGCCGTGGCGATCTCGCTGATCGGGCCGTTCTACTGGAGCACGGTAAAGCCTTCCGACTGGTTCGCCCTTGCCGCGCTCTGCGTCTGCGGCACCCTCAGCCACTATTTCCTCATCCGCGCCTACGGGCTGCTGCCGGCCGCCGAAGTCCAGCCGGTGACCTATTTCCAACTGGTGCTCAACGTCATCGTCGCTGTCAGCCTCTTCGGCGAGAACGTCACCCTGAACATGGTCATCGGCGCCCTCATCGTCGTCGGCGCCGGCCTCTTCACCATCTGGCGCGAACACCAACTGGCAAAGCGGTCGTAGCTCAAGACTCTGTGGGGCGCCGAAACCAGATCGGGCGTGTCGAGAGTTAGACCGGCATCACGCGGCCAGGAAGTCCGCCATCTCGACCTTGTAGAAGGTCTTCGTCCGCGGACCGGCCAGAATGGGGTCGATCCGGCGCACGCATTCCTGATAGTGCGGCGTCTTGCGATGCTCGTCGAGCGCTTCGGGCGACCTGAACACCTCGTAGATGACGAAGCTGTGCTCGTCCTCGGGATTGCGCAGCACATCGAAGCGCAGGTTGCCCGGCTCAAGCCGCGTGCCCTCGTAATTGATGCGGAAGGCCTCCAGAAATTCATCGGCGTGGCCCGGTTTGACATTGATGCTGACCATCTGGATGAGCATGTCGTAATCCTTGTTGCGTTGTATCAATGATGAAAGGTCAAAGGCCCGGCGCTTTCCACATGGCCGTGGTGACGCCCTCGTCGACGAGCTGGCGTTGCAGCGCATAGGCCCGCGCCCAGCGTTCGCCGGCCTCGTCGTAGATGGCCTTGTGATCGAAATTCGGTTCAAAGCGCCTGTCCCAGCGCACCCAGCCCTCGGCCGCCTCGACGAAATCGCGGCGAAGGCCGATGCCGATGGCGGCGGCGGCCGCGCAGCCAAGCGCCGTCGCCTCCTTGACGACGGGAGTGACGACCGGAAGGCCCGTCGCGTCAGACAGGATTTGGGACCAGTGGGCCGATTTCGAAGCGCCGGCAGCGAAGACGATCTTGTCCGGCGTCTTGCCGGAGAGCTTGAAGATGGCCGACAGGTTGCGGGCGGCGACGATGGCGGCGTTTTCCTGCAAGGCGCGGAAGATCGCGGCCTTGCCGGATTTTTCCGGGTCGATGGACAGGTTCAGCAGCGACGGGGCTGCGTGATACCAGTTGCCGTAATGCATGACGTCGGAGAAGACCGGGATGATGCCGTAGGCGCCGACGGGCACGCCCGCCGCCTTCTCCTCCAGCAGCCGGTAGGCATCGCCGCCCGGCCCGGCCGCGGCCACTTCCTCCGCGCCAAAACCATCGCGGAACCAGCGCATGACGATGCCGACGAAGAAGCTGATCGCCTCGGCCTGGTTGAGACCGGTCACGACATGCGGGTTGATGCGCAGGTCCATCGACGGGTCGGAGACGGCGGGGCCGACATTGACTACCTGCTGCCAGAAGGTGCCGCCGAGCACCGCGCAGTCGCCCTCGTTGACGACGCCGATGGCCGCAGCCCCGCTCTGGCAATCGCCGCCGCCCATGACGACCGGCGTGCTGGCGGCAAGGCCGGTCTCGTCCGCCGCCTTTTCGGTGACGCGGCCGATGACGGTGCCCGGCTCGACGCTTTCGGGGAAGATGTCACCGCGCATGCCGGCCTTCGCCGTGGCCTCCGGCAACCAGTCGCGTTTCGTCAGGCTGTAGAGGCCGGTGGTGCCGGCATTGGAGGGATCGCTGGCGATGACGCCGGAAAGGCGCGCCAGAACCCAGTCGGAGAGCATGCTGATCCGGTCGATGCGGGCATAGACGTCCGGCAGGTTGCGCTTCAGCCAGAGAAGGCGCGGCAGGGCGCCGAGCGCGAAGGTCTGGCCGGTCTCGGCATAGAGGTCGCGTTCGAGGCCCGGAAAGTCGCGCTTCAGGTCACGCACTTCGCTGACGGCGCGGCTGTCGACATTGGCGCAGGCCCAGATCTCCCGCCCGCTGCGGTCATAGGCGACGATGGCCTCGCGCATGCTGGTGGCGCTGACGGCGCGGATATCGGCGGCCGCGATGCCGGCCTCGGATATCGCCTGCCGGATGGCGCGCGAGAGCAGCGACCAGTTTCCCTCCACATCGAAATCCATGGAGCCGGGAAAGCGCGGATCGGCCTTGTGCCACCATTCGTGCTGGGCGCTGGCGATCTGGTTGCCGTTCTCGTCGAAGATGACGGCGCGGCCGCTGCCGGTGCCGGCGTCGACGGCCAGCAGGTATGAAGTCGTCATGGGTTCAGTCCTTGATCTCGATGAGGCCGGCGGCCGTCGTCTCGTCGGTGATGAGGATGCCGACGAATTTTCCGCGCAGCGCCGCGTGGATGGCCCCGACCTTGTGAATGCCGCCCGCCGCCGCCACGACCTTTTCGGCGCGCGACAGCGCCGCGAGCTTCACGCCGATCACCCGGTCGTGCAGCGGCAGGTCGAGCGGTTCGCCGCGCTCGTTGTAGAACTGGCAGAGGATATCGCCGACCGCACCCTTGCGGCGCAGCGGCTCCACCTCGTCGGGGCTGACATAGCCCGAACGCACGACGGTGGAGGCGGCGGAAAGCTCGCCGATGCCGACGAGCTGGTAGGTGGCGTTGAGCGCCATGTCGAGGAGGTTGGCAACCGCCGGCTCCGAAGACAGGTTGCGCGCCACGTCGGGGTCGCGCACGACGAGGGGCGCGGGCACCAGATGCACGCCGCTGCCCCAATTGGCCGTGCGCATGCCGTCGACATAGGTGCCGACGCCGCCGGTGAGACTGACGAGGCCGATATTGCGCTCATTGGCGAGATGGCCGAGCCGCTGGATGGTGTTGGATACGGTAGCGCCCCAGCCGACTGCCAGAAGGTCGTCCGTCTGCAAGCGCTGCATGAGGAACTGCGCGGCCGCCTGCCCCAGCCGGTCGCTCGGGTCCTGATCGGGAAGCTGCGGCACGACATAGGCCTCGAGCAGCCCGTAGCGCTCCTTGATCTGCCGCTCCAGCGCAAGGCAGCCCTGATAGCGCGAATTGATGCGCACCTGGATGATGCCCGAGCGGCGGCCGCTTTCGAGCAGGCGCGAGACCTTGATGCGCGACATGTTGAGCTTTTCGCCGATCTCGTTCTGCGTCAGCCCGTCGTTGTAGTAGTACCAGGCGATACGGGTGAGAATCTCCTCGTCCGTATCGGCGTAGCTCCATTCCCCGTTGTCCGACGCCATGCAAGCGGCTCCCTCGGTCGATTTCTGATCATTTGAATAACAAAAAAACTTTTGATACGTCAACGCATCCGCATGGCGAAAAATTCTTTGCGACCGCAATCCGTTGATTTTCGCGGATAAATCATATTTTGCAGCGCAATATTCCACTTTCTCGATGCCGACCGGCGCTTTGAGCATATTGACGGCCACCAATCACTATGATCACATGATTGACATAGATTACATATGAACAGGTGCAGAATGACGGGTAGCCCGGCGACCGGGAGGGTCGCGACGCTGACGGACATCTGGAAGTCCTACGGTGCCGTTCCGGTGCTGAAGGGTGTCTCGCTCGCCTTGCAGACCGGGGAAGTGCACGCGCTTCTCGGCGGCAACGGCGCCGGCAAGTCGAGCCTCATGAAGATCATGTCGGGCGTCATCCCGGCCAACTCCGGCGCCATCGAGATCAACGGCCGGCCGCTTGCCCATGCTTCGCCGGCCCATGCGCAGGAGCTCGGCCTCTACCTGGTGCCGCAGGAAGCCCATATCCTGCCCAACCAGAGCGTCCTCGAAAACATCTGCCTCGGCCTTGCCGCCTCGCCCAAGGCGTTGCGCCCGCGCGTCGAACAGCTCGTCACCGAGCTCTCCGTCTCGCTCGACCTCGATGCCCAGGCCGCCGCCCTCGAAATCGCCGAGCGGCAGATCGTCGAGATCCTGCGCGGCCTCGTGCGCGATGCGCGCGTGCTGATCCTCGACGAGCCGACTTCCGCCCTCACCCCCTTCGAGACGAGCGCGCTCTTCCAGCGCGTGCGCAAATTGCAGGCGCAGGGCGTCGGCATCTTCTTCATCTCGCACAAGCTGCGCGAAATCCGCGAGATCTGCGGCACGATCAGCGTGCTGCGCGATGGCGTGATCGTGCTCTCCGGCCCGCTCGACGGCTACAGCGACGCCGAGATCATCGACGCGATGAGCCGCGTGCAGATCACGGAGACCTCCGGCAAGGATCGCACCGGCCGCAAGGTCTCGCAGATCGGCCAGCCGCGCCTCAGCGTGCGCGGCCTCAGCGGCGAGGGCTTCCGCAATATCAGCCTCGATGTGCGGGCCGGCGAAATCCTCGGCCTTGCCGGCGTCGTCGGCGCGGGGCGCACGGAATTCGCCGAGACGCTCTTCGGCCTGCGCCCCCAGACGGCGGGCAGCGTCATCTTCGACGGCGCGGAACTGAAGAAGCGCTCGCCGCGCCTCTGCATCGACCGCGGCCTCGTCTACCTGCCGGAAGACCGCCAGCAGCATGGCCTCTTCCTCGAAGCGCCGCTCTTCTGGAACGTCTCGTCCTATCTCGTGCATCGCCTTCCCTTCTTCCTCCGCCCCGGCGCGGAACGGAAGGCCTTCGACGAATTCCGCTCCAGCATGGGCATCAAGTGCACCGGTCCCGGCCAGGAGGCGCGCGGCCTTTCGGGCGGCAACCAGCAGAAGGTGTTGCTGGCGAAGTGCCTGTCCGCCCGACCGAAGGTGCTGATCCTCGACGAGCCGACGCGCGGCGTCGACGTCGCGGCGCGCAACGACATCTACGACCTCATCCGCAAGCTCGCCGCCGAGGGCGTCGCCATAGTCCTCATCTCCTCGGATTTCGACGAGATCGAACAGCTCGCCGACCGCGTCGAGGTCATGGCCTTCGGCCAGTCCGGCGGGGAACTGACGGACGACATCTCGGTGGACGCCATCGCCCGCCTTGCCTTCGGCGCCTCGGAGGCCCGTCATGCTTGACCTCTTCGCGCGCAATCGCGTCGCAACGCTCATCGCCGTTCTCGTCGTCGCCTATGCCGCAATCGGCGCGGCCGCGCCCGGCTATCTCTCCGGCGCCACGGCCTCGGTCGTCCTCTCCAACAGCCTCGTGCTGATGCTGATCTCGCTCGGCACGATGATCGTCATCCTGACGCGCAACATCGACGTTTCCAGCGGCTCGGTGCTCGGCCTCAGCGCCGCCGTGCTCGGCCTCTCGCTCAACGCCGGCCTCGGCCTGCCGCTCGCCATCGCCTTCTGCCTCATGACGGGGGCCGCCGCCGGCGCCTTCAACGGGCTGATGGTCGCCTATCTCGGCATTCCCTCCATCGTCGCCACGCTCGGCACGCTCGGCCTCTATCGCGGCATCATGCTCGTTTTGACCGGCGGACGCTGGATCGAGGATCTGCCGCAGAACCTCAAGGCACTGGCCGGCAATCTCGGCCCCGGCTTCTCTGCGCTCACCGTCGTCGTGCTCGTTCTCGTCGTGCTCGCATGGCTGGTGCTGCGCAAGACGCGCTTCGGCCGCTATTTCTACGCCGTCGGCGACAACCGCGCCGCCGCGCACCATCTCGGCGTACCGGTGAAGCGCGTACAGTTCACCGCCTTCGTCGCGACCGGCATCTGCGCCGCGCTCGCCGGCCTCGTCTTCGCCGCGCAGATCGGCTTCATCCCCAACCAGGCCGGCAACGGCATCGAGCTGAAGGCCATCGCCGTCAACGTGCTCGGCGGGGTGAGCCTGCTCGGCGGCACCGGCTCGGTCGCGGGCGTCTTTTCCGCGGTCATCTTCATCACCTCCATCGACAGCGCACTCGTCTTCCTGAAAATCCCAGCCTACTGGAACGACTTCATCGCCGGCGCGATCCTGCTCTCGGTGCTGCTGCTCGACGGGCGCATCCGCCAGATCATCGACCGCCGCATCCGCGCCCGCCGCTATGCCGTGCACGAGCGCGGCCCCGCCCAATCCGCTGAAACGACAACGGCGCGCACCGTGGAGGCCGGCCGATGAAGAAGCTCATCTTCCGCTGGGAAACCGCGCTCCTTGCCATGCTCGTCGCCGAGCTTGCCATCTTCGGCATCGTCAATCCGCGCTTCCTCAATGTCGCGAACCTGATCTACGGCACCTCGGACTTCGTGCAGATCGGCATCGTCGCGCTGCCGCTGACCCTCGTCATCATCGCCGGTGGCATCGACGTCTCCTTCGCCTCGGTGATCGGCCTTGCCGCCATCGTCTTCGGCGTCGCCACCTTCTACGGCGTGCCGCTGCCGCTATCGATCGCGCTGGCGCTCGTTTCCGGCGCGCTCTGCGGCCTTCTCAACGCCGCCGTCATTCACCTGTCGAAGATCCAGCCGCTCGTCGTCACGCTCGGCAGCCTCTATCTCTTCCAGGGCACCGCAACCGTCGCCTCCGGTCTCGTCGGCGCGGGCGGCTACGAAGGCATCGGCAACTTCCCGGACGCCTTCAACGCCTTCGGCTATGCGGAAGTCCTCGGCCTGCCGGCTCCGCTCGCGCTGTTCCTCGCGCTCGCCCTCGTGCTCGTCGTGCTCCTGCACTTCACCCGCTTCGGCCGCGCCGTCTTCCTCTCCGGCCAGTCGGAAAGCGCGGCGCGCTTCGCCGGCATTCCGGTCGGCCGCGTGCAGACGATCACCTATGTCATCACGGGCGTTTCCGCCGCCATCGCCGGCCTCGTCATGTCGGCCTATTTCGGCTCGGCGCGCGTCGACCTCGGCTCGGCGACACTGCTGCCGGCCGTCACCGCGGCCGTGCTCGGCGGCGCCTCCATCTACGGCGGCCAGGGCTCCATCCTCGGCACCCTGATCGCCACCTTCGTCATCGGCTACCTGCAGCAGGGCCTGCAGGCGGCCGGCGTCCCCAGCCAGATTTCCAGCGCACTTTCGGGAGGGTTGCTGGTTATCGCGGTCGCATTGCGCCACGGAAGCGCAATGCTGGCCGATTTCATCGCCGTCGCCCGGCAGAAAAGACAGAACCGGGCGGCAGTCACTTCAGGAGGAGAATGAGAATGATCAAGAACATCATGAAATCCGGCGCCGTCGCCGCGGCGCTTCTCGCCGGCACCATGCTCGCCTCGGGCACGGCCCATGCCGAAAACCAGATCGCCTTCATCCCCAAGCTGGTGGGCGTCGGCTTCTTCACGTCCGGCGGCGCCGGCGCGACGAAGGCCGGCGAAGAGCTCGGTGCGAAGGTTACCTATGACGGCCCGACGGAACCCAGCGTCTCCGCCCAGGTGCAGTTCATCAACAACTTCGTCAACCAGGGCTACAACGCGCTCATCGTCTCCTCCGTCTCGCCGGACGGCCTGTGCCCGGCGCTCAAGCGCGCCATGGAGCGCGGCGTGCTCGTCATGACCTGGGACAGCGACGTCAACCCCGATTGCCGCAGCTACTACATCAACCAGGGCACGCCCGAGCAGCTCGGCGGCCTGCTGGTCGACATGGCCGCAGAAGGCGTGACGAAGGAAAAGGCCAAGGTCGCCTTCTTCTACTCCAGCCCGACCGTGACCGACCAGAACGCCTGGGCGGAAGCCGCCAAGGCGAAGATCGCCAAGGAGCATCCTGGCTGGGAGATCGTCACCACCCAGTACGGCTACAACGACGCGCAGAAGTCGTTGCAGACGGCTGAAAGCATCCTGCAGACCTACCCGGACCTCGATGCGATCATCGCGCCCGACGCCAACGCCCTGCCGGCCGCAGCACAGGCAGCGGAAAACCTGAAGCGCGCCGAAGGCGTCACCATCGTCGGCTTCTCCACGCCGAACGTCATGCGCCCCTATATCGAGCGCGGCACGATCCAGCGCTTCGGCCTGTGGGACGTCACGCAGCAGGGCAAGATCTCCGTCTATGTCGCCGATCACGTCCTGAAGAACGGCCCGATGAAGGTCGGCGACAAGCTGGAAATCCCCGGCGTCGGCACCGTCGAGGTCTCGGCCAACAAGGTACAGGGCTACGACTACGAAGCCGACGGCAACGGCATCATCCTGCTGCCGGAGCGCACCGTCTTCACCAAGGACAATATCGCCAACTTCGACTTCTGATAACGCACGAACGGCGGGCGGCTCCGGCTGCCCGCCGCTTTCATTTCAAGGACAGGACAATCCGCATGAAAAGCCGCTGGAACGACGAGGATGCAGCCCGTTACGTGGAGGCCGCGCTGGAAGCCGGACAGAGCGAGGCCCTCGGCCTTCGCATCTACACCTCCCGCATCATCGGCGGTGATCCGGATCTCGTGCTGCACGGCGGCGGCAACACCTCCGTCAAGGTGACCTCGGCCGACGGCGAAGCGCTCATGCACATCAAGGGCAGCGGCTGGGATCTCGACACGATCGAGGCGCCGGGCCTGCCGGCCGTCCGTCTCGCCCCGCTGTTCGAAGCCCGCAACGGCCCGAAGCTCTCCGACCCAGACATGGTCGCCCTGCTGCGCGCCAGCCTCATCGAGGCGGACGCGCCGAACCCCTCCGTCGAGGCGCTGCTCCACGCCTTCCTGCCCTTCGCCTTCGTCGACCATACGCATGCGACGGCGATCCTCGCCTTAGCCGACCAGCCCGACATGCGCGAGACGGTCAGCCGCGTCTATGGCGAGCGCCTCGCCTATGTGCCCTATGTCATGCCCGGCTTCGACCTCTCCATCGTCGCCGACCGCATCTACCGCGACCATCCGGGCTGTGAAGGCCTCTGGCTGGAGAACCACGGCCTCTTCACCTTCGCCGACGATGCCCGCGCCTCCTACGAGCTGATGATCGAATTCGTCACCATGGCGGAAGAGGAGCTGGCGCGTAAGGGCATCACGCTTTCCGGCCCACAGCCGAGCGACGGCGCAGAGGACACGGCGCTGACGGCGCGGCTTGAGGCCGCACTCACCCGCGACGGCTCGCCCTTCGCCAGGGGTGTCTTCCTCGACTATCGCTCCACCGCCGCGATCCGCGAACATGCCGGAAAGGAAAACGTCGAGGCGATCGGCCTGCGCGGCACCGTCACGCCGGATCACGTCATCCGCATCAAGCCCTGGCCGATGGTCATCGAGGCCGGCGCGGACGAGGCCGCGATCGACGCGGCGCTTGCAGCCTATGCCGATCGCTACCGCGCCTATTTCACGCGCAACGCCACCCGCACCGACGAGCCGAAGCAGATGCTGGACGTCTATCCGCGCCTCGTTCTGGTCCGCGGCAAGGGCATCTACGCCCTCGGCGCCAGTGCGAAGGCAGCCGGGATCGGCGGCGACCTCTGCGAGCAGGCGACCCGCGCCATCAACGCCGCCGAAGCCTACGGCCGCTTCACGCCCATCGGCGAGGCGGACCTGTTCGACATGGAATACTGGTCACTGGAACAGGCAAAGCTGAAGGTCGCCGCTCAATAGCGTCTTCCGTCACGCCTGCCTGGACGGGAAGACGATCGAGCTGCCCAGCAAGCGGATTTCCGCTTCGAGAAAGGCCGGAACGTCGGGATCGGGCGGTGGTGCGGTGCCGTTGTGGAATGCATTGACGATCCCGGCGAGGCAGGCGTGCAACTGCGCCGCGCCTTCCTTGCCGAACAGTTCCTCCGCCAGAGCGGCATTTTCCCCTGTCGCCGATGCGGCCTCGATCCGCCAGCCGGCGGCGAGCAAGCGGTAGGCGAGGCGCTGGGTGGCGACGACGGCGGGCCAGAGCGGTTCTGCCGTGGCCCGGCTTTCCGCACCGCTTCCGGCCGCCGCATCGTAGCTTTGCAGCAGCAGGATTATGTGATGCTGCAGGTTGCGCCGGGCGCC
The DNA here is from genome assembly GCF_033705735.1 of Shinella zoogloeoides. Lineage (NCBI taxonomy): Bacteria > Pseudomonadati > Pseudomonadota > Alphaproteobacteria > Hyphomicrobiales > Rhizobiaceae > Shinella > Shinella zoogloeoides. The sequence goes on from NZ_CP131131.1 coordinate 1,199,642, forward strand.
GCGCACGCCCGCCGTATCGGCATCGCCGGTCGCAAGATGCTGGGCGACCAGATCGATCGCCCCCCAGGTCCGGAACAGTTCCTGCGAGATCGCCCGGCTCGTTCCCCGTTTCGCCAGAAGCAGGAACGCCGCGACACCGATCGCGCAGCCGAGAAAGGTATCTTCCGCGCGGACCCAGACCTGATGGGAAATGTCGGCCACCGGATGACCGCCGGAGGCGATGGTGAGGGCAATCGCCGTGATGAAGACGACCGCGAGCCCGTAATTGCGCAGCACCAGCAATTCGATGATGAACTGGAGGAGGGCAATCGTGGCCGCGAACCACAGCCCTTCGGGGTGAAGATACAGGACAACACCGGCGAGGACCGTGCCGATCAGGGTGCCGCCGACCCGCTGGATTCCCCGTTGCAGCATCGTCGCCCGGTCGAGGCCCTGGTAGAGCATCAGCACGGCGGCGGCGGTGATCCAGTAGGCATGCTCGATATTCGTCAACCAGCCGAAGAGCCCGCTCACCGCCGAGGCCACCGCCACCCGCAGGCCGATCTCGAATGCCTGCGCGCCCGGGCGCGCCCCCTCCTTCAGGAGCTGCCAGCCGCTGACGCGGCCGAGCGGGATATGGCCGGGATTGGTGACGTCGACCGGCATCGCCCCCTGCCGGGCGATTGCCCGCACGCGCTCGATATTGGCCTGCGGGATCGGTTCGCCCGCTCCCACCGCATTGATCGCCTCGGCGAAGATCATGTGCAGTTCCCGGCCCTCGGCGCGCAGCCGCGACAGGGTTCCGTTCGGGCGAGGCTGCACGGGCTGCTGGCTGACCAGCACCGTCCATGCAAGATGCAGCGCGATGGCCGCCTGATGCCGCGCCGCATCGCCGCCCGGCGTCGTCGCCGCGGCGAGAAAATCGCCAACGGCACGGGCCGCCGCCTTGAGGGCCAGAACCTCGGGCCCACGCGGCGCAAGGATCGCCCCAGTCATATGCAGCACCCAGGCGAAGGCCCCGCCGGCAAGGACGAGCGTGCCCACATGCCACCAGGACAGGTGCTCCGCCCCCATCGCCGTACCGGCCGCGACCGCAAGCGTGAAGAGATAGGCCCCCGGCGGGGAGACCTTCAGCGCGCTGCACAGGAAGGCAGCAGCGGTCGCGAGCAACGTCACCACCGGAACGGTCAGCCACTCCGTGCCGCCCGCCACCACGCCGATCATCACGGCAAGCGCGAACGACACCGCGATCGCGCCAAGATGAAAGGCGCGGTTCAGGAACGGTCGGTCATTGCCGTAGACGGCGGTGAAGCCGCCGATCGTCGCCATCAGTCCCGCCGGCAGGTCCCCCACCGCCCAGCCGATCGCCGCAGGCACGCCCATGGCAAGGGCTGCGCGCAGCGCGAACGGCCAGCGCCGGGCACCCGGCTTGTTCAGGGCGAACAGCGAGCGTAGCTGGAGCGCGCGCGCCGCTGGCGATGGAAGATCGGGTTTTGCAATCGGATCGGGCATGAGGATTCCGGCGGGTTCGGCAGGCCGAAACTAGTTCGCCTCTTGCGGATTAACAATCGCATGGTTCAGGTTTTCCGGAGGTGACGCGGCGCGGCGACCTGCGGCCTGTTGGCGGTGATCCATTCGATGACGGCACGCGTCAGGAGCATGGTTTCTTCCGGCAGGCCGGGCCGCACATGGGCCACGAATTCGACATCGGGCAAAGGCGGCAATTGCGCATTGCCCGGCGACGATTGCAGGTTGGCCGGGATCGAACTGGCATTCAGCGGGGTGACCGCAAGCCCTGCAGCGGCCATAGCCGTCAGGCTACCGAGGCTGGGGCTGACGCTGGTGATCCTCCACGTGCAGTTCTGCGCTGCGAGCGCGGCAAGGGCGGCGTCCCTGTAGGGGCACGGTTCGGGAAACACGGCAATGGGAATGGGCGTCTCGGCATCGAGCGGGGTCCTTCCGAGCACCCATCGGAGCGGCTCGTTCCACAGATGCATACCGGGCTGCTCGCCCCGGCAGCGGCAGCCGACGATCAGGTCGAGTTCGCCCTTGTCCATGCTGTCGAGCAGCACCGCCGTGTTGGAAATATGGACTTCCAGCGTCCTTGCCGTGCGGGAATCCTGGAATTTCCGCAGCACCGCGGGCAGCCATGTGCTCGTCAGATCATCGGATGCGCCGATGCGCAGGTGAAGCGCGTTGCTGCTTCCCCGCATCAGGGTCCGGGCTTCCTCGCTCAGGCGCAGGATCGCCCGCGCATGGCCGAGCAGCGCCTGTCCCTGCGGCGTCAGGGCGACCGTGCGGGTGCTACGCTCGAAAAGGGCGGTGCCCGCCTGTTCCTCCAGCCGCCGGATATGGGCGCTGACGGCGGATTGCGTCAGGTTCAACTGCTGCCCCGCCTTCGTGAAGCTCGACAGGCAGGCGACCGTTTCGAATGTCCGCAGCAGCACGATGTCGAACATCGATCCACCTCGCTCCGTTATCAATGACATGATGATAAATCGTTTCTCATGATCAATAAAGGCTGATTGACTTGCCCCGCCGGCAAAACGGGAGGTCAACCGCCGTGTCACTGGAAAGCTGGATACCCTTCGCCTTCGCTACCATGGCCTTCGCCTGCATGCCCGGGCCGGCCATTCTCTACATGTCGGCGCAGACCCTTGCCCACGGCCGCCGGGCCGGGCTGATGGCCGCCCTCGGCATCCATCTCGGCTGCTATGTCCACATAGCCGGGGCCTCCGTCGGCCTTGCCGCCCTCCTCCATCATGCGCCCGCGCTCTATACAGCCGTCAGGACGGCCGGCGCCCTCTATATGCTCTGGCTGGGCGGCCGGATGATCGTTCCGCCCGGAGCGCGGGCGGAAACCGAAACGCGTCCGAGGCAAAGGAAGGTCCTGCACGACAGTATCGTGGTCGAGGTCCTCAATCCGAAGACCGCGCTCTTCTTCCTGACCTTCCTGCCGCAGTTCGTCGATCCCGCTGCGGCGACGCCGGACTGGCTCCAGTTCCTGCTGCTGGGGGTCATCGTCAACGGCGCTTTCTCGCTGGGCGACCTCGCCTCGGTGGGTATCGCGTCCCTCGCCGCACCGCTCGTTTCCACGCCCGGCTCCGGCCTTTGGGTCTCGCGGATCAGTGGCTGCATCCTCGTCGGGCTCAGCCTTGCCATCATGTTGCGTATCCTGTGAGGCAAGCCCGGCCATGAACATGGGAGGAAACGGATGAACATCTCGACACACGCCTTCGCCGCGGCCCTCGCCGTCCTGCCGACGAGCATGTCCGCCATGGCGGCGGATCACCAATGGAAGACCTATACCAATGTCCGCTTCGGCTACAGCATCTGCTATCCGGCCGATCTCCTTGCTGCCCAGCCGGAGGCCGATAACGGCGATGGCCGCGTGTTCTCCGCGAAATCGGGCGCCGAATTGCGGGTCTGGGGTGGCTACAACGTGATGGAGCAGACCGCCGACGCCATCGTCTCGGACCTCGACAGCCCGGATGCCGTCGTCAGCTATCACCGAGCAAAAGAAAACTGGGCCGTCATCTCCGGCCGCGAGAACGGCAGGGTCTTCTATGCCAAGGCCCTGCTGAGACCGAATGGGCAAAATGACATCGACAGCCTTCACGTCTTCCGCCTGACATATCCGTTGGACGAGGCGAAGACCTACGAGGCCGTGGTCGCCAGACTGGCCACATGCTTCCGGCCCGCCCGGTAACGGTCCCCACTTACGACGCCAAGGAGGAAGACATGAACCGGCTGCTGCTTGCAATGCCCCTCTTCGTTGCCGGACTGTACACCGCAGTTCCAGCCACCGCCGCGGAAAAGCTGTTTCCGCGGGCCACCGAAAGCGACGACCAGCTCAAGAAATTCTACGACGATGCGGGAGACATCTGCCTGCACAATCCCAGCGGAGACGTCCGCGTCGCCGTCGCCTGCAAGGCGATGACGATCTACGGCGTCGCGCTCAACGAGAGGAACTGGTGCTACGGGCGCCGCAGCGAGGCGAATGCCGAGATGCGCTGGCATCGGTGCGGGGCAGATTCCGAGCGATTCACCCTCGATACGCTCAACGATTTTGGGAGGTAGACACGATGCTGAAACCGATCGCTATCTTCGTCGCCAGCCTTATCCTCCTCGTGCCGGTCTGCCTCTTTGCCGGATACGGGATCGGCGAGGTGATCGCCGCCTTCGTCTATCCACCCGCCCCGCCCGCAACGGATGTCTACCGGGAGGATCGTGAACTCTTTGCCGGCATTTACGGCATCATGTTCATCGGCGGAGGCCTGTATGTCCTTTGCGCTGCCTTCGCCGTGTTTCGGCTGGTCAGGGCGATCCGCAGGAGCCGGGCGTAATCCCGGACGAAGGGCCCGTTTCCGCGCGCACCGCTCAGGGATGGTGCAGCACCGTCATCCCGCCATCGACCGTCAGGCAGGTGGCATTCATGAACGGGCATTCGTCCGAGATCATGAAGAGCGCCGCCTTGGCGATTTCCTCCGGCGTCGCGATGCGCCCGCCGGGATGGAGCTTCAGTGTCTCCGCCTCGGCGGCCAGGGGATCGGGGAAGCTGTTCCAGTAGTCCACGACCTTTTGCGTGCGCACATAGCCCGGCGCCAGCGCGTTCACCCGCACGCCCTGCCCGGCATATTCGAGGCCGAGGGCCTTGGTCATGCCGAGCAGGGCATGCTTGGCAACCGGATAGGGAAAGCTGTGGGGAACGATGGTGAAGGCATGGGTGGAGGCGATGTTGAGGATGACGCCGCCGCCTTCCTCGAGCAGGCCCGGCAGCACCGCGCGGCTGCAATTCCAGGCGCCCTTGAGATTGATATCGAGGCAGCGCTGCCAGTCGGCATCGGAAAGCTTCAGCGGCTCGGAGAAGACATTGACGCCGGCATTGTTGACGAGCGCGTTCGGCCGGCCGATCTCCAGCGCCGCGGCCGCCACGGCACTCTCGATGGCCGCCGCATCGGTGATATCGACGGCCGCATGGCCGATCCGCCCGCCGGCCGCGCGCAGGCGCTCCGCCTCAGAGGAAAGCAGGCCGCCGTAGCGATCGATCAGGAAGAGGCTCGCCCCTTCCGCAAGAAAGGCCTCGGCCATGGCAAGGCCGATGCCCTGCGCCGCGCCGGTGATGACGATCCGCTTGCCTTCGAGGCGTCCTGCCATGTCGGTTCTCCTCAGCGGCCGTTCGACGACGGATGATTGCGGACGGCGATCGCGATGTCGCGCGCGGCGATGTCGAGCATGCGGCGCGAGCATTCGCGGGCGGCTTGCCTGTCGCGAAGGCGCAGCGCCTCGACGAGCTGCCTGTGGATCTCCACTGCCTCGCCGCGCGCATCCGCCGCCTCGTTGGAGGTGTGCAGAGAAAATTCCAGCGCCGCCCGGATGATGCTGGCGAGCTGCATGAAGACCTGGTTGTGGCTCGCCTTCAGGAGCCCCGCATGAAAGGCGACGTCGGCCTTGGTGAAGGCTTCGAGGTCTCCCTCCGCATCGCGCATCTCCTCCCAGGCGCGCTCGATCTCGGCGACCTCCTGCAGCGTCGCCCGCTCGGCGGCGAATTCTGCGGCGAAGGGCTCGATGGCGCGGCGAGCGTCCAGCACGCAGTTGAGGAGATCGAGTTCGAAGATGCGCGGACCGATCCATTCCAGCACCTGCTGGTCGAGGATGTTCCACTCCTCCTTCGGGCAGACGACCGTGCCGACGCGCGAGCGCCCGCGCACAAGCCCCTTGGATTCCAGGATCTTCAGCGATTCCCGGATGACCGTGCGGCTGACGCCGTAGCGCAGGCACAGCTCGTTCTCCGTCGGCAGGAAGGCGCCGACCGGGAAGACATCGGCGCAGATATCGGTCGCGATCGTCCGCGTCACGTTCTTTTGCACCCGGGGCCGGCGCACGCTCCCCTCGCCTTCGGACATATCCGGGCGCTCACTCTGTTGCTGCACGACCATTCTCCACCCCACTCAGCCTGCGATGCATAACCGGTTTCAGCCGCGCTGGCGACGGCCGGTTTCGCGTCGATCCGACATCACTATCATACATCGATATTCAATTCATCATACAAAGACAATTGACGGATATGATGAAAATCCCTACACCAAGAGCACTGCAGACGCAGTTGTTTTGGGAGAGAGACAATGGGCTTTATCAAGGCAGCCATCCTGGCTGGCACCGTCGCCGTATTCGCCGCAACCTCCGCCTTCGCCGCCGACGTCAAGATCGGCTTCATCGTGAAGCAGCCGGAAGAGCCGTGGTTCCAGGATGAGTGGAAGTTCGCAGATGTCGCCGCCAGGGAGAAGGGCTTCACGCTCGTCAAGATCGGCGCGGAAGACGGCGAGAAGGTTCAGTCGGCCATCGACAATCTCGGCGCGCAGGGCGCCCAGGGCTTCATCATCTGCACGCCGGACGTCAAGCTCGGCCCCGGCATCGTCGCCAAGGCCGCTGCCAACGATCTCAAGCTGATGACAGTCGACGACCGCCTCGTGAACGCCGATGGCAGCCCGATCGAGGACGTGCCGCATATGGGCATTTCCGCCACCAAGATCGGCGAGGCCGTCGGCCAGACGATCGTCGACGAGATCAAGAAGCGCGGCTGGGACATGAAGGACGTCGGCGCGATCCGCGTCTCCTACGACCAGCTCCCGACGGCCGTCGACCGCGTCGAAGGCGCGCTCTCCGTGCTGAAGGTCGCCGGCTTCCCGGAAGCCAACATCTTCGACGCGCCCCAGGCCAAGACCGATACGGAAGCCGCCCTCAACGCCGCGACCGTCGTTCTCAACAAGAATGCCGGCATCAAGCACTGGGTCGCCGTCGGCCTCAATGACGAAGCCGTCCTCGGCGCGGTGCGCGCCACCGAAAGCGTCGGCATTGCCGCCGACAGCATGATCGGCGTCGGCATCGGCGGGGCGGATTCGGCGATCAACGAGTTCAAGAAGCCCGCGGCCACCGGCTTCTTCGGCACCGTGATCATCTCGCCGAAGCGCCACGGCTACGAGACCGCGCTCAACATGTACGACTGGGTCGCCAACGGCAAGGAACCGGAAAAGCTGATCCTGACCGCCGGCCAGATCGCGCTGCGCGACAATTACGAAACGGTTCGCAAGGACCTCGGCATCGAATAATCATCCTCTGAGGATGACCCAGCCCGGCGGCACAGCCGCCGGGCCTCTTTCGGGGTGCTGACATGACTGACTTTCTCGAATTCAGGGCGATATCCAAGGGATATCCCGGCGTGCAGGCGCTCGCCGACGTTTCCTTCTGCGTGAAGAAGGGCGCCGTACATGGCCTGATGGGCGAAAACGGCGCAGGCAAATCCACCCTCATCCGCGTGCTCTCCGGCGATCAGTCCGCCGATGCCGGCGATATCCTCATCGACGGCAAGGCGCAGCATTACCGCTCCGTGCGGGATGCCTTCGAGGCCGGCGTCATCGTCATCCATCAGGAACTCCAGCTCGTGCCCGAGCTGACGGTCGCCGAAAACCTCTGGCTCGGCCGCTTTCCCGGCAGGGCCGGCGTCATCGACCGCACGCGCCTCGTCGGCGTGGTGAAGGAGAAGCTTGCGGAGATCGGCATCGACATCGATCCCGCCGCCAAGGTCGCCTCGCTCTCGATCGGCGAGCGCCAGATGGTGGAGATCGCCAAGGCGGTGATGGCCGATGCGCGCGTCATCGCGCTGGACGAGCCCACCTCCTCGCTCTCCTCGCGCGAAAGCGAAATCCTCTTTGCGCTGATCGACCGCCTGCGCGCGCAGGGCAAGGTCATCCTCTACGTCTCGCACCGCCTCGACGAGATTTTCCGCCTGTGCGACAGCCTCACGGTGCTGCGCGACGGCAAGCTTGCCGCCCATCATCCCGCGATTGCCGAGATCACGCGCGAGCAGATCATCGCCGAAATGGTCGGCCGCGAGATTTCCAACATCTGGGGTTTTCGCCCGCGCGAGCGGGGTGCCATGCGGCTGGAGGTCAAGGATCTTTCAGGTCGCAAGCTGCGCAACCCGATCGGTTTCTCCGTGCGCCAGGGCGAAATCCTCGGCTTCTTCGGCCTTATCGGCGCGGGCCGCAGCGAGATGGCGCGCCTCGTCTATGGCGCGGACAGCCGCCTGCAGGGCACCGTCAGCGTCGATGGCCGGGCAGTCGTGCCCGACAGTCCGCCGCACGCCATCCGCGCCGGCATCGTGCTCTGCCCGGAAGACCGCAAGTTCGACGGCATCGTGCAGGGCCGCAATATCGAGGAGAACATGGCGATCTCCTCGCGCCGCCATTTTTCCCCCTTCGGCATTCTCCAGCCGAAGAAGGAAGCGGAACTGGCCGAGCGCTTCATCGCCAAGCTGCGCGTGCGCACGCCCTCGCGCAAGCAGGACATCGTCAATCTGTCGGGCGGCAACCAGCAGAAGGTCATCCTCGGCCGCTGGCTTTCCGAACAGGGCGTGAAGGTCCTCATCATCGACGAACCGACGCGCGGCATCGATGTCGGCGCCAAGTCGGAAATCTACGAAATCCTCTACGAGCTTGCCGGCCAGGGCATGGCGATCGTCGTCATATCGAGCGAACTGCCCGAGGTGATGGGCATAACCGACCGCATCATGGTCATGTGCCAGGGCCGGGTGGCTGCCGATTTCGAGCGTGCCGATTTCGACGAGCGCCGTATCCTTGCCGCCGCTCTTCCCGATGTGGCCAATGCCAGCGAACTTCCAACACAGCAGGTCCAGTCGCGATGACGTCCTTGAAAAAACTCCTCCTCGGCGAGCAGGGCCTCGTCGTCATCTTCGCTATCGCCTTCGCCATCGTGGCGCTCACGGTTCCGAACTTCCTGACCGAGCGCAACATGCTGGGCCTGCTGCAATCGGTGGTCACCATCGGCATCGTCGCCTGTACGATGATGTTCTGTCTCGCCTCGCGCGATTTCGATCTGTCGGTCGGCTCCACCGTCGCCTTTTCCGGCATGATCGCCGTCATGGCCTCAAACGCCTCGGGCTCGATCGTCGTCGGCCTCATCGCCGCGCTTCTGTGCGGCGGGGCGGTCGGCCTCATCAATGGCGTGGTCATCGCCCGCTTCCGCATCAACGCGCTCATCACGACGCTCGCCACCATGCAGATCGTGCGCGGCTTCGCGCTGATCGCCTCGGACGGCCGCGCCGTCGGCATCAACGATCCCGGCTTCTACCAGCTTGCCCTGTCGAAATTCCTGGGCATCCCGACGCCGATCTGGGTCATGGCCGTCTTCTTCGTCGTCTTCGGCTTCGTGCTGAACCGCACGGTTTTCGGCAAGAACACGCTGGCGATCGGCGGCAATCCCGAAGCCTCGCGGCTTGCCGGCGTCAATGTCTCCAACATGCGCATCTGGATCTTCGCGCTGCAGGGCTTCGTCTGCGCCGTCGCCGGCGTGCTGCTTGCCTCGCGCATCACCTCGGGCCAGCCGAATGCCGCCACGGGCCTCGAGCTCTCGGTCATCTCGGCCTGCGTGCTCGGCGGCGTCTCGCTTGCCGGCGGCCGGGCGGCCATGACGGGCGTCATCGTCGGCGTACTCATCATGGGCATTGCGGAGAACGTCATGAATCTCCTCAACATCCAGGCATTCTACCAATATGTCGTGCGCGGCCTCATCCTGCTGCTCGCCGTGCTGCTCGACAACCTCCGCTCGGCCGCCGCTGGCCGGCGGACCTGACAGGCCTCACCCATCTCGCAAAGGCCGCGTCTCCGACAACCGGACCGCGGCCTTCGTGCTTTCATCATGCGGGATGGATCGTGATGCGCATGGAGACGCCAAGGCATTCGCCCGGTTCCAGCACCTTGAGCCCATGGTCCCGCAGCTCGCCGGGCAGGTTGAAGGCGTCGACGGGATGCGTCACCGGCTCGAAACAGACGAAGTCCGCATCCGCGGCGGGCGAGAAGACGACATAGCGGTTCAGCGCCCCGCTCGCCTCGATATCCGCCGCGAGGCCTCTTCCCGGCCAGGCGATCCGCGCCTTGCCGTCCCAACCGTCGAACCAGTTGTTGACCCAACGGGCCGGAAGAAGCCGGGGGTGGTTGAAATCCATATCCGGATGCATGGCGACGGGCTCGCGGCCCTTCGGAAGATGATCGGCCTGCTCCAGCCAGACATCCGTGGCGGGGGCGGCGAGCGTCGTATCCGCATCGCGCACGAACCAGGGATGGAAACCAAGGCCATAAGGCAGCCGGATGGCGGCGCGGTTGGTGACGTCGAGCGTCATGAGGAGCCCGGCATCAATGAGACGGTAGGTCACCGTCGCATCGAAACGGAATGGCCCGGGCCCTTCCGCCGAGAGCGCAACGCAAATGAAATCCGCCCCTTCCGACGCGACATGCCACGCAGCTGAAAAGCCGCTGCCGTGGAGCGGATAGGCCTCGCTCTCCATGTTGCGAGGCAATGCATGGAAGACACCGTCGAACGAGAAACCGCCACCGGAAACGCGCCCGGAAAAGGGCACGAGCAGGATATTGGACAGGGCGAAGGGATGCATCGTCCCGGGATCGACCGTCCGGAAGATCGGCTGCCAACCGTCATCATGCCGCACGTCGAACGCCGTCAGCCCGGCGCCGAGATCGGGGCGCATGGTGATGCGCGCCCTGCCGTTGGAAAGCGAGACCGCCGCATCCGACGCGCCGGTGACGGTCCTCTCTGAGTGCTGCGTCATTTTATGTGACCATTCGTCGTTGAATGAACAGGGGGCCGACTTGGCATCGCGCTTCGCACCTGCCCTTCATAACTGGGCGCGGGTCTGTTTCTCCAGCCCGGTTTGCCGGACGATTTCGGCGATGCGGGTGAACTGGGCGGAAAGCGGGTTGGTTTTGCGCCAGACCATGCCGATCCTTCGCGTCGGGCGCGGCTCGGCAAGGCGCGAGATGCAGACCGAGGCGGAGCGCGTCTCCGTCTCGACGGCCATCTGCGGGATGAGCGTCACCCCGATGCCCGCTCCGACCATCTGGACGAGGGTCGAGAGCGAGCTTCCCTCCATCAGTTCCCGCGTCGAGGACGGCGTGATGTTGCAGAGCGAGAGCGCCTGCTCGCGGAAGCAGTGCCCCTCTTCTAGCAGGAGCAGCCGCATCTCGTGCAGCCTGTCGGAACTCGGCACGGGCTTGCCCGCGTCCTCCGGCGGCCGCACCAGCACAAATTCCTCCTCGAAGAGTGATACCTCCTCGAGCGCCGGCTCGGATACCGGCAGGGCCACGATGGCGGCGTCGAGCTTGGCTTCGGCCAGGTCCTCGATCAGCCGGTGCGTGATCGCCTCGCGCGGCCGCGGATCGAGCTCGGGATATTGCCGCGTCAGCGCCTTGATGACCCCCGGCAGGAGATAGGGCGCAATGGTGGGGATAACGCCGAGCCGAAGACGGCCGGAGAACGGCCCGTGCGAGGCGCGGCCGAGATCCCCGAGTTCGTCGACAGCGCGCAGGATCGCCCGCGTCCGGCCGGCGAATTCTTCGCCGAGCCCCGTCAGGCGGATGCGGCGCCCGCCCCTTTCCACCAGCGGCGCGCCGACCAGATCCTCCAGCTCGCGGATCTGCACGGACAGCGCGGGCTGGGAAATGGCGCAGCTTTCCGCGGCCCGGCCGAAATGGCCGAGCCGGGCGAGCGCATCGAAATAGCGCAGGTGTTTCATGGAGAGGCCAATCATAACCTGAGCATATCGCAGCCTTTAGGTTTTACAATTGGAATTTATGGAAGAGGTTTGCTAGTTCTGGGCCACTCGGAAGACGTTTTCGGCGCCGCCGACCCAAGAGGCGTGCCCGCAAAAGCCCTTCCAGTGTTCATAGCTCGAAGAAAATCCGTTGGAGGACCAAATGGATACGAAGACGACGACGACCGGCAAGTGTCCGGTCATGCACGGCGGCGCCACCGCTCTCGGCAACTCCGTCATGGAATGGTGGCCCAATGCGCTGAACCTCGACATCCTGCACCAGCACGACACCAAGACCAATCCGCTGGGCAAGAACTTCAACTATCGCGAAGAACTCAAGAAGCTGGACGTGGAAGCGCTGAAGGCGGACCTGCGCGCCCTGATGACCGACAGCCAGGACTGGTGGCCGGCCGACTGGGGCAGCTATGTCGGCATGATGGCGCGTGTCTCCTGGCATGCCGCCGGCTCCTATCGCGCGGCGGACGGCCGCGGCGGCGCGGGCACGGGCAACCAGCGCTTCGCCCCGCTCAACTCCTGGCCGGACAACGTCAACACCGACAAGGGCCGCCGCCTGCTCTGGCCAATCAAGAAGAAATACGGCAACAAGATCTCCTGGGCCGACCTCATCGCGCTCGCCGGCACCATCGCCTATGACGTCGCGGGCCTGAAGACCTTCGGCTTCGCGTTCGGCCGCGAGGACATCTGGGCGCCGGAAAAGGACGTCTACTGGGGCAACGAGAAAGAATGGCTCGCCCCGAGCGACGGCCGCTACGGCAACGTCGCCAATCCCGCGACGCTGGAAAACCCGCTTGCCGCCGTGCAGATGGGCCTCATCTACGTCAACCCGGAAGGCGTCAACGGCAAGTCCGACCCGATGGCGACGGCCGCGCAGATGCGCGAAACCTTCGCCCGCATGGGCATGGACGACGAGGAAACCGTCGCGCTGACGGCCGGCGGCCACACCATCGGCAAGTCGCACGGCAACGGCAAGGCGAGCAACCTCAGCCCCGATCCGGAAGCCGCCGGCCCCGAATTCCAGGGCCTCGGCTGGATGAACACCCACGGCCGCGGCATCGGCCGCGACACGGTCGTCTCGGGCATCGAAGGCGCCTGGACCTCCGAGCCGACGAAGTGGGACAACGGCTTCTTCGAAATGCTCTTCAAGCATGAGTGGACGCTGACGCACAGCCCCGCCGGCGCATCGCAGTGGGCGCCGATCACCATCGCCGAGCAGGACAAGCCGGTCGACGTCGAGGATCCCTCGATCCGCACCATCCCGATGATGACCGATGCCGACATGGCGCTGAAGGTGGACCCGATCTACCGCGAGATCTCGCTGCGCTTCATGAACGACTTCGCCGCCTTCTCGGATGCCTTCGCCCGCGCCTGGTTCAAGCTGACTCACCGCGATATGGGTCCGAAGTCCCGCTATGTCGGCCCGGACGTTCCGGCAGAGGACCTCGTCTGGCAGGATCCGATCCCGGCCGGCAGCACCGGCTATGACGTCTCGGCCGTCAAGGCGAAGATCGCCGCGTCCGGCCTTTCGCCGGCCGACCTCGTCGCCACGGCCTGGGACAGCGCCCGCACCTATCGCGGCTCCGACTACCGCGGCGGCGCGAACGGCGCCCGCATCCGCCTCGCCCCGCAGAAGGACTGGGAAGGCAACGAACCGGCGCGCCTCGCCCGCGTTCTGTCCATCCTCGAGCCGATCGCGGCGGCCTCGGGCGCAAGCCTTGCCGACGTCATCGTGCTGGCCGGCAACTGGGGTGTCGAGCAGGCCGCGAAGGCCGCCGGCTTCGACGTCACCGTGCCCTTCGCGCCGGGCCGGGGCGATGCCACCGCCGAGCAGACCGACGCGGACAGCTTCGCGCCGCTCGAGCCGCTCGCCGACGGTTTCCGCAACTGGCAGAAGAAGGACTATGTGGTGAGCCCGGAAGAGCTGCTGCTCGACCGCGCCCAGCTCATGGGCCTGACGGCACCGGAAATGACGGCGCTCATCGGCGGCCTGCGCGTCATCAGCACGAACCATGCCGGCACCGCCCACGGCGTCTTCACGAACCGGGTCGGCGCGCTGACGACAGACTTCTTCACGACGCTCACCGACATGAACTACTCGTGGATTCCGACGGGCGCCAACCTGTACGAAATCCGCGACCGCAAGACCGGCGTGGCAAAGTACACGGCAACCCGCGTCGATCTCGTCTTCGGTTCGAACTCGGTGCTGCGCGCCTATGCGGAAGTCTATGCCCAGGACGACAGCAAGGAGAAGTTCGTCAAGGACTTCGTCGCCGCCTGGACCAAGGTCATGAACGCCGATCGCTTCGATCTGGCGGCATAACCACCCATCCGAAAACGCCTTCCCCCGCCCGCGGGGGAAGGCAGTTCACCATCCTGCTAGGACCGACCCGCCGGCCTCTTCGCCGTATCCTTCGCCGATCCTGGCTTGGGAGCCGAAGGGTCCTGACCGCCCTTTTCCCGTGCATGGGCCTCCGGCCCCGCGACGATGGTACCGGGTTTCGTCTCGTCCCGGCCGCCCTTTTCCTTGCCCTTCGCTGCTTCAGCCTGTCTTTCCATCTGCCTGCCTCCTTTCAAGGTCGCGGGCTTAACGTGCCGGCCGAAGTCCGGTTCCCATGTCCCGCTTGCCAATGCCGGAAATCGCCTGCACTTTATGCGCGAAGAGCGATCACGCGGGGTTCGGTCGAATGGGTCGTTCCATGAAGTTTCGCAGGGGAATGCTGCCCGTCGTGCTCGCCGTCGGCCTTTGCGGGCCGGCGCTGGCGGACGATGCGGTCGACTGGGCAAAGCCGCTCGCCGGCGACTGGACCTTTTCAGGCGTTTCCGAGGGCGATCCCTATTGCCGCCTGACGCTCGGGACCGAAGGGGCGATCGGCGGCGCGGGCGTCGACATCTCCGCGACCTGCCTGCGCAACTTCCCGTTCGGGGACGTCGCCGCCTGGACCCTTCGCGACGACGGGATCGCCTTCATCGACCCGCTGCGCAAGACGGTCATCGCGCTGTCCAAAAGCGAAGATGGGTCCTATGGCGCAACGCTCGACGACGGCCGCCAGGTCTCGCTCGACCGCGGCGCGCCGCAGGAACCGCAATCGCTGAAAGATCTGCTGGACGGGACCTTCACCCTCAGCGGCGCGAACGATGCCGAAACCTGCGGCTTTGCCGTCAGCGCCCGCTCGTCGACCGGCGGGACGCTCGAACAGGCCGGCGCATGCCCGGATCGCTGGAAGGGCAAGGGATGGGCGAAATGGCGGTTCGCCGCCGGCAAGCTCGACCTTCTGACGAAGAAGGACAAGGTCATCCTGACCATGGTCCCGGCGGACGGCTTTACCTTCACCGTGGAGGAAGACGCAGGGCCGATCTATTTCGGCCCGGGAGCCATTCAGGGCGAATAGGTGCCGTCAGAGGCTCTGCGGCGCAAGAAATTGGTAATAGGCCCAGACGAGAACGATCACCACGACGACGGCGAGCCAGATCGGCCCCTTCTTCGGGCCGGGCGATGCGGGCTTGTTCTCCGGCTTTGGCTTCCGGCGTTCGAACTTCAGAACATTGTTGTCGTCCAAGGCGCCCTCCCTCGCAAAGCCCGCCGCCGGTTTAGGGGTTTGGAGCCGGGCCGGCAAGCGGGGACATTGGAAATATCCTCCATCCCCGCCACCCCTTCAAGCGCGGATCGCGAGGAGCCACGTCTTGCCTTTCCGAGGACAAAGAAACCGCAGCGGAAAGTTTTTCATCGAAACCCGTGCGCCCATCTGGCTCTGTCGGTCGCGGTCTGATAGCTCAGCCGGCGATCCCGATAGCCGGACTGTTGCCGTGTCCCCCATTTCCGCCTCCCGTCATGCCCGCCTCGCCCTCATCGCCCTCCTCGCCGGAGGCGTCGCCATCGGCGGATCGCCGATCTTCGTGCGGCTTTCCGAAGTGGGGCCGATGGCCACCGCGTTCTGGCGCGTGTCGCTGGCCCTCCTGCCGTTCTACGTCATGTCGAAGGTGGCGAAGGAAGGCGGCGAAACGCCGGCCGGCCTGCGCGATTATCTCATCCTCTTGCTGCCGGGTCTCTTCCTCGCGGCGGACCTTGCCGCCTGGCATCTCTCGCTGCACATGACCTCCGTCGCCAATGCGACGCTGCTGACCAACCTCGCCCCCGTCTTCGTCACGCTCGGCTCCTGGCTGTTCTTCCGCACGCGCATCACGCCTGTCTTCCTCGCCGGGCTGGCGATCGCGCTGGTCGGCGTCATCGTTTTGAAGGGCGGGCCGGCGGCCATCGGCGGCGGACAGCTTGCGGGCGATGCGACGGCCATCGTCGCCGCCTTCTTCTATGCCTGCTACATGCTGGCGCTCGGCCATGTGCGCTCGCGCTTCTCCACGCTGCGCATCATGGTGTGGACGACGCTTTCGGCCGCCATCTGCATGCTGCCCGTCGCGCTTGTCTTCGAAGATGCCATGCTGCCGACGGTGGCCTTCGGCTGGGCGATGTTGATCGGCCTTGCCTTCATCAGCCATGTCGGCGGGCAGGGCCTCGTCACCTATGCCCTCGCCTACCTGCCGACGGCCTTTTCCTCTCTGACGCTGCTCCTCCAGCCGGTGGTCGCCGCCATCCTCGCCTGGATCCTGCTGGCCGAACCGGTCAGCATCCTTCAGGCGGTCGGCGGGGCGATCGTGCTGGCCGGCATCCTCGTCGCCCGCCGGGGGTGACGCCCGTCAATGGTTGTGCCGGGGTGGCGTCTCCGCGATCTTGCGGAAATCCGCCGCGCCGTCGATGACGGCGCCGTCCGAAAGCTGGGTGACGGTCTTGCGGTAGATGCGTTGCCACGGCGTCGCATCCGCCGGCACCGGCGGAATGCCGTCCACCCTGCGCCGCTCGATCTCCGCCTCCTCCACCAGCATGTCACAGCGGCCCTCTGCAAGATCGATGCGGATCACATCGCCGGTGCGCAGCCAGGCGAGCCCGCCGCCCGCGGCGCTTTCCGGCGAAGCGTTGAGGATCGACGGGCTGTCCGCCGTGCCCGACTGGCGCCCGTCGCCGATGGTCGGCAGGCTGGTGATGCCGCGTTTGAGAAGATGATCCGGTGGCTGCATGTTGACGACCTCCGCCGAGCCCGGCCAGCCGAGCGGCCCCGCGCCCCTTATGACGAGGATCGTCCGCTCGTCGATGCCGAGCGCCGGATCGTTGATGCGCCGGTGATAATCCTCCGAACCATCGAAGACGACGGCCCGTCCCTCGAAGACGCCTTCGCGCCCCGGCTCGCTGAGATAGCGCTTGCGGAACTCGTCGGAGATCACCGAGGTCTTCATGATCGCGAAGTCGAAGAGGTTGCCCTTGAGCACGAGGAAGCCGGCCCGCTCCTTGAGCGGCGCGCCATAGGGGCGGATGACCTCGCGGTCCGTCGCCCCACGCCCTTCGAGGTTCTGCGCGACGGTATGGCCCGTGACGGTGGGACAGGTCCCGTCGAGCTTTCCGGCATCGAGCAGTTCGCGCATGATCGCCGGCACCCCGCCGGCCCGGTGGAACCGCTCGCCGAGGAAGCGGCCGGCGGGCTGCACGTCGGCGAGCAGCGGGATATCGTAGCCGTAAGCCTGCCAGTCCTCCGGCTCCAGCGCCACGCCGGCGTGCCTGGCCATCGCCATCAGGTGCGGCTGCGCATTGGTCGAGCCGCCGATGGCCGAGTTGACGCGGATGGCGTTGAGGAATGCGGCGCGCGTCAGGATATGCGAAGGGCGCACATCCTCCAGCACCAGCTCCACCGCCCGCCTGCCGGTACGGTAGGCCATCTGCCCGCGCTCGCGATAGGCGGCGGGAATGGCGGCGCAGCCCGTCAGCGACATGCCGAGCGCTTCGGCCAGCGCGTTCATGGTCGAGGCCGTGCCCATCGTGTTGCAATGGCCGATAGAGGGCGCCGAATCCATCGCGGCGGCGAGGAAGTCGTCCTCGTCGATGGCGCCCGCCGCCAGCTTGCGGCGCGAGCGCCAGATGACCGTGCCGGAGCCGACGAGGTCGCCCTCGTGCCAGCCGTCGAGCATCGGCCCGCCGGACAGCACGATGGCCGGGATGTCGACCGTCGAGGCCGCCATCAGCGCGGAGGGCGTGGTCTTGTCGCAGCCCGTCGTCAGCACGACACCGTCGAGCGGATAGCCGTAGAGGATTTCGACGAGGCCGAGATAGGCAAGGTTCCGGTCGAGCGCGGCGGTCGGGCGCTTGCAATTCTCGAAGATCGGATGGGTCGGGAACTCGATGGGAATGCCGCCCGCATCGCGGATGCCGTCGCGCACGCGCTTTGCGAGCTCCATGTGATGGCGGTTGCAGGGCGTCAGGTCGCTGCCGCTCTGCGCAATGCCGATCACCGGCTTGCCGGAGCGCAGTTCCTCCGGCGTGATGCCGTAGTTCATGAAGCGCTCCAGGTAGATCGCCGCCATGTCGATATGGTCGCGGTTGTCGAACCAGTCCTGCGAGCGCAGCCGGCGGCCTGTCTTTTCATTGGTCATCGAAAGAACCCTTGCAGATATCGGGCACAGTCTTCCACCCCTCTCCGCCCGGATCAACCGGCGCGCGGTTTATGCAGCTATCAAAATTGCTGACTGGATCGGCCTGCCGGAATATGTCACAGCCCTCGGGTCCCAAGACATCGAGCGCCCGCCATGACCGACATCGCCGCTTCCTCCCCTCATTCCGGCTCCGCCCGTCTCGGCGTCATGCTGATGCTGCTCGGCATGGTCATGTTCTCGCTGAACGACGTGCTCGGCAAATGGCTGGTCTCCACCTATTCCGTCGGCCAGCTCATGCTGATCCGCAGCCTTGCAGCGCTCGTCGTGCTGATGCCCTTCTTCTGGCGCATGGGCTGGCGGCGGCTGATCGACGTCGATCGGCCGAAGCTGCATATCCTGCGCACCACCCTCTTCGCCATCGAGGCCTCCGGCTTCTACTTCGCCGTCGCCTATATGCCGCTCGCCGATACCATGACCTACTGGCTCGCCGCGCCGATCTACGTCGCCGCGCTCTCACCGCTCATGCTGGGCGAGAAAGTCGGCTGGCGGCGCTGGACAGCCATCATCGTCGGCTTCGTCGGGGTCCTCATCGCGCTGTCGCCGTCGAAGGACACGTTCACCCTGCCTGCGCTGATCGCGCTTGCCGGCAGCATGGCCTTCGGCCTCGCCATGGTGCTCGGCCGCTCGCTGCGGACGACGCCCGACACGACGCTGGTGTTCTGGCAGGTCGCCGGCGCGGCCATCCTCGCCGGCATCTGGTGCCTTGCCGATCCGGCCGGCTGGACGCCCGTCAAGCCGCTCGATTTCGGCCTGCTCAGCCTTCTCGGCATCGTGGCGATGAGCGCGCATATGCTGGTGAACCGCTCGCTGAAGCTCGCCGACGCGGCGACCGTGGTGCCGCTGCAATATACGATGCTGCTCTGGGCGGTGGTCTTCGGCTGGATCTTCTTCGGCGATGCGCCCCGGACCGCCATGCTGGTCGGCGCCGGCTTCATCGTGGCGTCCGGCCTCTTCATCTTCTTCCGCGAACAGCAGTTGAAGCGCCGCGCCGGCTGAAAGGCATCTGAGGGAAAAGGTGGCCGGCCAGGGCCGGCCCCAGTTGGCGCGGCTCGACCGGCCGCGCGCGGTCACCGGCCGCCGGAGCGGCCGGGGAGGATTGCGATGGACCTCAGATCGTCCCGGCGGCCATTTCCTTGGCGATATGGTCGGCCTGGCGGATGGCGAGCGTGACGATGGTCAGCGTCGGGTTTTCCGCCGCGCCGCTGGTGAACTGGCTGCCGTCCGAGACGAAGAGGTTCTTGATGTCGTGGGTCTGGCCCCATTTGTTGACGACGCCGTCCTCAGCCTTCTCGCTCATGCGGTTGGTGCCGAGATTGTGCGTGGAGGGATAGGGCGGCGTCGGGAAGCTGCGGGTCGCGCCGACGGCCTCATAGAGCGCCTGCCCCTGCTTGTAGGCATGGTCGCGCATGGCAACGTCGTTCGGATGGTCGGTGAACCAGACATCCGGGATCGGCATGCCGTACTGGTCCTTCAGTTCGCCATGCAGCTTTACCGCGTTCTGCTCCTGCGCCAGATCCTCGCCGACGATCCAGAGGCCGGCCATGTTGGCATAGCTGTCCATGGCGGAGGCGAAAGAGCGGCCCCAGCCGCCCGGATCGAGGAACGCGGCCATGAAGGGCACGCCGAGCGAGAGGGTTTCCAGCTCGTAGCCGCCGACGAAGCCGCGGGACGGATCGTGCCGCGCCTCGTCGCGAATGATGCCGGCCATGGTAGTGCCGCGATACATGTGCACCGGCTTCTCGAAGACGGCATAGACCGAGCCGGTCGTGTGGCGCATGTAATTCTTGCCGACCTGGCCCGAGGAATTGGCAAGCCCGTCCGGATATTTGCCGGATGCGGAATTGAGCAGCAGGCGCGGGCTTTCGATGGAATTGCCGGCGACGCAGACGATGCGGGCCTTCTGGCTGTGCAGCTTGCCGTCCTTGTCGGCATAGACGACGTTCGTCACCTTGCCGCTGTCGTCGTGCTCGATCTTCACGACATGCGAGTTGGGACGGATCTCCAGCTTGCCGGTCGCCTCGCCCTTCGGGATTTCCGTATAGAGCGTCGACCATTTGGCGCCCCACTTGCACCCCTGGAAGCAGAAGCCGGTCTGCTGACAGCTCATTCGATCGTCGCGATCGGCCGAGTTGATCGCCATGTTGCCGGTGTGACATTCCTTGTAGCCGAGCTTGTCCGCACCCGCCTTCAGGATCTTGAAGTTGTTGTTGCCGGGCAGGCCCTCGATGCCGTTGGTGCGCGTCACGCCCATCTTGTCCTCGGCCTTGGCGTAATACGGCTCCAGCTCGGCGAGCGTCAGCGGCCAGTCGAGCAGGTTGGCGCCCTCGACCTTGCCATAATGGGTCAGCGTCTTGAACTCGTGCTCCTGGAAGCGCAGGGACGCGCCGGCCCAGTGCGTCGTGGTGCCGCCGACGGCCTTGACGATCCAGGCCGGCAGGTTGGGAAAGTCCTTCGCGACCCGCCAGCCGCCGCCGGTCGTGCGATGGTCGAGCCAGGCGAGCTGGGCGAAGCTGTCCCATTCGTCGTTGATGAAGTCCTCGTGCTCGATCCGTGAACCGGCTTCCAGGATGACGACGTCGATCCCCTTCTGCGCCAGTTCGTTGCCCAGCGTGCCGCCGCCGGCACCCGAGCCGATGATGACGACCACGCCGTCGTCGTTGAGATCATAAGGAGCTGCCATGGTTTCCTCCCGAAACATGTGCGGTCGGCGTCGTGGACGCCCTGCGGCCGCGCCTCCTCCGGCGCGGGGCCGTCAGACCGCCGTCAAAGCCATTCGATGTCGTTGAAGCCGCGGGCGATATAGCCGCCCTTGGAATAGGATTCGCCCTCGTAGCCGAAATGCGGCCAGAGCTCCTTCTGGTTATAGAAGGAGACGACGAGATCGCCGCGCACCGCCTGGAAGAAGGGCGTCGTCTCGATATCGCGCAGGATCTTCACCCGGTCGTCTTCCCAGCCGAGGCCGCGATAGCCGCCCCCGCCCGCCCGCTTGTCGAGATCGGCGATGCCCGCCTCGATCAGTTCCTTGTGCTTGGCGTCGGTGCCGGCCTTGGTCTCGTGCCCCTTGACCGCGATGGCGTAGAAACGGTCGGAGACCGCGTCGTGCGGGTAGATGTCGCGGGCAAGCTTGATGAGGGTCGCCATGGTCTCGGGCTTGAGGGCCGTCGTCTCCATGCCCCAGGCCCGGTCGGGGCTGATCACCGCATTGCCGGTGATGATGAGCGCCGCGCCGAGCGTGCCGCGCTTGAGAAGCTCGCGCCGGGAAAGCCCGGGGCGCTGCTCGTAGATGGTCGTCATGTCACGTTCCTCCCATTGCATCTGAGAGCGGCGGCCTCCTCCGGCCGCCGCCCCGTTCATTTGAAGCGGCCGTGCCGTTGCAGGACCTCGATCTTGTAGCCATCCGGATCGGTGACGAAGAAGAAGCGGGCGAGAAGGCCGCCGTCGCGATTGAACTCGACGATCTTGCCCAGCGTGTAGCCGAGGGCCGCAAGGCGCGCGTGCTCGCCGTCGAGATCGGCCACCGAGACGGCGAGATGACCATAGCCGTCCCCGAGGTCGTAGGGTTCGGTCCTGCCCTTGTTGATCGTCAGCTCGAGCTCGAATTCGCTTTCCGCATTGCTCATGTAGACGAGCGTGAAGGTCTCGAAATCGAGCCGATCGGCGATGGCGAGGCCAAATGCCTTGCCGTAAAAATCCACGGAACGCCCCTCGTCGAGGACACGGATCATGGAATGAATGGTCTTTGCCACGCTGGCCTTCCCCTGCTTGCAGTTCGACTTGTAGGATGAAGTTTGCGCCCGGATCGGCGGGGGCGGGTAGCAGCCCGCTACCGCATGCTGATTTTCATTTCCGGAGTTTTAAACGAAGGATTTTGCGTGCTTTTCGCCGCTATGGGATGATTTGACCAAAGCCGGCCCCCACCGCATAATCGCATCATAAAAACACGACTGGAGGATATGCCATGTGTGAGGTCTTTGCGGGCCAGGATCCGCAACGCTACCGGCCCGTCAACCGTTCGGTGCGAATCGGGGGGCATTCGACGAGCATTCAGATCGAGGCAGCCTTCTGGGACCTGATCGACGAGATGTCGGCAAGCCAGGGAATGTCGACCTCCCGCTTCCTCTCGACGCTCTATGACGAGGCGCTGGAGATCAACGGTTCGGTGCCGAACTTCGCCTCGCTGCTGCGGACGAGCTGTCTCATCTACATCATGGGCGGAGCGGCCAAGGGCGAGCAGCCGCGGGAGTTCCACATCGTCGCGGCGGAATGAAGCCTAGAATGTCGGGGGCGTGTTGATCCAGATCAGCACGGTCTCGCCATCGTGGCGATTGCGCCAGGCGTGGCGGCGGCAGCTTGAGAAATAGAGGCTGTCGCCGGGGCCGAGGTCGTGGAATTCGTGGCCGTCGAGCACGATTTCGACCTGCCCGCAAAGCACGTGCACGAACTCCTCGCCGTCATGCGTGTAGGCGCCGTCACTCGACGCGCCGGGCGCCAGCACGAAGCGGTGGCAGTCCATCATGTTGCGCCCGTCCGCCAGCACCTGCACGGTGACGCCCGGAGACGTCTCGGGCCAGAATTTCCACTCCCCCGCCCTGACGACGGAACGGTTGTCCTCTTCCTCCTCGCCGGAGAGTTTCGAGACGGTCGTGCCGTAGTAATCGGCAAGGTCATGCAGCACGCGGAAGGTCACGCCTAACGAGGTGCGCTCGAAGGTGGAGAGCATCGAGGTCGCGATGCCGATATCGCCTGCGACCTGTTCGAGCGTCTTGCCAGCGGCATGGCGCAGGCTCCGCAGCTTGCGCCCGACGCCCTGAGGCGCATCGCCCTCCCAGGCTCCCGTATCGGCGGCAGGTTCCTCGGCCTCCAATGCCTCGCGGATGGCGGCGGGGTTGAGGCCGCGTTCCGTGCGATACCAGGCGATGCGCTTCAGCCGGGTCACGTCCTCGGCGCTGTATTGCCGGTGCCCCGTTTCCGAGCGGCCGGGCACGACGAGCCCCTGCGTTTCCCACAGGCGCAGCGTGGAGGCCGAAACGCCGGCAAGCCGCGCGGCTTCCGCCACCTTGTAATGCACCGGTTCGCCGGAACCCATCGCGCCAAATCCCTGATTCTTTATTATCCTTCGTATAACATTCCGGGCGCGCCGGCCGGTTGGAAAATCCGTCGCATTGCGCGCGTAGAATGCCGTTGCATTCTTGCAGAAAAAATGTAGGAATTCCACATGAGACTTGCAGAAAAAATGTAAGTTAATGCAAGCCCAGCGAAACGAAGCCTCCAGATCCAGGAACAGCGCCATGACCGCCACGCCTCTGACAGACCGCAAGAACGCCGCCATTTCCCGCGGCGTCGGCATGACCACGCAGATCTACGCCGACCGCGCGGAAAACGCCGAGATCTGGGACAAGGAAGGCAACCGCTATATCGATTTCGCCGCCGGCATCGCCGTGGTCAATACCGGCCACCGCCATCCGCGCGTCATCGAGGCCGTCAAGAAGCAGCTCGACCGCTTCACGCATACCTGCCACCAGGTCGTTCCTTACGAGAACTATGTCGAGCTCGCCGAGCGCCTGAACGCCATCACCCCCGGCAACTTCGCCAAGAAGACGATCTTCGTGACGACCGGCGCCGAAGCCGTCGAGAATGCCGTGAAGATCGCCCGCGCCGCCACTGGCCGCCAGGCCGTCATCGCCTTTTCGGGCGGCTTCCACGGCCGCACCTTCATGGGCATGGCGCTGACCGGCAAGGTCGTGCCCTACAAGGTCGGCTTCGGCGCCATGCCGGGCGACGTCTTCCACGCGCCCTTCCCCGTCGAGATGCACGGCACGAGCGTCGAGCAGTCGCTGGGCGTCCTGAAGAAGCTCTTCGCCGCCGACGTCGATCCGAACCGCGTCGCCGCGATCATCGTCGAGCCCGTGCAGGGCGAAGGCGGCTTCTATCCCGTCCCGGTCAATTTCATGAAGGCGCTGCGCGAGATCTGCGACCAGCACGGCATCCTGCTCATCGCCGACGAGGTGCAGACAGGCTTTGCCCGTACCGGCAAGCTCTTCGCCATGGAGCACTACGGCATCGCGGCCGATCTGATGACCATGGCCAAGGGCCTCGGCGGCGGATTCCCGATCGCGGCCGTCACCGGCCGCGCGGAAATCATGGACGCCCCCGGTCCGGGCGGCCTCGGCGGCACCTATGCCGGCAACCCGCTCGGCGTTGCGGCGGCCCATGCCGTGCTCGACGTCATCAAGGACGAGGATCTCTGCAACCGCGCCGAAAATCTCGGTGCGCGCCTCAAGCAGCGCCTGGCCTCGCTGCAGGACAAGGTGCCGGAGATCGTCGACATCCGCGGCCCGGGCTTCATGAACGCCGTCGAGTTCAACGACGTCACCACGAAGCAGCCGAGCGCCGACTTCGCCAACAAGGTGCGCCTGAAGGCCCTCGAAAAGGGCCTGATCCTGCTCACCTGCGGCGTGCACGGCAACGTCATCCGTTTCCTCGCGCCGATCACCATCCAGGACGAGGTCTTCGCCGAAGCGCTCGACATTCTCGAAGCGGCGATGGTCGAAGCCCGCGCCGCCTGACCGGCGGCGCAAAAGACCGAACGACTTTATTTCAAGGCAACACCCGGGGCATAGGCTCCGGGTGAATGGCCTTTTCTGCCCGAAAGGAATGCAATCATGGCCTTTTACGACGCTCTGACCAGGCACCTGAAATCGACCGAATTCCTGCGCGACGCCGGCTATGTCAACGGCAACTGGATCGGCGGCAACGGCGCCGCGACCTTCGATGTCCTCAATCCCGCGACGGGCGAAAAACTGGCGACGCTGCCGGAAATGGGCGCGAGCGAAACCGCCGCCGCCATCGACGCCGCCTACAAGGCGCAAGGCCCATGGGCCGCCCGACCCGCCAAGGACCGCAGCACCCTGCTGCGCAAGTGGAACGACCTGATCGTCGCCAATGCCAACGAGCTGGCCGCCATCCTCACCGCCGAAATGGGCAAGCCCCTGCCGGAAGCGCGCGGCGAAATCCTCTATGCCGCCTCCTATGTCGAGTGGTACGCGGAAGAGGCCAAGCGCATCAACGGCGAGACGATCCCGGCCCCCTCGCCGGACAGGCGCATGCTCGTCATCAAGCAGCCGGTCGGCGTCGTCGGCGCGATCACGCCGTGGAACTTCCCGGCCGCGATGATCGCGCGCAAGGTCGCCCCGGCGCTCGCCGTCGGCTGCACGGTAGTCTCCAAGCCGGCCGAGCAGACGCCGCTTTCGGCCATCGCCCTTGCGGTGCTGGCGGAAAAGGCCGGCATTCCGGCCGGCGTCTTCAACGTCATCCTCGGCACCGATGGCCCCGCCATCGGCAAGGAGCTCTGCTTCAATCCGAAGGTGCGGAAGATCTCCTTCACCGGCTCCACGGAGGTCGGCCGCATCCTGATGCGCCAGTGCTCCGACCAGATCAAGAAGGTGAGCCTGGAACTCGGCGGCAACGCGCCCTTCATCGTCTTCGATGATGCCAATCTCGACGCCGCCGTCGAGGGTGCGATGGCCTCGAAATACCGCAATGCCGGCCAGACCTGCGTGTGCGCCAATCGGCTCTACGTCCAGTCGAACGTCTACGACGCCTTTGCGGAAAAGCTGGCGAAGAAGGTCGCCGAGCTCTCCGTCGGCAACGGCTTCGACAAGGGCACGACCATCGGCCCGCTGATCGAGGAAGCCGCCATCGACAAGGTCGAAGCCCATATCGCCGACGCCGTTTCCAAGGGTGCCACGGTGATCGCCGGCGGCAAGCGCATCGAGGGCAAGGGCACCTTCTTCCAGCCGACCGTACTGAAGGACGTCGCCCGCGGCATGACGGTGGCGAAGGAAGAGACCTTCGGCCCCGTCGCTCCGCTCTTCCGCTTCGATACGGTCGAAGATGTGATCGAGCAGGCCAACGACACCGAATTCGGCCTAGCCGCCTACTTCTTCGCCGGCGATCTCAAGAAGGTCTGGAAGGTGGCCGAAGCGCTGGAATACGGCATGGTCGGCGTCAATACCGGCCTCATCTCCTCCGAAGCCGCCCCCTTCGGCGGCATCAAGCAGTCCGGCCTCGGCCGCGAGGGCTCGGCCCACGGCGCGGAGGATTATCTGGAGCTGAAATATGTCTGCATGGGCGACGTCGCCTGACGATCCCGGATCGCCCCGCTTCGGCGGGGCGGTTTCTACGCGGCTTCGATATCCGTTTTGGAGAAGTCGTCCCCTTTATAGAGCAGCGGCATGTTGAGATGCCGGGCGCAGGCATAGGCGAAACAATCGCCGAAGTTGAGGCTTGCAGGATGGCGTCCCTTGCCGAAGCGTTGATAGGCGTCGACGGCAGCGGCCGTCATTGCCGGCTCGATCGTAGCCACCGTAACATCGAAGGGACGAATGTAGGCCTGGACCTCACGCAGGGCTGCTTGCGGCTCAAGTCCGAAAATCCTGCTGTAAGCGACAGACGCCTCCCAAAGCGCCATCGGCGACGTCACCCTCGTATCAACGCTCATCAAACGCGTGGACAATATCGTCGCATCGCTTTCATCCGCCATCATGGCGACGATGGCTGAGGCAGCGATAAACATCAGTCTTCGTAAAGGCTATCGATGAAGGCCTTATCGGCCTTGAGACCAGTCGGAGAATACTTCTGATTCAACGCGCGGGTCATGGCAACAGCCTTCTCCACCAAGGTCGGCTCGCTTTCAACCCGCTCGAGTTCATGCGCCAAAGCCTGTCGCACCGCCTCGGTCTTGCTGACCTTGCGCAGAGCGGAAAGCCGGTCGGCGAGCCTGTCGACTTCCTGATCTTTTACATAGAGCGGCATAGTATATCCCTTTACAGCTAGGGGTATATATAGCACGCTTTATCCGGCTTTCAAAGCTCAGGTCGCCCTCACCGTCTCCGGATGCGCCGCCTTGAAGGCTGGCAATTCCAAGCAGGTTTCGGCGATGCGGCGCACCCGCTCCAGCCCGGATATGTCCACACCCCAACGGTTGGCGTTGTAGACCTGCGGGACGAGGCAGAAGTCGGCCATGGTGGGGGTGTCGCCGTGGCAGAAGGTGTCGGTGGCGGTATTTTCGAGCAGGATTTCGACGGCGGCGAGGCCTTCGCCGATGAACTTCTTCATCCAGTTGGAACGAACTTCGTCTCCGCCGCCGGTGATCTCCATGACATGGCCGACGATGCCCGTGTTGCAGACGGCGTGGATTTCCATGGCGATGGCGTAGGAGAGCGCGCGCACACGCTGCCGGCCGAGCGGGTCGGCGGGGAGGAAACGCGCCCCGGGGCGCGTTTCCGAGAGGTATTCGATGATCGCGAGGGACTGCGTCAACGTCTGGCCGTCGATCACCAGCGCCGGGACGAGGCCCTGCGGGTTGCGGGCGCGGTGTTCGGGCGCGCGCTGCTCACCGGCCAGAAGGTCCACGGAGACCCGCCGGTAGGCGAGGCCGAGGCTTTCGAGCGCGATGCGCACGCGGTAGCTGGCGGAAGAACGCCAGTAGTCGTAGAGCACGATCTCCTCGCTCATCGGGTCAGTCCTTTTCGTAGCGCGTCACGGTCTGCTCGATGGCGCCGAAGATGGAGTGGCCGGCCTTGTCCTTCATCTCGATGCGCACGATGTCGCCGAACTTCATGAAGGGGGTCTTCGGGGCGCCGGTGGCGATCGTCTCGATGGTGCGGACTTCGGCAATGCAGGAATAACCGGCGCCACCTTCGGAAACCGGCTTGCCGGGGCCGCCGTCGAGCTTGTTGGAGACCGTGCCGGAACCGATGATCGAGCCGGCGACGAGCGGACGGGTCTTTGCCGCATGGGCGACGAGCTGGCCGAAATCGAAGGTCATGTCGACGCCGGCATCGGCTTTGCCGAAGGCCTTGCCGTTGAGCGAGACGAGGAGCGGCAGGTGCAGCTTGCCGCCGTCCCAGGCATCGCCCAGTTCGTCCGGCGTGACCGCAACGGGGGAGAAGGCGGAGGAGGGTTTCGACTGGAAGAAGCCGAAGCCCTTGGCGAGTTCACCGGGGATGAGGCCGCGCAGCGAGACGTCGTTGACCAGCATGACGAGGCGGATCGCATCGCGCGCCTCTTCCACGCTCGCGCCCATCGGCACGTCGTCGACCACGACGGCGATCTCGCCCTCCATGTCGATGCCCCAAGCCTCGTCGGATGCGAGGATCGGGTCGCGCGGGCCGAGGAAGCTGTCGGAGCCGCCCTGGTACATCAGCGGATCGGTCCAGAAGCTTTCCGGCATCTCGGCATTGCGGGCCTTGCGGACGAGTTCGACGTGGTTGACATAGGCCGAGCCATCCGCCCACTGGTAGGCGCGCGGCAAGGGAGAGGTCGCGTCGTGCTCGTGGAAGCGGGTGGTCGGCTGCGAGCCGGTCTCCAGCCCTTCGGCAACCCGTTCCAGCCGCGGCGCGACATGCGCCCAGTCGTCGAGCGCCGCCTGCAGGCTGCGGGCGATATGGCCCACTTCCGAGCAGCGCGTCAGGTCGCGCGAGACGACGACCAGACGGCCGTCGCGGGTGGAATCCTTCAGTGTCGCAAGTTTCATGCGTGTCGCTCCCGATCTTGTTTCCGGCCGGCGGATCGTGTCATCTTCCGGCCACCTGTCTCCACCCGCATGCGCCGCATCCGCGCCGCATCGCCTCTCCAAGGAAATCCCGCTTGAACCGCACGGTCCGAAATTCCCTGCTGATCGCCGCCGGCTTTATCGCCGTGACGGCCGCCATCCTTTATACGATGGGTCAGCCGCTCATCTGCAAGTGCGGATATGTGAAACTGTGGCATGGCGTGGTGGTTTCCTCCGAAAATTCGCAGCACCTTTCCGACTGGTACACGCCGAGCCACATCATTCACGGCATCCTGTTCTTCGGCTTCTTCACGCTGATCCTGAAAAAGGCGGGCATAAATGTGCGTCTCGCCCTCGCGCTCGTCGTGGAATGCGCCTGGGAAATCCTCGAAAACACCGACATGGTGATCAACCGCTACCGCGAATCGACGGTCTCGCTCGATTATTTCGGCGACAGCGTGATCAATTCCAGCGCGGATATCCTCGCCATGGTCGTCGGCTTCTTCCTCGCCTCGCGCCTGCCCGTCTGGGCAAGCGTCGCGCTCATCGTGATCTTCGAGGCGACGACCACCTACCTCATCCGCGACGGGCTGGCGCTGAACATCCTGATGCTCGTCTGGCCGATCGAAGCGGTGAAAGCCTGGCAGGGCGGCTGAATTCATTTCACGCCCGGCGTACCGTCGAACCGGCGCTCCAGCCCGTCCCAGCAGTCGAGATAGTTGTCCTGCAGCGTCTCCAGCTCGGCCGCGAATTTCGTGAGCTGCTGCGGAAAGCGCGTCTCGAACATGAAGGCCATGGTGTGCTCCAGCTTGACGGGCTTCAGCTCGCTGCTGGAGGCCTTCTCGAAGCCGGTGGCGTCGGGTCCATGCGGCAGCATCATGTTGTGCAGGCTCATGCCACCGGGCACGAAGCCCTCCTCCTTGGCATCGTACTGGCCATGGATGAGACCCATGAACTCACTCATGATGTTGCGGTGATACCAGGGCGGGCGGAAGGTATGCTCGGCGACCAGCCAGCGCGGCGGGAAGATGACGAAGTCGATATTTGCCGTGCCGGCCTCTTCGGTCGGGGCCGTCAGCACAGTGAAGATCGACGGGTCTGGATGGTCGAAGAGGATCGCGCCGACGGGGGAATAGGTGCGAAGGTCGTATTTGAACGGCGCGTAGTTGCCGTGCCAGGCGACGACGTCGAGCGGCGAATGGCCGATCTCGGTGACGTAGAACTTGCCGCACCATTTGACATGGACGCGGCAGGGCGTCTCCTTGTCCTCATAGGCGGCGACAGGGGTCTTGAAGTCGCGCGGATTGGCGAGGCAGTTCGCGCCGATCGGCCCGCGATCCGGCAGGGTGAATTTCGCGCCGTAGTTCTCGCAGACATAGCCGCGCCAGACATCGCCCTCGCCGATGCGCGAGACCTTGAACATCATGCCACGCGGGATGAGTGCGATTTCCAGCGGCTCGACATCCATGATGCCCATTTCGGTGAAGACGCGGATCGCGCCCAGTTGCGGCACGACCAGCAGTTCGCCATCGGCGTTGAAGAAATAGTCATCCACCATGTCGGCGTTGAACGTATAGGCGTGCGCCGCCATACCCACCTGGGTCAGCACGTCCCCCGCCGTCGTCATGGTGCGGATGCCTTCGAGGAAGTTCAGCGTTTCCTTCGGCGCGGGCAGCGGGTTCCAGCGAAGCTGGCCGAGCGGCAGGGAATGGTCGTCGAGGCAGGGCGCGGTCTTCCAGTGCGGGTAGCTCGCATTGGAGAAACGGCGGGTGTGGCGCACGCTCGGGCGGATGCGGTAGAGCCAGGAGCGCTCGTTGGTGCCGCGCGGAGCGGTGAAGGGCGAACCGGAAAGCTGCTCGGCATAGAGGCCGTAATTGCACTTCTGCGGGCTGTTCTGGCCCTGCGGCAGGGCGCCGGGCAGGGATTCCGTCTCGAAATCGTTGCCGAAGCCCGGCATGTATTTCAGGCTGTTGACGCTGTCAGGCATGGCTTGCCCTCCTCCGCAAGGCTCCGTATCAGATAGTTACAAGCGTAACTGTCCATTTTGTAACCATCAAGGCGGCCGGCCATGGACTTCAAGCTCGAAACCTTCCTGCCCTACCGATTGAACCAGGCGGCCGAGCGGGTGAGCCAGCGCTTCGCCGCGCAATACCGCAGCCGCTACCGGATGACCCGGCCGGAATGGCGGGCGCTCGCCGCGCTCGGCTCCTACGGCCGCATGACGGCGACGGAGATCGGCGCCAATTCCAGCATGCACAAGACCAAGGTTTCCCGCGCCGTCCGGGCGCTGGAGGAAAAGCGCTGGCTGAAGCGCAGCGAAGACGCCGACGACCGCCGCTTCGAGCATCTGGAACTGACCCCGGCCGGCCGGCGCATCTTCACCGAGATGATCGAACTCGCGCATGCCTACGAGCGGGAAATGGCACAGCTCCTCGGCGCCGGCGCCCTCGAGCAACTGGAGGCCGGCCTTGCGGCGATCGAGGCGAAGCTGCCGGGCACGATGCCGTTGCGGTCGTCCCGCGAATGACTGGTCTTGAACTTTCGCCGGCATGATAAACGAGCGGGTCATCGCTATGAGCCGGTATTATCAACCGGCTCGCCTGCAGCGGGATAGATCACGGTTCCGTCCGGCTGGGGCTCGGCGCCGGAAGTGAGATGCGCTTCCTCGAACCGGCCTTCGCCCATGATGTGGAAGACGGTTTCGCCCTGCGCGATCAGGTAGTCGGAAACGATGCGGCGGTGGCAGCGCCACCAGACCGCCTCCGCGCACATCATCGCGCAGCGCTTCCGGTGTCCTTCTGCGCGAAGATGTTCAAGGCTCGCATGGAAGGCATCGGACAGCGCATAGTCGGCGTAGTTGTGGAAGCTCCTGTTTTGCCAGAAGCCATTGATCTCAGGCGGCAAGGCCGGCCTGCGGCCGCGAAGTCCGCCGAGCGCCGCGACATGCTCATAGCCTATCTGCATCTCGGCCAGCGCGGCGGACAGCTCATCGTGGTTGAACTGCGGATTGGCGCGCGACATCGGCATCTTGCGAATATCGACGACCCGTTCGATGCGCGCGGAGCGCAGCAGGGCGATGAACTCCGCTAGGCTGCGGTTGGAATGGCCGATGGTGAAGAATGGCAGCGTCATCATCGTCTCGCAGGATCGTGGGCGCCACCGTCATGGATGAGGTCCAGCGTATTCCGGTCGGGCTCGCCGGCAAAGAAGCGCTCAAGCGCAAGCCGGAACCTTTTCTCCCTGCCGCCCGCCGCTTTATCGAACAGGGTCATCGAGGAGCGGAATTTCAGATCGTCGGGCGATCCGAAGATGTCATGGACGGAACGCCCCTCCACGGCGAGCACCGCATCCACCGCGTCGGCCAGCCTCCCGGCAAGGACGGGATGTTCGAGATAGGCCCTCGCCTCGTCCAGAGACCCGATGCCGTAGAATTTCGCGGTGGGGGACCGTCCGAGCGTACGCAATTGCGGGAAAACGAACCACATCCAATGGCTTTCCTTGCGCCCGGCCCGCAATTCCGCGAGAACCGTGTCGAAGACATGGTCCTGTGCCGCGACGAAGCGGGAAAGCTCGAACCGGTCATCCTCCGCCATCGCATCCTCTCCCTGATACCCGGACGTATCCTATCACAGCGGCCATCGGCCGATGGCGTATCCACCCAACGATCGAGCGCCTCGTGTTGTTTCCCTCCCGATCGTTTGGTGCGGTTCTTCGATGACGCGCCATCGGCGCTCTTGAATTCCCGCCGCCCTCTCCCCATCTCTCGCTCACTGCCCGTATTCGACGACTGCCTGCAGCGACGGCCCCCTGTCGCGCGTTCGTAGTTGTCCGGGCTCGAAGGGCGCTCCCCGAAAGGGTCGAGCGCCCTTCGTCATTTCAGGACTCCGGTAGCGCGCGCGAATTGTCGGATTCCGCCGCTCTGCGCCGTCCTTGGTGGGAAGACCGCAAGGAGGAGAAAGCCATGAGAGACCTCATCTTAAAGATGTCCATATCGATCGACGGTTTCGTGAGCGATCCGGATGGCCGGAATGGGTGGATGTTCGGCACCGATCAGGAGGCGAAGGCCTGGTCTGTCGAGATCCTGTGGAGCGCCGGCCTGCACATCATGGGCAGCCGCACCTTCCGGGACATGGCTGCCTATTGGCCGACCTCCACCGACATGTTCGCGCCGCCGATGAACCGGATTCCCAAGGCCGTCTTTTCGCGGCAGGGACCGGCAATCCTGACGAACGACGGCAATGCGGCAACCGAGCAAATGCAGCCCGGTGCGGAAAGCTGGGCGGAGGCCTACGTTGCCAGTGGCAGCCTGGCGGAGGAAATCGCCGATCTGAAAGCCCGGGACGGTAAGCCGATCATCGCCCATGGCGGCGTCGGCTTCGCCCGCAGTCTCGTGGCGGAGGGCCTGGTAGACCAGTTCATCCTATTGGTGGCTCCCGTCGCGCTGGGCAAGGGGCTGCCGTTGTTCTCCGGCCTTGCAGCACCAAAGCGCCTGAAGCTCCTGAGCTCAAGGGCATTTCCAGGAGGTGCGGTCGCGCAGGTCTATCGGGCCGCATGAGCCGTCGCGCAGGTCCGCGCCACGCAAAAGAGGATGGGCTTCGCAAAGTTTGAGTTGACCCGTGTTGCCGGTGAGGTGACACTTCGCTTCACGGTAAGACGGGAGGACAGACGATGGATGAACCAGAACGCTGGCGCCAGATGCCGAGCGCCCCGAAGGACGGTAGCCGGATCCTCGTCACGGTGCGCTCCTCCGAGCAGGGCCCGGCGGAAGTCGATGTCGCCTACTGGTCGCATGGCGACCGCTTCAGCGGTGAAGGCTGGCGCGCCTCCGATTCCGCGCCCGGCTGCATCATCGAATATGCCGAGCCGGAGCTGAAGTGTTGGATGCCGATGCCCTCGGCCAATTTCGGCCGCGCCGCCGCGCCCTCTCCATGGCAGGGCGACGATGCCCAACAACTCGACGGGTCGGGAATCTAGGCCGAACCCATGTTTCAGGGATAACGCAGTCTCGGCTGCACAAAACGCGCGGTTAGGCAGCCGTCGCCGGGACTGAAGTTCGGACTGGCGGAAGAGCGTCAGTCGGATTTCGACTTGTGCTCCGGCTTGCCCTTGCGCTTGGTGGAGGCCATTTCCTCCAGCTCCTTTTCCGACATGGATTTCTCCATGCCCTTCGAGGCGCCCTTGAGCTCGCTTTTCTTCATGTCGCCGCGCTTGGCGGCAAGGGCCGCACCGGCGGCCTTCTGCTGCGCTTTCGATTTTGCCGGCATGACAGCCTCCTTTGTCGATAGGAGCGCAAACGCGGGCGGCCATGCGATGTTCCGGGGCATGCTTGGCCCCTCATCCCCCTGCCGGGACCTTCTCCCCGCAAACGGGGAGAAGGGGATATGCCGCACCGGCTTCCCCAACCAACAACTGCCCGTGGGGCACGTCCCCTCTCCCCGCTCGCGGGGAGAGGGCCAGGGTGAGGGGCAGCCCACAGGCGATACCGTCACCCCCGCTCCTTCACCGTCTCCATCGCCACATTGGTCGAGGTATTGGCGACATAGGGCAGGTTCGAAATCCTCTCCCCGAGCACCAGCCGGTATTTCTTGATGTCGCGGGTGCGGATCTTCAGGAGATAGTCGAAGCGGCCGGCGATCATGTGGCACTCCTCGACCTCCTTGATCTTCTTCACCGCCGCGTTGAAGCTGGTCAGCGCCTCCTCCTGCGTGTTGGTCAGCTTCACCTCGGCGAAGGCGATATGGTCGAGGTTCATCTTCGAGGGATTGAGGATCGCCTTGAAGCCCTGGATGAAGCCTTCGGCGATCAGCCGCTTGAAGCGGTTCTGGCAGGGCGTCTTGGAAAGACCCACCTTCTCGGCCAGCTCCGCGACGGGAATGCGGCCGTTTTCCGTGAGTTCCTCGAGAATTTTTCGGTCGAAGGCATCCAACGACCCATCAGCATGGGAAATATCGGGCAAATCACCCTCCAATCTTCAGAAAATAGATGCGATCAGCCTAATCGGAGGCGATTTGAAGTCCATTTGTTTTTTAGCGCCGTGATATTGTCCGCGCCAGTTTCCCGGATATCATGCAAACCGCTTCTCATAGGTCCCGCCATGCAGAAACCCTTCGCCGATTTCGCCCCGCCGATCCGTCCCCAGAGCGCGTTGCGCCAGGCGATCACCGCCGCCTATCGCCGCCCCGAGACCGAGTGCCTTCCGCCCCTCGTCGCGGCCGCACGCGTCACCGACACGCAGCGTTACGATATCCGCAGCACCGCCCGCACGCTGATCGAGGCGCTGCGCGCCAAGCACAAGGGCACGGGCGTCGAGGGCCTGGTGCAGGAATATTCGCTGTCGAGCCAGGAAGGCGTGGCGCTGATGTGCCTTGCCGAGGCGCTGCTGCGCATTCCCGACACCGACACGCGTGACGCGCTGATCCGCGACAAGATCGCCGAAGGCGACTGGACCTCCCATATCGGCGGCGGCAAGTCGATGTTCGTCAACGCCGCGACCTGGGGCCTCGTCGTCACCGGCAAGCTCACTTCGACCGTCAACGACCGCGGCCTTTCCGCCGCGCTGACGCGCCTCATCGCGCGGGCCGGCGAACCGGTCATTCGCCGCGGCGTCGACATGGCGATGCGCATGATGGGCGAGCAGTTCGTCACCGGCGAGACCATCGAGGAGGCGCTGAAGCGCTCCAGGCCGCTCGAAGCCCGCGGCTTCCGCTATTCCTACGACATGCTGGGCGAGGCCGCGACCACCGCCGCGGACGCCGAGCGCTATTACCGGGACTACGAGAAGGCGATCCACGCCATCGGCAAGGCCTCGGACGGCCGCGGCATCTATGACGGCCCCGGCATTTCCATCAAGCTCTCGGCGCTGCATCCGCGTTATGTCCGCGCGCAGGCCGAACGCGTCATGGGCGAACTGCTGCCGAAGGTGAAGGCCCTCGCCGCCATCGCCAAGAGCTACGACATCGGCCTCAACATCGACGCCGAGGAGGCCGACCGGCTGGAACTCTCGCTCGACCTCCTCGAAGGCCTCTGCTTCGACGAGAACCTCAAGGGCTGGAACGGCCTCGGCTTCGTGGTGCAGGCCTATGGCAAGCGCTGCCCCTTCGTGCTCGATTTCATCATCGACCTTGCCCGCCGCTCCGGCCGGCGCGTCATGGTGCGCCTCGTCAAGGGCGCCTATTGGGATGCCGAGATCAAGCGCGCCCAGCTCGACGGCCTCGAAGGCTTCCCGGTCTATACGCGCAAGATCTATACGGACGTCGCCTATGTCGCCTGCGCCCGCAAGCTGCTGGCCGCGCCGGATGCCGTATTCCCGCAATTCGCCACGCACAATGCGCAGAGCCTTGCCACCATCTACCAGCTCGCAGGCCCCGATTTTGCCGTCGGCAAATACGAGTTCCAGTGCCTGCACGGCATGGGCGAGCCGCTTTACGACGAGGTCGTCGGCAAGGACAAGCTGGACCGGCCCTGCCGCATCTACGCCCCCGTCGGCACGCATGAGACGCTGCTGGCCTATCTCGTCCGCCGCCTCCTCGAAAACGGCGCGAATTCCTCCTTCGTCAACCGCATCTCCGATCCGAAGGTCTCGGTGGAATCGCTGATCGCCGATCCGGTCGATATCGTCGCCGCCATGCCCGTCGTCGGCGCGCAGCACGACCAGATCGCCCTGCCGGACAATCTCTTCGGCAAGAGCCGCGAGAACTCCAAGGGCCTCGACCTCTCCAACGAGACGACGCTTGCTGAGCTTGCCGGTGAGCTTGCCGGCACCGCCGCGAAACAGTGGCACGCCGCCCCGCTTCTGGCGGACGGCTCCACGGCAGGCGAGACGAGCGACGTGCTGAACCCCGCGGACCACCGCGACGTCGTCGGCCGCGTCACCGAGATCAGGGCGGAAGACGCCGAGCGCATCGTCGGCATGGCGGCGGACAGCGTCGCCGCCTGGGCCGCGACCGCCCCCGCCGAGCGCGCCGCCTGCCTCGACCGCGCGGCAGACCTCATGGAAGCCCGCATCGAACCGCTGATGGGCATCATCATGCGCGAGGCCGGCAAGTCGGCGGCCAACGCCATCGGCGAGGTGCGCGAGGCCGTCGATTTCCTGCGCTACTATGCCGAACAGGCGCGCCGCACGCTCGGCCCGTCTCACCTGCCGCTCGGCCCGATCGTCTGCATCAGCCCGTGGAACTTCCCGCTCGCCATCTTCACCGGACAGGTCGCCGCCGCCCTCGTCACCGGCAATGCCGTGCTGGCGAAGCCCGCCGAAGAGACGCCGATCATCGCGCATGAGAGCGTGAAGATCCTGCACGAGGCCGGCGTTCCGGCCGGGGCACTGCAATTCGTACCCGGCGCGGGCCGCGTCGGCGCGGCGCTTGTCGGCGCGTCGAAGACGGCCGGCGTCATGTTCACCGGCTCGACGGAAGTTGCCCGCCTCATCCAGGCCCAGCTTGCCGAGCGCCTTTCGGAAACCGGCAAGCCGATCCCGCTGATCGCCGAGACCGGCGGCCAGAACGGCATGATCGTCGATTCCTCGGCGCTCGCCGAACAGGTCGTCGGCGACGTCATCGCCTCTGCCTTCGACAGCGCCGGCCAGCGCTGCTCGGCGCTGCGCGTCCTGTGCCTGCAGGACGATGTCGCGGATCGCACGCTGACCATGCTGAAGGGGGCGCTCAAGGAACTGACGCTCGGCCGCACGGACAGCCTCAATGTCGATATCGGCCCGGTCATCACCGCCGAGGCCCGCGACGGCATCGTCAAGCACATCGAGCACATGCGCGAACTCGGCAACAAGGTCGAGCAGCTTCCGCTGTCGGCGGGTACGGAGAACGGCACCTTCGTTCCGCCGACGATCATCGAGCTGAAGACGCTTTCCGACCTCAAGCGCGAGGTCTTCGGCCCCGTGCTGCACGTCATCCGCTTCCGCCGCGCCGATCTCGACCGGCTGATCGACGATATCAACGCCTCGGGCTACGGCCTCACCTTCGGCCTGCACACGCGCCTCGACGAGACGATCGCGCATGTCACGAGCCGCATCAAGGTCGGCAATATCTACGTCAACCGCAACATCATCGGCGCGGTCGTCGGCGTGCAGCCCTTCGGCGGGCGCGGCCTTTCCGGTACCGGTCCCAAGGCCGGCGGCCCGCTCTATATCGGCCGCCTCGTACAGAAGGCCCCGGTCCCGCCGCAGCAGGATTCGGTGCATACCGACCCGGCGCTGCGCGACTTCATCACCTGGCTCGACCGCAAGGGCAAGACTGCTGAAGGCGAGACGGCGCGTGGCTTCGCAAACCGCTCTGCGCTCGGTCTCGAGCGGGAACTGCCCGGCCCGGTCGGCGAGCGCAACATCTACGCGCTCCATCCGCGCGGCCGCATCCTCCTCGTGCCGAAGACGGAAACCGGCCTCCTGCGTCAGGTCGCGGCGGCGCTGGCGACGGGCAACCAGATTGCCATCGACAGCGTCGAGGCCCTGAAGCCCGCCCTCGCCGATCTCCCCGCCTCCGTCGCCGCCCGCCTGACATGGACGGCCGACTGGGCAAAGGATAGCCCGTTCGCCGGCGCGCTCGTCGAGGGCGAGGCGGCGGACGTCGAACGCGTCAACCGCAAGATCGCCGGCCTTCCCGGCCCACTGGTGCTGGTGCAGGCAGCGACGACGGCAGAACTTTCGAGCGACCCCGAAGCCTACTGCCTCAACTGGCTGCTGGAGGAGGTCTCCACCTCCATCAACACCGCTGCCGCGGGCGGCAATGCCAGCCTGATGGCGATCGGCTGACAGATAGTCGCGGCGGGTTCCGCCGCGACACTCCTTCCCGTGGGCATGACGCCCCTCATCCGGCCTGCCGGCCCCCTTCTCCCCGCGAGCAGGAGAAGGGGATATGCCGCGCTGGTTTCCCTTTCCCGCATCTCACACGGATGCATCCCTCGCCTCTTGTGGGTGAGGAACAATCGTCACGCCCGGCCAGCAATTCGGTGAAAAAATCCCCGCTTTCCCGGCATTCTTCTTGCACTTGCGGCCCCGTCATGCCAATCGGGCGCGAACAGCTCAGAGCAGCCGGGCCCGCCTTCATTCGCTTATCTGCTCTGTCCATTTGTTTTGCCGCATTTGTGCGACGGCAGGCGGAAGTGCCTGCCTGCAGAATGCTCCAGCGCCGGAGACGAGAGCATGAGCCAGTCGGAAAAGAACGGTCTGACCTATAGCGATGCGGGCGTCGACATCGACGCGGGCAACCTGATGGTCGAGAAGATCAAGCCGGCGGTGCGCTCCACGCGCCGCCCGGGCGCGGACGGCGAGATCGGCGGCTTTGGCGGCCTCTTCGACCTCAAGGCGGCCGGTTTCAAGGATCCGGTGCTCGTCGCGGCCAACGACGGCGTCGGCACCAAGCTGAAGATCGCCATCGACGCGGACCGCCACGACACGGTCGGCATCGACCTCGTCGCCATGTGCGTCAACGACCTCGTGGTGCAGGGCGCAGAGCCCCTCTTCTTCCTCGACTATTTCGCCACCGGCAAGCTCGATCCCGAACAGGGCGCGGCCATCGTCGAAGGCATCGCCGAGGGTTGCCGGCAGGCAGGCTGCGCGCTGATCGGCGGCGAGACCGCCGAAATGCCCGGCATGTATTCGCATGGCGACTATGACCTTGCAGGCTTCGCCGTGGGTGCGGCCGAGCGAGGGCAGCTGCTGCCGGCGGGCGACATCGGCGAAGGCGACGTCATCCTCGGCCTCGCCTCCTCGGGCGTTCACTCCAACGGCTATTCGCTGGTGCGCAAGATCGTCACGCTCTCGGGCCTTGCCTGGGATGCACCTGCCCCGTTCGACAGCGCGAAGAGCCTTGGCGAGGCGCTGCTGGCGCCGACGAAAATCTATGTGAAACCGCTCCTCAAGGCGATCCGCGAGACGGGCGCGATCAAGGCGCTGGCGCATATTACCGGCGGCGGCTTCCCGGAGAACATTCCGCGCGTGCTGCCGAAGCACCTTGCCGCCGAGATCGACCTCGATGCCGTCAAGGCTCCCGCCGTCTTCTCCTGGCTCGCCAGGACCGGCGGCGTGGAAGCCAAGGAAATGCTGCGCACCTTCAACTGCGGCGTCGGCATGATCGCCGTCGTTCCCGCCGACAAGGCCGATGCGGTCTCGGCCGCGCTTGTCGCCGAAGGTGAAAACGTCTTCCGCCTCGGCCGCATGGTCGCCCGCGAAGAAGGTGCGGCCGGTACGATCTACAAGGGCACGCTTGCCCTATGACGTCGCCCCGCAAGCGCGTCGTCGCCTTCATCTCCGGCGGCGGCTCCAACATGCTGGCACTGGCGAAGGCGGCTCAGGCGCCGGACTTCCCGGCCGAGATCGTCGCGGTCTTCTCCGACAAGGCGGAGGCGGGCGGGCTTGCGAAGGCCGAGGCGCTCGGCATTCCGACCCGCGCCTTCCTGCGCCGGGACTTGGCCAGCAAGGAAGCCCACGAAGCCGCGATCCTCGATGCGCTGGACGCGCTCTCGCCCGATATCATCTGCCTCGCCGGCTACATGCGCCTGCTCTCCGGCACCTTCATCAACCGCCATGAAGGCCGCATCCTCAACATCCACCCCTCCCTACTGCCGCTCTTCCCCGGCCTTCATACGCACCAGCGCGCCATCGACGCCGGCATGCGCCTTGCCGGCTGTACGGTGCATTTCGTGACGGAAGGCATGGATGAAGGTCCGGTGATCGTGCAGGCGGCCGTGCCGGTTCTGCCGGCCGATACGGCGGAGACGCTCGCCGCGCGGGTGCTCACCGTGGAGCACCGCAGCTATCCGCTGGCGCTGCGGCTCGTCGCGGAAGGCAAGGTGCGAATGGAAGGCGGCAAGGCCGTTGCTTCCGGCGACCTGCCGCAGGTGGACGGCGCGTATCTGATTTCGCCGGCGGCGGCCTGAGAAAAATCCGCCTCTGCCTGCCGGCATCTCCCCACAAGGGGGGAGAAAGTCAAAGGCTTGCTCACCGTTCAAAATCTGAATGCAGAGGGTGCGGCAGGTTAAGTCCCTCCCCCTTGTGGGGAGGGATTTAGGGAGGGGTCTTTTCCCCTCAGATCACCAAGATCGGCGCCTTGCCCTTCACGCGATCGTAAAGGTCGATCACATCCTGGTTGAGCATGCGCACGCAGCCCGACGAGACGGCCTTGCCGATGGACTTCCATTCCGGCGAGCCGTGCAGGCGGTAGAGCGTATCCTGCCCGTTCTGGAAGATATAGAGCGCGCGGGCGCCGAGCGGGTTGTTGAGCCCACCGGCCATGCCGCCGTTTGCGCCGGAATATTTGACGAGTTCCGGCTGGCGCTTGACCATCTCGTCCGGCGGCGTCCATTTCGGCCAGGCCTGCTTCCATTGGATGACGCCGCGGCCCGACCAGGCAAAACCCTGCCGGCCGATGCCGACGCCGTAGCGCATGGCGCGGCCCGACGGCAGGATGAGATAGAGGAAACGGTTGCCCGTATCGACGATGATTGTGCCCGGCTTTTCGGCGAAGGGGCTCTCGACCTCCTGCCGGTAGAAGCGCGCGTCGATCTGCTGGTAGGGTACGGCCGGCACCTGGAAGCCGCCGTCGTTCAAAGGGCCATAGATCGAGGCATAGCGCGAGGATTCGGGCAGCAGGCCCGAGGGCGGCGTCTGGCCGTAAAGGCCGACCGGCTGCCGGTTGTCGATATATTCCGGCCGACCTTCCAGCGCGGGATTGCGGAAATAGGGCCGCGTCTCGTAGCGGAACTGGTCCGTGTTCATGGACGAGGTGCAGCCGGCAAGGCCGCTTGCCATGGCAAGGCCGGAAAACTGGAGGAAGCGGCGGCGGGAAAGCGCGGTATCGGTCATGAAAGCGTGGGCACCCGTTTATCGGAAAGACAGGATGAACGAAGAGGCTGAATCACCAACTAACAAAAGGCGAATTGGGTCCGCAATCCTGCCCTAATTGTGGCAGCCGCGACTGGCCCGAGGCTTGCGCGCCGGAATTTTCACCCGCTGTCGCCCGAAGGTCACTCTACCAAAGTGGCCCTTTACGCTGTATCCCGGATGGAAGAAATTCCGGGAAACGGAGAACGCGACGGGATGGACGCGAGCATATTGACGGATGCGGGCTTTGCGCCGCTCG
This sequence comes from Shinella zoogloeoides, assembly GCF_033705735.1. Lineage (NCBI taxonomy): Bacteria > Pseudomonadati > Pseudomonadota > Alphaproteobacteria > Hyphomicrobiales > Rhizobiaceae > Shinella > Shinella zoogloeoides. The sequence continues at coordinate 1,241,433 of NZ_CP131131.1, forward strand.
ACGAGGCGGATTGGCGCAAACTGGCCGAAAAGGCGCTGAAAGGCGCGAATTTCGAGGCGACGCTCGTCTCGCGCAGCGACGACGGCCTTGCCATCCAGCCGATCTACAGCCGCCGCGAAGGCGCAGCACCCCTTGCCCACGGCCATGCCGATACGCCGCACGCAGGCGGCGCATGGACCGTCAACCAGCGCCGCGACGATGCAGACCTTGCCCGCGCCCGTGCGCAGATGGCCGACGACCTCGAAAACGGCGCGACCGGCGCTTCCCTCGTCTTCCGTGGCAGCGCCGCGGCGCATGGCACGGGCATCGCAGCCGGCAGTGAGATCGCCTTCCGCAAGACCGCCGCCGCGCGCGCCGCAGCCCCCTTCTCGCTGCGGCTCGAAGCCGGCTTTGCCGACCGGGCGCTCGCGACGACGCTTGCCCATGCGCTCGCCGATGCAGGGGCGCAGACAGCGCCGGTGCATTTCGGTCTCGATCCCTTCACCGCGGCGCTTGCGGGGGGCCGCGCCGAAAGCAACGCACTAACCAGCCTCGCCAAAGAGCTGATCGGCTTCGGCTTTTACGGCTCCGTGCTGAATGCCGACGGGCGACTGGCACACAATGCGGGGGCGAGCGAGACGCTGGAGCTTGCCATCATCGCGGCGGCGCTGGCGGAAAGCCTGCGTCTGCTCGATGCGGCAGGGCTCGCTCCGGAAGACATCTTCGCGGCGACCTCGCTCTCGCTTGCCGCCGATCAGGACCAGTTCCTCACCACGGCGAAGATGCGTGCGGCACGGCTGATCCATGCCCGCATGCAGGCGGCCTGCGGCATTTCCGAGCAGAAGCCCGCGCATATCCACGCCGAGACGAGCTGGCGCATGCTGACGCGGCGCGACCCGGAAACCAACATCCTGCGCAACACCATCGCCGTCTTTTCCGCCGGCACCGGCGGGGCGGACGAGATCACCGTGCTGCCGCACACGCTGGCGCTCGGCCTGCCCGATCCCCTCGCCCGCCGCATCGCCCGCAACACGCAGGTCGTGCTGATCACCGAAAGCAACCTCGCCCATGTCGCCGACCCCGCCGCCGGCGCGGGCGGCATCGAGGCGCTGACGGAGGGGCTGGCGGAAAAGGCGTGGGAGATCTTCACCGGGATCGAGAAGACGGGCGGGCTTTCCGCCGCCATCGCCTCGGGCACGGTACAGGCCATGGTCGAGGCAGCGCGAGCGGCGCGCAAGGCAAGGCCCATCGTCGGCACGACGCTGTTTCCGCTGAAGGACGAGCGGCCGGTGACGGTGCTCGGGCCGCTCGACGAGATGGCGGCGGCGGGGCTTCGGCCGGTGCTTCTGGTTGATTGCGTGGAGGCGGCGTGATGGGCGCGGCCTACCCCCCTCTGCCCTGCCGGGCATCTCCCCCACAAGGGGGGAGATTGGATGGAGCGCCGTCTCGCCCAACTCCAACGTTGCCGATTGAGCAAGGCTTGTGCCCCTTGCCGATCTCCCCCCTTGTGGGGGAGATGCCCGGCAGGGCAGAGGGGGGTGAAGCCGCTGCGCAGTACCGTATCAAAGGAGCCGCCGCATGAGCCGGATTCCCGACTTCTCCTCCATCGCATGGTCGAAGCCGGCGGCGCCCACTGCTGCCAGCGAGGCCGTCTGGGCGACGCCCGAAGACATCGCCGTCGCCGGCGCCTATGGCGAGGCGGACCTTTCCGGCCTTTCCTATCTCGACACCTGGCCGGGCGCGGCGCCCTATCTGCGCGGCCCCTACCCGACCATGTATGTCCAGCAGCCCTGGACGATCCGGCAATATGCCGGCTTCTCGACGGCGGAGGAATCGAACGCCTTCTACCGGCGCAATCTCGCGGCCGGGCAGAAGGGCCTGTCCGTCGCCTTCGACCTTGCCACCCACCGGGGCTACGACAGCGACCATCCGCGCGTTGCCGGCGACGTCGGCATGGCGGGCGTCGCGATCGATTCAATCCTCGACATGCGGCAGCTCTTCGACGGCATCCCGCTCGACCAGATGAGCGTTTCCATGACCATGAACGGCGCGGTGCTGCCGATCATGGCGCTCTTCATCGTGGCGGCGGAGGAGCAGGGTGTTTCCGAAGACAAGCTGTCCGGGACCATCCAGAACGACATCCTCAAGGAGTTCATGGTCCGCAACACCTATATCTACCCGCCGCAGCCGTCGATGCGGATCATCTCCGACATCTTCAGCTATACCAGCCGGCGCATGCCGAAGTTCAACTCCATCTCGATCTCCGGCTACCACATGCAGGAGGCCGGGGCGACGGCGGACCTGGAGCTCGCCTATACCATCGCAGACGGCATCGAATATGCCCGCGCCGGGGTCGCCGCCGGGCTCGATATCGACACCTTCGCGCCGCGCCTTTCCTTCTTCTGGGCGATCGGCATGAACTTCTTCATGGAAGTCGCCAAGATGCGCGCCGCGCGCCTCATCTGGGCCGCGCTGATGAAGCGGAACTTTTCGCCGAAGGACGCCCGGTCCCTGGCGCTGAGAACCCATTGCCAGACCTCCGGCTGGTCGCTGACGGCGCAGGACCCGATGAACAACGTCATGCGCACCATGGTGGAAGCGATGGCGGCGACGCAGGGGCATACCCAATCGCTGCACACCAACTCCTTCGACGAGGCGCTGGCGCTGCCGACCGACCACTCCGCCCGCATCGCCCGCAACACGCAGATCCTCCTGCAGAAGGAGAGCGGCACGACGCGCATCATCGATCCCTGGGGGGGCTCGGCCTATGTCGAGCGGCTGACGCATGACCTTGCCGCCCGCGCGCTCTCCCATATCGAGGAGGTGGAGGCGCTCGGCGGCATGGCGAAGGCCATCGAGAAGGGCATTCCCAAGCTGCGCATCGAGGAGGCCGCCGCACGCACGCAGGCGCGCATCGACTCGGGCCACCAGACCGTCGTCGGCGTCAATTTCTCGCGGCCTGAGCGCGACATCGAGGTGGACGTGCTGAAGGTCGACAATTCCGAGGTGCGCGCCCGCCAGCTCGCAAAGCTCCAGCAGCTCAAGGGTACGCGCGACACGGCGGCGGCCGAAAGCGCGCTCGACCGGCTGACAGAAGTCGCCCGCAGCGGCGACGGCAACCTCCTGCAATTCGCGGTGAAGGCGGCGCGGGCGCGGGCGACCGTCGGCGAGATCGCCTTCGCGCTGGAAAGGGCCTTCGGCCGGCATGTCGCGGAGATCCGCACGATCTCCGGCGTCTACCGCAAGGAGATGGGCGCGGACGACCGGGCCTTCAACACCGCCGCCGACAAGATCGCCGCCTTCGAGAAGCTCAGGCACGAGAAACCGACCATCCTCGTCGCCAAGATGGGGCAGGACGGGCACGACCGCGGCCAGAAGGTCATCGCCAGCGCCTTCGCCGACCTCGGCTTCCATGTCATCGTCGGCGCCATGTTCCAGACTCCGGAAGAGGTGGCGGACCTCGCCATCCGCGAGGGCGCGCATATCGTCGGCGCCTCCTCGCTCGCCGCCGGGCACCTGACGCTGGTGCCCGAGCTGAAGGCCGCCCTCGTCAAGCGCGGCGCGCGCGACATGCTGATCGCCGTCGGCGGCGTCATCCCGCCGCAGGATTTCCCGGCGCTGGAAAAAGCCGGGGCCGATGCGATCTTCCCGCCGGGAACCGTTATCGCGGACGCCGCCTCGGCGCTGATCGACCGGCTGATGGCGTAAGTGGTAGCCGCTTGCGGCTGGCCGGCGCATTCGGAGTTTGCCCCTCACCCTAACCCTCTCCCCGCAAGCGGGGAGAGGGGATGTGGCTCACGCGCGGTTGTTGAACGGGGAAAACGGTGCGGCAGATCTCCTTCGCCCCGCTTGCGGGGAGAAGGTGGCCGGCAGGCCGGATGAGGGGCAGAGCATCCGACTCTCTCAAGGCATAAGGCGACCATCCGCCGAATACCGGCCTTTGTGAACGCTGTGTCAATCCATCGGGCAGTTGCGGTTTACGCGCGCGAGGGGTACGCCAGTCCTACACAACCGAAAAGAGGTGACGCGATGCTCGTCAACGGCAAATGGACGGAAGACTGGCAGCCTGTTCAGGCGACGGACGCCAAGGGCGGCTTCGTGCGGCAGGTATCGAGCTTCCGCAACTGGGTGACGCCGGACGGCAGCGCCGGCCCGACGGGCGAAGGCGGCTTTGCCGCCGAACGCGGCCGCTACCACCTCTATGTCGCGCTCATCTGCCCCTGGGCCTCGCGCACGCTGATCGCGCGCAAGCTGAAAAAGCTCACCGACGTCATATCCGTCTCCGTCGTCGAGCCCTCGCTCTCCGATCAGGGCTGGCGCTTCGGCGATTTTCCGGGTTCGAACCGCGACGACCTCAACGGCGCGACCTATCTCCACGAGCTCTATTCCCGCGCCGAGCCGACCTTCACCGGCCGCGCCACCGTGCCCGTTCTGTGGGACAAGCAGAAGAAGACCATCGTCAACAACGAATCCGCCGATATCGTGCGCATGCTCAACACCGGCTTCGGGCCGCTGGCGGATGAGAGCGTCGACCTCTATCCCGAGGACCTGCGCAACGAGATCGACGCCCTCAACGAGCGCATCTATCCCGCGCTCAACAACGGCGTCTACCGCGCCGGCTTCGCCACAACGCAGGTCGCCTACGAGGAAGCCTATCAGGGCGTCTTCGCCATGCTGGACGAGATGGAAGCGCGCCTTGCCGACGGCCGGCCGTTCCTGACGGGCAAAACCTTCACCGAAGCCGACATCCGCCTCTTCGTCACGCTCATCCGCTTCGACGCCGCCTATTACGGCCTCTTCAAGTGCAACCGCCAGCGCCTTGCCGACTATGCGGCGCTCTCGGCCTATACGAAGCGCGTGCTCGACCTCCCCGGCGTGCGAGACACGGTCAACATCGACCATATCAAGCACGGCTACTACTCGATAAAGTCGCTCAATCCGAACCGCATCGTACCGCTCGGGCCGGACCTTTCGGCGCTGGGTCTCTGACATGCAGATAACCGTATGTGCGGTGACGATACTTGGGCTGATGGCGACTTTTCCGGAAGCGCTTCGCGTCTACCGTAAATACGGGCCGTTGCTTGCCGGCGTAATCTGGCTTGTCCTCGTTGCGATCATCTGGGTTTACGCTTTTGCCATCATGATGGGCTTGGAGACGCCGCTCCCCACTTACCTCATCGTCACGCACCTGCTGCTGGTGATTGCCGCTCCGGCCATGCTGGCGATCCATATGGGGCACAAGTACAATATGTCGGTCGGCGTTTTCATGGGTGGCATGCTGCTGCCTCTCACCTTCACCATTCAAGCGATGTTGTATTTCGGCCATCACGGAGGCCAATCCTAAGCCTCCTTCGCCTCCACCATCGCCATCAGCGTTTCCAGCCGGTCGGCATCGGCTGGCAGCTTGTCCTGCCGGAGGCGGGCGATGCGGGGAAAGCGCATGGCGACGCCGGACTTGTGGCGGGTGGAGCGGTTGATGCCCTCGAAGGCGACTTCCAGCACGAACCCGTAGCCGGGCTCGGCGCGGACGGCCCGCACCGGGCCGAAGCGCTCGGTCGTGTTGTTCCGCACATAGCGGTCGAGCACTTCGAGCTCGGCGTCGGTGAAGCCGAAATAGGCCTTGCCGACGGGCACCAGCACGTCACCGTCCGGCCCTTCCGTCCAGACGCCGAAGGTGAAGTCGGAATAGTAGCTGGAGCGCTTGCCGTGGCCGCGCTGGGCATACATCATCACCGCGTCGATATTGTAGGGATCGCGCTTCCACTTGAACCACGGCCCCTTCATGCGGCCGGCCTGGTAGGCGCTGTCGCGGCGCTTGATCATCACGCCCTCGATGACGGGATCGGGCGGCGCGCGGCGAAGGTCGTCCAGCGCCTCCCAGCTTTCGAAGGAAACGAGCGGGGAAAGGTCGAACCGGTCGTGCGGAGCCTTGCCGATGACATCCGCAAGGCGGGCGCGGCGTTCGAGGAAGGGTGCCGGGCGGATGTCGGCCTCACCGTCGAAGAGCATGTCGTAGGCGCGCACGAAGGCGGGGTATTCCTCCAGCATCCTCGCATTGACCGTCTTGCGGTTGAGGCGCTGCTGGAGGTCGGAGAAGGTGCGCGTGGGGCTGTTCATACGCGCCGTGCCGCCGACCAGAAGCTCGCCATCGACGACGCCTTCGAAATCGATCGCCTCCAGCACGTCCGGGAAGGCGGCGGAAATGTCGTCGCCGGAGCGGGAATAGAGCCGGCGCGTCGCACCCGATGACGAGAGCTGCACGCGGATGCCGTCCCATTTCCATTCCGCGGCGAAATCGCCGGGGTCGAGCGCGTCGAGATCGCCCTCGCCCACCGGATTGGCGAGCATGACGGAATGGAAGATCGCGGGCGTCGCCAGCACCGGGCGTTCCGCCCTGCCCTCCAGCCAGGCGAAGAGCGGCTCGTAGGGCGGCTGGAGGCCGTGCCACAGGGTTTCGATCTCGGTGACGTCCCGGCCGGAGAAATCGGCGAGCGCCTGCTTGGCCAGCCGCGCCGAGACGCCGATGCGAAGGCCGCCGGTCGCCAGTTTCAGGAAGGCGAAGCGGGCGGAGGGATCGAGCCGGTCGAGCAGGTCCCGCACCGCGCCGCGTACCTCGGTGCGGCCGAGCGCGTTCATACGGGCGACGACCGCGCCGAGCCGCGGCTGATCGTCATCAGCCACGCGCTCCTTGCGCTCCTGGCCCCAGACGAGCGCGATGGTCTCGGCAAGGTCGCCGACATAGTCGTAGGAGTAGCGGAACAGCACCTCGTCCATGCGCTCCAAAACCAGTTCGCGCAGCAGCGCCGGCTTGACGCTCTTCAGGTCCAGCGTGCCGGCGATAGCGGCAAGGCCGTAGCCCCGGTCGGGATCGGGCGTGTCACGGAAATAGTCGGCCAGCAGCTTCAGCTTGCCGTTGCGCGAGGGGGTGAGGACGAGGCGGTCGAGAAGGGTAGCGAAGGCTCTCATGGGCGGGGGCTTTCGGGAGGCCGGCGCGGGTATACCCCCCTCTGCCCTGCCGGGCATCTCCCCCACAAGGGGGGAGATCGGTTGGGGGCAAGGCGCTGCCACATCTCAATCTCCCCCCTTGTGGGGGAGATGCCCGGCAGGGCAGAGGGGGGTGTGCCGCAAGGTTGACGCCGAATGCCAAACACCATCAATCCCCCTCGTCCTCATAGCCCACCAGATGCAGCGGTCGCGCCGGAACGCCGGCGAGCTCGCACCAGCGCACCAGCGCCTCCTCGCGGCCATGCGTCACCCAGACCTCCTGCGGCACGAGTTCGCGGATCGTCTCGGTAAGCTCCGGCCAGTCGCAATGGTCGGAGATGGCGAGCGGCAGTTCGACGCCGCCCTGCTTGGCGCGCTGGCGCACCATCATCCAGCCGGAGGCGAAGGCGACGAGCGGTTCGTTGAAGCGCCGCGCCCAGCGGTCGGCGAAGGCCGAGGGCGGGCCGACGATGACGGCGCCGCGGAAGTCGGCGGGGCTGCTCTTCTCGATCGTCGCGGGGCGCAGGTCGCCGAGATCGATGCCGCGGCTGACATAGTAGTCGCACAGATGGGCGAGCGAGCCGTGGATATAGACCGGCGCATCGTAGCCGCAATCGCGCAGCAGGCGGATGACGCGCTGCGCCTTGCCGAGCGAATAGGCGCCGAGAAGATGGCTGCGCTCGGGAAACTGCCGGAGCGAGGTCAGGAGCTTGCCCATCTCGGCCTTCGGTTCGGGATGGTGGAAGACCGGCAGGCCGAAGGTCGCCTCGGTGATGAAGATATCGCAGGGCACAGGCTCGTAAGGCGTGCAGGTCGGGTCCGCGCCGCGCTTGTAGTCGCCCGAGGCGACGATCCGCAGACCGTCCTTCTCGACGGCGATCTGCGCGGAGCCCAGCACATGGCCCGCCGGATGGAAGGAGACAGTGACGCCGGCAAGGTCGATGCGCTCGCCGAAGCTGGCCGCCTGCATGGAACCGCAGAAGTCCTCGCCGTAGCGGATCGCCATGATGTCCAGCGTCTCCCGCGTCGCCAGCACTGCGCCGTGACCGGCGCGGGCATGGTCGGAATGGCCATGGGTGATCAGCGCCCGTCCGACGGGGCGGATCGGATCGATGTAGAAGTCGCCTGCGGGGCAATAGAGGCCGGCGGGCGCCGGGCGGAGGAGCTGGTCGGGCTTCATGACGGGAAAGATAGGCGTTTTCGCACCGTCTGCCAGTGGGAGGCCGGCTTCTATGCGATCGCCAGCATGCCCGCCCGCAGCGCCTTCATGTCGACGGCGGAAAGCTGGGCGTCGACTTTCTCATGCGTTTCCTTCCAGATGGGAAAGGCCTGTGTAAGCAGACCGCGACCATCCTTCGTCAGGCGCAGCAGACGGCCGCGGCGGTCGCGCGGGTCGGGTTCGACGGTGACGAGGCCGCGGCGTTCGAGGGGCTTGAGGGCGGCCGTCAGGGTGGTGCGGTCCATGGCGAGCACGGCGGCGACCGGGCCCATGGGCGGCGGCTCGGGACGGTTCAGCGCCATCAGCAGGGAAAACTGGCCATTGGTCAGGCCGAGCGGGCGAAGTGCATCGTCGAAACGGCGGGCAAGCGCCCGCGCCGCGCGCTGGGCATGCAGGCACAGGCAATGATCACGGACGAAAAGCGTGGTCTCGAAGGGAATCATGACATCATCGGACATGATTCTTACTGTTGATATCAACATAACAAAGTCAAGAGGTACGCGCGGAAAGCGCGAAGAATATCAGAGGCTGGGAATGCAGAGGAGCGCCTGGAGCGCGCGGGGATCGACGGGACGGCTGAGGTAAAAACCCTGGATCTCGTCGCAGCCCGCCTCGCGCAGAAAGTCGATCTGTTCGCGCGTCTCCACCCCTTCGGCGATGACTCGAAGCTGCAGCGAATGGGCGAGCGAGATGACGGCGCGGGCGATGGCGGCGTCGTCGCCGTCATCCGGCAGATCCTGTACGAAGGAACGATCGATCTTCAGGCGGCCGACGGGAAAGCGCTTCAGCGAGGCGAGGCTGGAATAGCCCGTACCGAAATCGTCGATGGCGAGATGCACGCCGAGCTGCTCCAGCCGGTGCATGGTCCCTACCGCCTGCTGCACGTCCTCCATGATCATGCTCTCGGTCAGCTCCAGCTCGAGATAGCGCGCCTCCAGCCCGCTTTCCGAAAGAGCGGCGGCAACGCGCTCCACCCAGTCCTTCTCCTGGAACTGACGGGCCGAGACGTTGACGCTGACGACGATGGACGGCAGGCCGGCATCCTGCCATGCCTTGTTCTGCCGGCAGGCCTCGCGCAACGTCCAGTCGCCGATCGGGCCGATGAGGCCGGTCTCCTCGGCAAGCGGAATGAAATCGCCGGGCGCGACGAGACCGCGCTCGGGATGGCGCCAGCGGATCAGCGCCTCGACGGCGAAGATGCGGCCGGTGGCAAGGTCCATCTGCGGCTGGTATTGCAGGAAAAGTTCGGATCGGGCGAGCGCGCGGCGCAGCTCCTCCTGCTGCACCAGCTTCTCATGAGCGCGGTTGGCAAGCTCGGCGGTGAAGACCTGCACGGCATCGCGGCCGATCTCCTTGGCGCGGTACATGGCGGCATCTGCTCTTGCCAGGAGCTCGGTGGCGTTGCGGCCGTGCTCGGGATAGGCGGCGACACCCATGCTGCAGGTGACCTGGAAGGCGCGGCCCTCGATCTCCACCGGCTCGGCTACGGCATTGCGCACGGCATGCAGGCGATCTTCCACCGTCTCGCCCCGGCGCATTGCACCGCTGATCAGCACCACGAACTCGTCGCCGCCGAGGCGCACGATGCTGTCGCTCGCCCGCACGCAATTCATCATGCGCGTCGCGACGATCTTCAAAAGCTCGTCGCCGGCATGGTGCCCGAGGCTGTCATTGACCAGCTTGAAGTTGTCGAGGTCGAGGAAGGCGAGCGTCATCGTGCCGCCGCACTCGTCCGCCGCCTCGATGGCGGAGGCGACGCGCTCGTCGAGCATGCTGCGGTTCGGCAGGCCCGTCAGCGTGTCGTGATGGGCCATGAACTGGATGCTGTCTTCTGCCTCCTTGCGCTCGATGGCGATGCCGGCGATATGCGTCGCCATGCCGACGAGCTTGGTGCATTCGGCGGAAGGTTCGCCGGGCGTTCGGGAATAAAGCGCGAAGCTGCCCAGCACCTTGCCCTGATAGGAGCGGATCGGCGAAGACCAGCAGGCACGGAAGCCGTAGGGCAGGACCAGCGCCTTGAAATTCGCCCAGAGCGGATCGGTCGCGATATCGCTGACGATGACGGGCTCGCCCCGCCACATGGCCGTGCCGCAGGAACCCGTGGCCGGGCCGATCTCCGCGCCCTCGATCAGCTGGCAGAAGGCCGGGTCGAGGTTCGGCGCTGCGCCATTGACGATATGCCTGCCATCGGGCGCCAGCATGAGGATCGAGCCGGTGACATCGGGCACATGGGCTTCGATGAGCAGGATAAGAGAGGAGAAAACCTCGACCAGCGGCGCCCCGAGCGCAATCATCTTCAAAAGGTGCGCCTGACCGAGATGCAGGCTTTCCGAGCGCTTGCGCTCGGTGATGTCGCGGGCGATGCCGACGATGCCGATCACGTCGCCGCCGGCATTATGCACCGGCAGCTTGGAGGTGAGCAGCCATTTGAGCGTGCCGGAGGAATCGCGGATCAGCTCCTCCATGTCGAGCATGGCCTTGCCGGTGCGGATGATCTCCTGCTCGGTGTTGAAGAAGCCGCGGGCGACATGCTCGGGATGGATGTCGAAATCGGAAAGCCCCTCGAGGCTGTCGATCCCTTCCCGAAGGTTGTCGCTGACGATGGCGCGGTTGGCCACGACGAACCGGCTGTTGCGGTCCTTGAAATAGAGATAGTCCGGAACCTCGTCGATCATGGCCTCGAGCCAGAGGGTCCGGTCGTTCTGCGCCACCGCCAAGGGGAAGAGACGCGCTGCCTCGTCGATGAGGCGCTGGCTCGCGGACATCAGGCGCGCCGTCTCGTCGGCGTCCTCATTGCCAAGGTGGGACAGTTTCATCGACATGGATGCTGCAATTCCCCAACGCAAGGATCGACACGGCGGGTCGCAATCTCTCTCCGGACACCTGAAGCTACACCCGAAGTCGTTATCCAACCTTAAAGGAAACCGGCGAAATGCGAGTGATCCGGCATTCTTGCGGGACAAAAACAACCCAGGCGGGCAAGCCGAAAAGCGTGCCATTCCTGCACAGATCCGGCTGGCACGGTTCCTGCTCCTCCGGCAGCAAGGAGCTTGCATGGTTACCAGACGGTTATTTCTTTCGAGCCTCGGTCTCGGCGCGGCGGGCGTCGCCACGACGGCCGCGGGCCAGACGCAGCGGCTGCCGGTGATCGGTGTCGACCTGCGCGGCAGCATCGACGCGGCGGCGCACGGCATCCGCCCCGGCGCCGGCGACCGCAAGAGCAAGGCCTTCGCCAAGCTGCTGCGCGAGGCCGCCGCGAAGAACACACCGGTCTTCCTGCCGCCCGGCGACTATGTGATCTCGAACATCACGCTGCCGGACAATACGCGGATCACCGGCGTGCCGGGCGCGACCCGCATCGTCTATGGCGGTGACGGTCACCTCTTCGCCGCCGATGGCGTCGGGCGGATCGAGCTTGCCAACCTCGTCCTCGACGGGGCCAACCGCTGGCTGGACGACACGGTGCAGGGCCTCGTGCATCTGAGCAACGCGGCGACCGTCACTATCGAGAACTGCGAGATCAGGGGATCGTCGAAGACGGCGGTCTATCTCGAGCGCTCGGGCGGGCGCATCGAGCGCAACCGCCTTTCGGGCGCCGGCGACCATGCGTTCCATGCCGTGGAGAGCCATGACCTCTCCGTCACGGGCAACCAGGTCTTCGACTGCGGCAATGGCGGCATCCTGATCCATCGCTGGCAGAAGGGCCGCGACGGCACCATCGTTTCCGGCAACCGGATCGCGCGCATTTCCGCGACGCGCGGTGGCACCGGCCAGTACGGCAACGGCATCAACGTCTTCCGCGCAGACGACGTGATGATCTCGGGCAACCACATTTCCGGCTGCGCCTTCTCGGCCATCCGCTCCAATGCCGGCTCCAACGTGCAGATCGGCGGCAATACCTGCCTCGACAGCGGCGAAACAGCCATCTATTCGGAATTCGGCTTCGAAGGCGCCGTCGTCACCGGCAACCTCGTCGACGGCGCGGCCAACGGCATCGCCGTCGTCAACTTCAACGAGGGCGGGCGGCTTGCCAGCATCACCGGCAATGTCGTGCGCAATCTCAGGCTCGAAGGGCCCTATGTGCATGACGGAGCCGGCTTCGGTTTCGGCATCGCCGTGGAGGCCGACACCGCCGTCTCGGGAAACACCGTCGAGAACGCGGCGAGATGGGGGCTGATGCTCGGCTGGGGGGCCTATATGCGCGGCCTCGTCGTCAGCGGCAATCTCGTGCGCAAGAGCCCTGTCGGCTGCGGCGTGACGGTGGTGGAGCAGGCCGGCTCGGCGCTGATCTCCGGCAATGTCTTCGAGGAAACGCCAGAGGCGGCCATCGCCGGCTTCCGCTGGAACGAGCGCGTCACCGGCGACCTTGCAAAGGACGGGTCACCGCAAGGGCATCTGACGATCGAACGGAACCGGACGGGCTGAGCCCGTCCCGTAATGCGCCCCTCCTTCCTGCCCGAACGGAGAGGCGCCATGGTGGATGAGGGGGCATCCTTCCGCACGCTCCCTCATCCGCTTTGTCAGCCGCCGTGGGCTTCGTGGCCGCCTGATGCGTCCCCGCCCTGCTTAGCGGCGGGCTTTGCGGCCTCGATCTTGAAGTCCACGTCGAGCTTGCCGGCCTTTTCGAAGTTCAGCGTCGCCTTGAAGGTCTCGCCCTCCTTGAAGGGATGCTTGATCTTCATGAACATGACGTGGAGGCCGCCGGCCTTCAGCTCGACGGTGGCGCCGGCGGGGATTTCGATGCCTTCAGGCAGATGGCGCATCTTCATCACGTCGTTCTCCATGGCCATTTCATGGAGCTGCACGTCGTCGGAAACGTCCGGCGCGGCGATGGAAACGAGGCGGTCGGCTTCAGTGCCCTTGTTGGTGATGGTCAGGAAACCGCCGCCGACGGGCTGGCCGGGAAGGGTCGCCCTGGAGGCCGGATGATCGACCAGCAGGTTTCCGACCATGAACTCATGGGCGAAGACGGCGGAAGCGGAAAGCGCGAGCGCGGCGAGGGTTGCGAGAATGCGTTTCATGGACATGTCCTTTGTGACGTCTGTATCGGAAGAGGCGCGACGGACACACGAGGTCCGCCGGGCCGGATTTCCAGCGCAAGGCGGCAAGCCGTCGCGCGGGCGGTCGATCAGGCGGACAGGAAGGGCGGAGCGCGGGGCGGAGCGCCAGGGCGCTCGCGGCGGGGATGAAGCGCCTCCTCCCCGAGCGGAAGGGCTGAGACGCGGCGGAAGGCGAGCGCGGCACCGACAACATCGGACGGCGTGGGCATCAGGAGGCTGCCGCCGATGCGGCAGGCCTCGCATTTGGTCGACAGATGATGCCTGACCTTGCCGTCGACATGGTCGTTGAGGCAGATGTCGCCGATCGTGCCGTCCGGCAGGACGTATCGGGAAAGCTCGAAGACGTTCGGTCCCGCGGCAGAGGCCGGCTGATGCGCAAAGCCGACGAACAGCAGGGCGACCGCGCACAGAATGCGCAGGCAAAGAGCCCGGCCTGTCATGCCTCGTGCCATCGTGCACCCCCAACCGCGTCAATGCGGATATTTCGCCATTAGCCCCCTGCCCCCGGAAGGTCAATGCGGCAAGAAGCCTCCGCCATCACCACAATTCATGGATCGATCAGGCGCGTGCCCTACCTTTCGGTCCGGCCGCCGCCTAAGGTGACGACATGGCCCGTCTCGTTCCAGCAAAGCCGGACGGCCGCTCAGGAGGATTTCATGCTGACGATCTATGGCGTCTACCGCTCCCGCGCCTCGCGCAACTACTGGATGGCGGGCGAGCTCGGCCTTTCCTTCGCCTCCGTGCCGGTGCTCCAGGCCCGGCGCGTCGACGACCCCACGGCGGCGGATGCGCCGCTCAACACGCAATCGCCGGATTTCCTCTCGGTGAACCCGACCGGCCTTATTCCCTGCGTGGACGACGGCGGCTTCGTGATGACCGAGTCGCTGGCGATCAACCTCTACCTCGCCCGCAAGCACGGCGGCCCGCTTTCCGGCCAGACGCTGACGGAAGAGGCGGAAATGCTGCAATGGACGATGTGGGCGGCGACCGAGGTCGAGCCCCATGCGGTAAAGATCGTGCTGACGATGGATGCCAAGGCGGCCGAGAGCGAGCAGGGCCGCCTTGCGATCCGCGGCGCCGTCAAGGCGCTGAAGAAGAGCTTCCGGCGGCTCGACCAGCATCTTGCCGCCAGCGGCCATGTCGTCGGCGGCCGCTTCACCGTGGCCGACCTCAACCTTGCCGAGGTGTTCCGCTACGCGATGAGCCAGCCGCAGCTCTTCGACGAGGCGCCGCATGTCAAGGCGTGGCTGGCGGCCAGCCAGGCGCGCCCGGCCTTCAAGGCGATGATGGCCGCGCGGCTCGCCGAGCCGGAATGACCGCGCCGGCAAAGCCGTCCGCATCCTCCGCCATCGCCGCGCGCAGCCAGCGCTTGAAGGCCGAGACCTTGCGCGGTTCCGGCACGCCCGGGGCCGCGACGAAGTAATAGCCCATGCCGGTTTCCACCCGGATCGGGAGCGGCGCGACGAGCCGCCCCTCCTTCAGCGCCCAGGAGGCGAGCACCGGATAGGCGAGCAGCACGCCCTGCCCCGAGAGGGCCGCATCGAGGCAGAGCGAGGCATCGGAAAAGACGTGCCGCGCCCGCGGCGGCGGCACGTCGAGCCCCGCCGCCTCCAGCCATCGCTCCCAGGTGAAAGGGTCGTGCCCGTCGATGACGGCCGGCTGCTCGGCAAGGTCCTGCGGCGCGCGCAGGCTCTCCGCCAGCGCCGGCGCGCAGACCGGGAACATCACCTGCGGCATCAGGAACTCCGCCGTCACGTCCGGCCAGTTGCCCGGCCCGACGCGGATGCCGAGATCGACATCCGAACGCGCCAGGTCGACGAGGTTCGTCGTCGCCTCGATGCGCAGGCCGATATCCGGATGGACGGCGCTGAAACGGTCGATGCGGTGGATGAGCCAGCGCGAGGCGAAGATCGGCGCCACCGAGATCGTCAGGATATCGTCGTCGCGCCGCCGCGTGGTGGCGACCGCCTCGGAAAGCTGGCGGAAGCCGGCCGAAAGCCGCGCGAGGAAAGGCCCGCCGAAGTCCGTCTCGCGCATGCCCCGGGCCGTGCGCTCGAAGATCGTGCGGCCAAGCTGCTCCTCCGCCTTGATGACCTGCTGGCTGACCGCCCCGACGGTGACGCCCAGCTCTTCCGCCGCCGCTTGCAGCGAGCCGAGCCGGCCGACCGCCTCCAGCGCCCGCAGGCCGTTGAGGTGCACGCGGTTGAGGTTATTCATATAGATTTCCTATAGTCTTCTCTCGAACTACTCGATTGCGGAAGCGGACCGAAAGCGTGATTATCAATCATACTCAATCGTAACGAACCGCGAGGAGAAGGCAATGTTCAAGATTTTCTCCAGGCTGACCGGCGCTCTTCTGGCGAAGATCGACGCGACGGAGGCGCCGGTCTGGATGCGCGACCCGCTCGCCCATCCCGAAATCGAGGCCATGGATTCGCGCCGGCTCGGCGACCTGCCGTTCGGCCTGTTCCGCATGCCGGCCGAGGCCGGCCCCTGCCACCGCGGCCGCGCCGCCTGATCCTCCCTCGAACATCCGCCCTCCCCGGTCTATGCTGGCCGGGGAGGATTTTCATGCCGGATGAAATGAATCTGCTGCTCGCCCGCCTTCAACGGCTCTGCGAAGACCTGCCGGGCGTCGAGGCCGGCACGTCCTACGGCACGCCCGCGCTCAAAGCGGGCGGCAAGCTCTTCGTGCGCGTCAAGGACGCCGGAACGCTGGTGCTGATGGCGCCGATGGACGAGAAGGAGCGCCTGATCGAGATGGCGCCCGGCACCTATTACGAAACCGATCACTATCGCGGCTGGCCGGCCCTTCTCGTTCGCGCCGCGGCGATCGACGATGAGGACCTGCGCCACCGGCTTGCCGAGGCCTGGCATCTCAAGGCCCCGGCGAAACTGCGCAGGATGCGCGACTGAAGGCGCCGCCGATCAGCCGCCCGACTGGTCCATGTGCATGAACTCCCAGACATTGCCGTTGATGTCCTGGAAGGAGCAGCCGTACATCGGGCCGAATTCGATATTCGGCTTCCATTCGCGCCCGCCGGCGGCGAGCGCCTTGGCCTTGAAGTCATCGACTTCCTGGCGGCTGACGGCGGAAAGGCAGGTGAGCACCTGGGTCTGCTGCTCCGGATCGCCGACCTTGCCGGTCACGAACTGCGCGAACTTCTCCTCCGTCAGGTGCATGACGAAGACATTCTCGTCCACCACCATGCAGGCCGCCGTGTCGTCGCTGAACTGCTCGTTGAAGGTGAAGCCCAGCGCGTTGAAGAAGTGGCGGGTTGCCGGCAGGTCCTTGACCGGCAGGTTGACGAAGATCATGCGCATGGAAGTCCTCCTGTTGTGTTTCATCATGCGGGCAAAGGCCCGTCATGCCACAAGGACGCCACGCTACACGCATTCCCGACAGGGCGGCCGCATTTTTTGCGGCAGCTCACATCAGGCGGCGAAGGCGTCCGTCACGCGGATATCGCCGACATGGATGCCGTTCCAATTGGACATGGAGCGGTTGGCCATGGCCATCAGCGTCGCATGGACGGTCGGCTCTTCGGTGAAGAAGCGGGCGAGCGTGGCCGCGACCATGCTTTCGGCGGCGCGCGTCGTGCCGTCCTCGCATTTGAGGGCGATGGCGATGCCCTTTTCCGGGATGGCGGCGCAGAAGACGCCTTCGGCGCCGGTCTTGGCAAAGATGCGGCCGGGGGCCGCCTCCATGAGGCGGGTGCAGGCGCGATTGGTGCCGGCGACGTAGAAGGGTTCGGCCATGCAGGCATCGATCAGGCGGCGCGAGGCCTTCGCGCGCACGGGGGCGAGGCCGACGCCGGTCGCCATCTTCGCAAAGCCGTGGGCGAGGCTCTTCAGTGGCACGGCATAGGTCGGGATCGAGCAGCCGTCTGTGCCGCAATTGTCCACCGCGAGCGCCGCGCCTGTCAGGCTCTCCATGACGCCGCGGATCTCGGCCTGCACGGGATGCTCGTAGCGGACATAGCCTTCGAGGTCCTTGCCGGTGTGGCAGGCGGCGCAGACGAAGCCGGCATGCTTGCCGGAGCAATTGTTGTGCAGCGCTGTCGGATGGTCGAGAAGGCGCGCCTGATTGATGAGGACCGGCTGCTCGAAGGACCAGTGCGAACCGCATTCCAGCACGCTTTCATCCACGCCCGCAGCGGCGAGCATGGTACCGGCAAGGCGCACATGCGCCGGCTCGCCGCTATGCGAGGAACAGGCCAGCGCCAGCTCCCGGTCGCCGAAAACATGGGCGTCCGCCGCGCCGCTCTCGATCAGCGGCAGCGCCTGCATGGCCTTGCAGGCCGAGCGCGGGAAGACGCCCGCATCGATATCGCCCTGCGAGAACACCACCTTGCCATCGCCGTCCACCACGACGACCATGCCGCGATGGCGACTTTCGACGAGATCGCCGCGCGTGACTTCGACAAGGACGGGGTTTGCCATGATCGTGCCCTCAAATTTCCGATTTCCGCTGCGGTATTATCCGAAATTCACGATCCTGCCCACTCGGTTTCGGAGCCGCCCATGAAATTGCTGAGGAACGTCCTTGTCCTCTTTCTCTTGATCTATCTCATGCCGGCGCTCGGCGCGGCGGGCTACTGGTACATCAAGGACCGGCCGGCGAACTGGCGGGAGGCGGACTGGTCCTCCGCCGGCATCCTGCCGAAGCCGAAGGATGCTCCGCAGGCGACCATCCACATCTTCTCCGCTGCGACGGGCGGCATGAAGGGGGCGGTGGCGAGCCACGCCTGGATCGTCACCAAGGAAGCGAACGCCCTGGCCTACAATCGCTACGACAAGGTGGGCTGGGGCACGCCGGTGCGCAAGAACGCCTATCTGCCCGATGCCTACTGGTACTCCAACACGCCGCGCCTCGTGGTCAGCGTCAGCGGCGAGGAAGCGGCGCGGCTGATCCCGAAGATCGAGAAGGCCGTCGCCGCCTATCCCTATTCGAAGCCCGGCGCCTACCGCATCTGGCCGGGGCCGAACTCCAACACCTTCGTCGCCCATGTGCTGCGCTCCGTGCCCGAACTCGGCGTCGTCCTGCCGCCGGATGCCGTGGGGCGCGACTACCTGCCGGAGGGCCGGCTATTCGCGATCGATGCCGACGGCCGGGACATGCATGCGACGCTCTACGGCCTTCTCGGCATCTCGGCGGGCGTTCGCTCGGGGCTAGAACTGCATATCATGGGCCTCGTTGCCGGTGTCGACCTGGCGCGGCCGGCGATCAAGATACCGGCGATCGGGCGGATCGGGATCTAGCGGGCGCTGGACATGCCGGTGTCATCAACCGATTGTAAGCCGCAACACGGTTGAGGCAGGAGCGGGAGACGGCCATGAGCGACGAGAGAAAACAGCACACGGCGGCCTGTCACTGCGGCACCGTGCGGTTCCGCGTTCGGCTGACGGACGAATTCAACACGATCCGCCGCTGCTCCTGTTCCTACTGCCGCATGCGCGGCGCGATCGCCGTTTCCGCGGCGCTCGCGGATATCGAATTCGAGCAGGGCGAAGACAACCTGACGCTCTACCAGTTCAACACCGGCACGGCGAAACACTATTTCTGCAGGACCTGCGGCATCTACACCCACCACCAGCGCCGCTCCAACCCGAACCAGTTCGGCATCAACGTCGCCTGCATCGAAGGCATCAGCCCCTTCGACTTCGCGGCGGTGGAGGTGATGGATGGCGTTTCCCATCCTTCGGATTCCGGCACCGGCCCGCGGGTCGCCGGGATCCTCCGGTTCGAGCCGGCGGCCTGACGCCGCCGGCTTGCGGCATCAAAGATACGCCACCTCCATGGCCGCGATCCGCGCCGGGTCCGCGATCGATTCGATCTCGACGATCCTGTCACCCTCCACTTCCATGAGCACGACCACCTTGAGCTGGCCGCCGAGAATGACGGCAAGGCCGAGAGCGCCGTCGATGAGCGCGAGCCTCGCGGCAGTCGCCTTGCCCTTGAAGGTGGTGGCGACGGCCTGCGCGCCGGTGATTTCGGCCAGCGAACCGAGGCGCACCGCATCGGCATCCGCATGGAAGACGACCTCGGGGTCGAGTACCGCGAGCAGGCCCGAGAAATCGCCGTCGCGCGAAGCGGCGAGGAAGGCGGCGACGACGCCCTTGCGGCGCTCGTAATCGGCCGACGGCGTTTCCGGCAGGCCCTGCACGCGGCGACGGGCGCGGCTTGCAAGCTGGCGGGTGGCGACGGGCGAACGATCCACGATGCGGCCAATCTCCTCGAAGGGCACGTCGAACATGTCGTGCAGCACGAAGGCGAGGCGCTCGGCGGGCGTCAGGCGTTCCAGCACGACGAGAAGGGCAAGGCCGACGCTATCGGCCAGCGCCGCCTGCTCGTCGGCGCTCGCCGCCGGATCGGCATGCTGCATCTCCCCCTCGTCGCCATCGATCGGATCTTCGCGCCGCCTGCCGCGGGCGCGCAGCATGTCGAGGCAGATACGGCCGACGACGGTGGTCAGCCATCCTGAGGGATTGTCGATGCCCTCG